>NZ_BHGL01000007.1:134358-450463 GCF_003864975.1 Sulfuriferula thiophila
CAACATGACCATTAAGCCCGCTTCAATTCCACAATATCCGCACTCGATCTAACCGTGTCCAAATAATCGGCCCATTTCTGCATAATGCCCCGCCGTTCTTCCAGATAATTAGTACGAACGTAAGCCGCCTCAGTCTGATTTTCAATTGCATGTGATAGCATCGCTTCCAGCACCTCACGCCGATATCCCATTTCACCCAAAATAGTACGCGCAAGGCTTCGGAAGCCGTGCCCGGTCATCCTGCCTTTATAACCAATGGTTTCAATAATTTTCAATATCGTATTTTCACTGATAACCCGCCCGTGCGTATTTCGATTCGGAAATACAAAATCGCCACCGCCAGTAATTGGGAAGAGTGCGCGTAAGATCGCTACAACCTGAGATGATAGGGGTACGGTGTGGGCCTTGCGCTTGCCGTGCTTGCCTTTGCGTCCCTGCTGTTCTTCAGGAATCACCCATAACCCTTCATCAAGATCAAAATCACACCATTTTGCGAAGCGTACTTCGCTGGTACGGGTTGCAGTCAACATAACCAACTTAAAAGCTGATATTGCAATAGGTGACACCTTATCTAAACTCTCGTAAGCTGCAACCGCACGCAAAAAAACAGGCAATTCAGCAGGACTGATACATTTAAAATTTATTGTCTTTGGACGCTCAACCAGCGCGATTCTAATATCTGCAACCGGATTGTATTTAGCCCGCCCTGTGGCTATCGCATACTTGAATACTGCGCCAATTGATTGCCCTAACCTGTCACGTGTTTCATAATTCTTACGTTCTTCCAGATCACGCAATACCGCCACGACATCCAGAGGCTCAATCTCACTGATCGGCCTATCACCAAGCTTTGGAAAAGCATAGCGTTCCAAATTAACTAACCACTGCTTGGCGTGACCTGCCGTCCATGTTGGTACTTTGATTGGGTGATACTCCAACGCGATACTCTTAAAGCTGTTTGTAACTTCCGCTGTTGCAGTTTGCCTGGCAGCTTTCTTGGTTCCGCAAGGGTCAACACCATTTTTTATCTGCTTACGCGCCTCTTCGCGCCGTTCTCTCGCTTCAACCAAGGCTACGTCAGGATAAACACCAATAGCCAAAGTTTTACGTTTACCATCAAAGCGATAATCAAGTCGCCAGTATTTACCGCCATTCGGGTGAATGAGCAAATACAAACCACCGCCATCACTCAACTTCTGCGGTTTATCGGTCGCCTTAGTTTTACTTACCTTAACCGCAGTGAGTGCCATTAATATCCCTTTTATGACGGTATATTTCAATTTGACGGTATATTTTCTTATACCGTGACGGTACAAATGGAAATATACCGTCATTTGTCGTGGGATTCAATGACACCATTTGACAACGAATGAACGTAAAAAAACCCGCAAATCCTTATAGATAGCGGGTTTAATTAGCTTTTTGATACTGTTTGAAACCGTTTGAAAACGATTAAATACCAGTCCTGGCGGAGGCTGTGAGATTCGAACTCACGGAAGGTTTCCCTTCGGCAGTTTTCAAGACTGCTGGTTTAAACCACTCACCCAAACCTCCATGTCTGTTACGACAGATGCGCATTTTAACTGAAAAATAACGATTCAACCACCCTATTTGCAGTTCGTTTTTCGTCACATTATTACATTCTTTGTCAGTTCCACTCTGGTTTAGCAGGGCCGCATTTAATAAAACAACAATAAATCAATGACATTAGCCATTGGTATGATGTATGCTCAATTCAGAATAGATTATAAAAACAATATCACTACGATGCTCAATGAATTATTCGACAAATTCCGTATTAAACCCGCGCCAGCAATCTCTACGCCTCTGGACAGTTTAACTACGACCCATAAATGGGTTGAGCATCTCCAACAACTGCACGAGTATGAAGCTCACCAGCAAGTTGTCCTTTTACTCGATACCTACAACCGCTCAAAAGTCCCTTTTGATATCCAGCGTCTGCATATTTTAGGCGCAATTGAACACGCCGGTTCCAAATTGCAGCATGGCCTTATCACTCAGTTTTTAAAAAATCATGCTGATTACAAATATGCCGGAAAGTCGCTGTGGCAGGAGATAGTTGCGTTTTACTGGCAGCTTGCCCAGGCATATCAGGAAATGGCCAACACTATTCTGCATCATCAGCAAAGGGATAGCACCGCGTTGCCGACTATGGTATTGCGCGCGATACATTACCTGGGTAAGTTAATTCAATGGCGATATTTCCGTTATGAACTGCCCTCAGCTCAAACCTGGCACACCCTGCACAAGCTCTACAAATTAGCCGAACTACATGGCTTCGCTAAACAAAGCATGGTGCTCAAAGGTAGCGCTTATTGCAGTTGCGAACAGGCCTATGCAAGAATTTTACTGTTGCATCTGATGCGGCCGGTAGGTTTATCGCCCAGTGAAATTGAGTTGGCCGCCTACTGGGCATGGAAGTGGCGGGAATCAATTGTGTTCAGCAAAGAATTTGATGCCAACATGCACAGTCACTGCATAGCGTTGTCTGATAGCTTACCTCCGCAGGCAATTAATGGCCACGCCGTAGCATTAGATTCAGCAAGGTATTGGGCAATTAATGATGTTGTTGCGCAAATGGACAGGGTAAAGTCGAATACGGGTAGCCAGACCAAACTAATCAAGCTGTATGGCGTGCCTTATGCAGATAGTCCCAATGTCTTATTACAGCATATTCATGCGAAACTCACGAGCACCACGACGCCTGCTGAAAATTCCGTGTTTGATATGCCCGCAACGGTGAAGCTAAGCTGTGGTGTCAGATCCATTCTCAATGCATTTAAAGATACAGCGCCCAGCCCACAAGCTACCGCGTACTACCAGGCGACAGGTCACCCAAGCGAAGCCTATTACCGCTTGAGCATGGCCCCTGATGACGCCACTTGCAACGTGAAAGCGCACGACTTGCTTATCAGCTTTGATCAGAGCAATCGCCACATTCAAACATTATCGGCAATACGCTGGATGGAACAGTCCGCCAGTTCCACAATCACCCTCGGCATGGAACGCCTTGGGTGTTCACCGCAACTAATCAAGCTGCACGCGGTACAGGATGCAATTGCGCCTAGCCCGTTTATGCTGGCGGCAGATCAGTTAGTGTTTGTCGGTATCGCTGAAAAGCTGGCAACGACGCTGGTTAGCTTTCAGCACATGAAGCACAAGTATTACGATATGCAGGAAGGGGATTATATTTACCGGATTCGCATCCAGTTCTTACTGGAACAGAAACCAGGCTGGCTACGGGTACAATTCGTGCGTTTAACGCGCAGGTATCAGCCTGCTTAACGATTCCGACGTTCAATATCGCCAACATGGAATTCGAACTCGCCCTTGCGGCGATCTTCGAAATACTGACGCAGCGTTTTTTCTATGGTCAGAAATGCAATCTCATCCCAGGGAATCTCTTCCTCGGTAAAGAGTGCCACTTCCAGACTCTCTTCCCCGGCAGCAAAATCCAGATCTAGCAATCTGGCGCGAAACATCAGATACACCTGACTGATGTAAGGCAGGTTATAGAGGGTGAATAAATGGGAAATTTCCACTCGCGCGCCAGCTTCTTCCAGGGTTTCGCGTAAAGCACCTTGCTGGGTGCTTTCACCGTTTTCCATAAAGCCGGCAGGTAACGTCCATTTTCCGTATTGAGGTTCAATGGCGCGCTTGCATAGCAGCACTTTGTCTTCCCATTCCGGCAAGCAACCAACCACCATTTTCGGATTCTGATAATGTATGGTTTGACAATCCGCACACACAAAACGCAAGCGATTGTCACCAGTGGGGATAAGTTGACTGACCAGACTGCCGCATTCACTGCAAAATTTCATAGCGATTCTCCAAACGCATTAATCCGCATTAACCGTTGCGGGACTATCGCGCCATCAGCCTGCAAATTAACCAATCCCAGAAAAGTCGTCTGCTGATAAGCGCGCATCAAACCTGTTATGGTTACATCGCCGCTATAATTCGGCTGCTGTCCTTGTAACAGGGATTTGGCTTCCGCAACATTCAAAGCCACTGCCGGCAAATAACTAATCAGACCATCCACTGCTGCTAATCGAGCATCACGCTGGGGCAAATCATCCTGCTCCAACTGCGCAAGCGTTACCGCATCAGCCAAATTAAAACCGCCACTTGCCAGGCGTGTCAGCCGGGTCAAATGTGCGCCGCAACCGAGCTTCAGACCGATATCCTCAGCAAGAGTTCGGATATAAGTACCTGCGCTACAGGTCACATCTATGCTTAGCGTGTCACCGCCCCATGCCAATATCTCGATATTACGAATATGAACAGGGCGGGCGGGTCGGTCTATGGTAATTCCGGCTCGCGCATATTCATACAGGGGTTTACCCTGATATTTAAGCGCTGAATACATGGGGGGAGTTTGCATGGTATGGCCAAGGAATCTAGAAACAACTTCTGCTACCTGCTCCCCGCTAGTATTAACGGGACGCGTTTCCAGTATCTCACCTTCCGGATCACCCGTCGTTGTGGTGACGCCAAGCTGCAACACAGCACGATAGCGTTTATCTGCTTCAAGTTGATATTGGGAAAATTTGGTTGCTTCGCCAAAACATAATGGCAGCAGGCCATCTGCGAAAGGATCAAGTGTGCCGGTATGCCCGGCCTTTTCGGCCTGATATAAACGCTTGGCAATTTGTAATGCGGTATTAGAAGTGATACCGACCGGCTTGTTGAGCAACAATACCCCGTGAACCGGTCGTTTAATGCGTTTTACTTGTATCACTCGTGATTATCGTCCGGCCTAGCTGTGTCAGCGGCAACCGCTTCGTCAATCAAGCGGGATAATTCCGCTCCACGCGCCACTGAAGTATCGTAAACAAACGTTATTTGCGGCACGATACGCAGACGCATACGCGGCCCCAGTTGCGAGCGGATAAAGCCGGCAGCATGGTTCAACGCATGCGCAGCTTCTTGCGCCCGTTCCAGGCTCTCAAACACGGTGAAGTAGACTTTCGCATGTTCCAGATCATGGGTAACCACGACCTCGGTGATCGTAATCATACCCACTCGCGGATCATGTATCTCAGTCCGGATAATATCGGCTAATTCGCGCTGTATCTGCTCAGCAACACGACGGGAGCGTGGATAATCCTTAGCCATTATAAGCTACGCGCCACCTGAACAACTTCATACGCTTCAAGCTTGTCGCCTACTTCCAGCGCATTGAAGTTCTTTACCGACAGACCGCAGTCGTAACCGAATTTCACTTCCTTGACGTCGTCTTTGAAACGCTTCAGCGAATCAAGTTCGCCATCATGGATGACTTCATTATTACGCATGACACGAACACGCTGACCGCGTTTGATAACACCGTCCAGCACATGGCAACCCAGCACTGTACCGATCTTGGAGATTACATATACCTCACGCACCTCAGCCATACCGGTGATGTTCTCTTTCAGATCAGGCGTCAACATGCCGGACAATGCGGCTTTAACCAGATCCACAACTTCATAAATGATGTTGTAGTAACGGATATCGACGCCCAGCGTTTCAGCCAGTTTACGAGCAGCAGCATCAGCGCGGGTATTGAAGCCGATAATGACTGCTTTGGACGCCATCGCCAAGTTCACATCAGACTCGGAAATGGTACCTACCGCATTATGCAGAATATCGACCTTGACTTCGTTGGTAGATATTTTCTGTAACGAAGTAGACAAGGCTTCAGCAGAACCCTGTACGTCAGCCTTGATAATCAGCGGCAGACGTTTCGCTTCGCCATCGCCCATTTGCTCCATGATACTTTCGAGTTTGGCAGCCTGGCGTTTAGCCAGTTGCACATCACGGAATTTACCTTGACGGAACAACGCGATTTCGCGGGCTTTGCGCTCGTCCTGCAGCACCATTGCATCTTCACCTGCCTTAGGCACATCGGACAAACCTTGAATCTCGACCGGAATCGATGGACCCGCTTCCAGAACCGGCTTGCCGTCTTCATCCAGCATGGCCCGAACCCGGCCATACACGCCGCCAGCCAGCAGTACATCACCACGCTTCAACGTACCCGACTGTACCAGCAGCGTTGCTACCGGACCACGCCCTTTATCCAGACGCGCTTCAATAATCACGCCTTTGGCCGGTGCATCTTTAGCCGCTTTAAGCTCCAGCACTTCAGCCTGAAGCAGAATGGCTTCAATCAAACCATTGATGTTAGTGCCTTTCTTGGCAGAAACTTCAACGAATTGGGTATCACCGCCCCAGTCCTCAGGTACAACGCCCTGCGCAACCAGTTCCTGACGAATACGCTCGCCATTGGCTTCCGGCTTGTCTATTTTGTTGACTGCAACCACCATCGGCACATTAGCCGCTTTAGCATGGTGGATTGCTTCAATTGTTTGCGGCATCACGCCATCATCAGCAGCAACTACCAGCACTACCAAGTCAGTTACCTTGGCACCACGTGCACGCATTGCGGTAAACGCTTCGTGACCCGGGGTATCAAGGAAAGTCACCATGCCGTGATCAGTCTCAACGTGATAAGCACCAATGTGCTGGGTAATACCACCCGCTTCACCACTGGCGACACGCGCCCGGCGAATTGCATCGAGCAGCGATGTCTTACCATGGTCAACGTGACCCATAACGGTCACAACTGGTGCACGTGATAACAACTCTACTTCATGTTTTTCAGACTCATCCAGGAATGATTCCGGCGTATCCAATGGAGCAGGCTTGGCAACGTGCCCCATTTCCTCTACCACAATCATTGCTGTTTCTTGATCAAGTACCTGGTTAATCGTCACCATGCTACCCATTTTCATGAGCGTTTTGATAACTTCAGCAGCCTTAACCGACATTTTATGCGACAACTCGGCAACCGTAATTGTTTCCGGCACCATCACTTCTTGGACGATAGGCTCAGTTGGCGCACTGAATGCATTTGCTGCATCACTGTCGGATTTATGATGTCTGCCACCACCCTTGCGATTACGCCATGCGTCACCCCCCGTGTCGCCACGCGACTTGATACCGCGTTTTTTGGCCTGCATATCATTCCATGCAGTATCTTTGGTTTTGACGGGAGCTGCCGGTTTAGGTTTTTTATCAACCGGCTTGGGTTTTTCACCTGGTTTTGCTGGTGCTTTGTGCAAGGTACCTTCAGTAGTTGCCGGCTTGGCAACTACTGGTGGCGGATTCTTAGCAGCTTCTGCCGCGGCTTCTACAGCAGCCGCCTGATCTTCAATCTGTTGTTTGCGCTTCAGTTCACGCTCTTGCTTAAGGCGAATTTCTTCAGCCTGACGCTCATGTAACGCAGAATGTCGACGCGCTTCGTCAGCGCGACGCGCCAGCTCCGACTCATCCAACACTGGCCTTACTATGCGCCGGCGCTGCAATACCGGCTCTGCTGCCGCCGCATCCTGCGCTGGTGCAACTTCTGTTTCGACTTTCGGCACTTCCACAATTTGAGCAGGCTCAGCTTGCACAACTTCTGCGCTGACTTCTACCACAGGCGCAACTGCCACTTCGACTACAGGCACTTCAACCGGAGCCGGCTTAACCTCTTCTACAACTTCAATTATTTCCGCAACAGTTTCAGCAGGCGCCATCACTTCTTCAGCATGCTGCGCTTGCAATTCGGTTTCAGCTTCTGCTGACAAACCAGTATCAACTGGTTCCGATTCCTGTCCTGAGGTCACTTCATTTGCCAGAGGGGTTTCACGCTTCACCAGCACCCGTTTTTTACGCACTTCAACCTGAATAGTCCGCGCTTTGCCGGTACTATCCGATTTTTTGATTTCGGTGGTTTCCTTGCGGGTTAGCGTGATTTTACTTTTCACGTCGGTTGCACCGTGCTTTTTGCTTAAATAATCCAGCAAGCGAGCTTTATCCTGCTCGGTGACAGCATCCACAGCCGCCGATTTTTCTACGCCGGCTGCACGCAACTGCTCCAGCAATAATCCGGTGGAGAGCTTTAGTTCTTGGGCAAATTGTTCTACATTCATATCAGGGCTGTCGAGGCTTTCTCTACTAATTTATTTATGCAAACCACGGCGCACGCGCCGCCATAATCAGTGTAGAAGCACGCTCAGCATCCACACCCGTCATTTCTACTAATTCATCTACGCCCAGCTCGGCCAGGTCTTCTGAATTGACAATACCATGCTCGGCCAACTGGCGCAGCATTTCACCGTCCATACTTTCTAATGATGCCAGATCATTGGAAACATTTTCCACTTTTTCTTCGCTGGCGATAGCATCAGTCAACAATGCATTACGCGCACGCGCACGCAATTCATTGACCAACTCTTCGTCAAACCCTTCAATTTCCAGCATTTCACCGATAGGCACATAAGCTACCTCTTCCACGCTGCAGAAACCTTCTTGCACCAGCATGTCGGCAACTTCTTCATCGACGTCGAGCTTTTCTACAAACAACGCCCGCACTGCCAATGCTTCCGTTTCATTTTTCTTCTGCGCCTCTTCAACGGTCATGATGTTCAGTTCCCATCCCGTCAATTCCGAAGCCAGGCGCACGTTTTGTCCGCTACGGCCAATGGCCTGCGCCAACTGGTCTTCTTCCAGCACGACATCCATGCTGTGTTTTTCTTCATCAACAACAATACTGCTAACCTCAGCAGGCGCCAGTGCATTAATCACAAACTGCGCAGGCTCTGGCGACCACAATATGATATCCACCCGTTCGCCAGCTAATTCACCAGTAACAGCCTGTACGCGCGAACCACGCATACCGACACAGGTACCAATCGGATCCAGACGCTGATCGTTTGATTTTACTGCAATTTTAGCGCGCGCGCCGGGATCGCGTGCAGCACCTTTAATCTCCAGTAGGCCCTCTTCAATTTCAGGCACTTCCAGCTCAAACAGCTTGGCGATAAATTCGGGTGCGGTGCGTGACAAAATCAGTTGCGGCCCACGTCCACTGCGCTCTACGCGCAACAGGAAAGCCCGGACCCGATCACCAACACGCAAATTCTCTTTCGGTATCATCTGATCGCGCGGCAACAAACCTTCCACACGGCCGGATTCTATGATGGCACTGCCGCGCTCCATACGCTTCACAGTACCGGTTACCAGATACTCTTTGCGATCCAGGAAATCCGTCAGAATCTGCTCACGTTCCGCATCACGGATACGCTGCAGAATAACCTGCTTGGCAGCCTGCGCACCAATGCGGCCAAATTCGACCGCTTCCAGTGGCTCTTCGACAAAATCGCCAACCTGCAAATCAGGATGAGATATCTGCGAATCTGTCCACGCAATCTGGCTTTCCGGGAATTCGTGGTCATTATCTTCAACAATTTCCCAGCAGCGGAATGCATGATAATCACCGGTATCACGGTCAATCACCACGCGAATATCAGCATCTTCCTGAAAACGTTTTTTGGTAGCCGAAGCCAAGGCTTGCTCTAATGCACCAAACACGATTTCTTTGTTTACATTTTTTTCTCTGGCTAATGCATCAACCAACAGTAAAATCTCGCGGCTCATTCTCGAAAACCTCCGGCCATTTTTAGCAATTACAGACTAGGAACCAAACGCGCAGTATCAATATTGGCGATATCCAACTTGATTAACTGCCCATCCACATCCAATTCAATTTGAGTTTCAGTAGCACCATGTATAGTGCCAATAAAACGACGTTGCCCAGCTAAGGCGACGCGCAATTTAACTTGCGCTTTTTCGCCCATGAAACGTTGATAATCCGCCAGTTTCTTCAGCGGCCTATCCATACCTGGCGACGACACTTCCAGTCGCTCGTAGGCTATATTTTCCACCACCAGCCAGTTACTCAAATGATTACTCACCAAGGTGCAATCATCCAGCGTAATACCTTCCGGCTTATCAATAAAGACGCGCAGCTGTCCACTCTTGACCGACATGGACATATCGACCAATTCATAGCCCAGACCTGCCAGGGTAGCTTCTATTAACGACTCTAACGACATACGCGTTCCACAAACAAAAAATGGGCTGAAAGCCCATAAACATCTTGCGGCTCAAAAAACCCAAGACAAAAATATAATCCTACTCACAACTTAAATCCAACTACTGGTGCCCGGAGCCGGAATCGAACCGGCACGCCGATCTCTCAGCGAGGGATTTTAAGTCCCTTGTGTCTACCTATTCCACCACCCGGGCGGTTGGAGGCGGGGGTCGGAATCGAACCGGCGTCCACGGCTTTGCAGGCCGCTGCATAACCACTCTGCCACCCCGCCAATCGCTCAGCGCTACATTAACCAAAACCCAGGAACTAAAAAGGGAAAGCACCAAGCTTTCCCTTTTCTTTTTGGGTCTTCCCTTATTATCGGGATTTCTCCATATTCTGGAGCGGGAAACGAGATTCGAACTCGCGACCTATACCTTGGCAAGGTATCGCTCTACCAGCTGAGCTATTCCCGCGTTAATGAGATGCGTATTCTACGGATTACGCGGCGTTTGTCAACACTTTCCTGACATATCAATTAAACGGGGTAATGAAGAAACGCGACTCCAGCGCCTCTAAACCGAACATAATCAACAACTCACGCAAACGTTCCGCCGCTTTTCGGCGTGGTAAATTTTTATAAGTTGCCACTATTAATTCATTCTTCATGGAGTGTTCCCAGCCGACCAGCTCGGTTACTGTGAGTTGATAACCATGGGCTTCCAGCTGCAAACAACGCAATACGTTAGTAATATGACTGCCGAACTCACGCGTATGGATAGGGTGTCGCCACACTTCGGCCAGCGCCCCACGCGCCAATGCCTGTGCCTTACCCTGGCGCAGAGTTGATGCCACTTCCGCCTGACAACACGGCACCAGCACCATGAACCTGGCCTGCTTCTGCAAACCAAAACGGATAGCGTCATCCGTTGCCGTGTCACATGCATGCAATGCAGTTACCACATCTATCTTCTCTGGCAGCAACGGCGAAGCCATGGAATCTGCTACCGACAGATTGAGAAATGACATACGCTCAAAATCCAGTTGCGCGGCCAGCTCAACCGAACTCTTCACCAGCGCTTCGCGCGTTTCGATACCAAATATATGCGACGCATCATTACGCTGTTTAAAAAACAGGTCATAAAGAATGAAACCCAGATAGGACTTCCCCGCACCGTGATCAACCAGCTGCACGTTTTCGCCCACTTCCTGCAGTAGCGGCTCTATGAACTGGTACAAGTGATACACCTGCTTTAACTTGCGCCGGCTATCCTGATTCAATTTGCCATCCCTGGTCAGGATATGCAAAGCCTTGAGCAACTCTATGGATTGGCCGGGTTTAATTTCAGGAATCGCAAACATCTCTATACTTTCTTATCAGCAGCAAATAGAACGCATTGTAACCGTACTGGGCAATGCCACCATCACGCGACAGTTTAATAGGTTAAAATAGCGGCTTTTAATGCTAAGGCAAAATCTCATGGATACGCTGTTTTTGCGTGATTTCAGACTGCAAATGATTATCGGTATTTACGAGTGGGAGCGCAAAGTGCCGCAAACCGTGCAGCTCGACCTGGAAATCGGTTTGCCGCACAGCCGCGCCTGCCAGACCGATGATGTGGCTGACTCGATTAACTATGCTGATGTTGCCCAGCGTATCCGCGACACCATTGCCCAGCGCGACTTCAATCTGGTAGAAGCGCTGGCCGAACATGTCGCGCAAGTGGTGCTAACTGAATTCGGCTCGCCCTGGATCAAAGTCTGCGTCACCAAGCTCGCTGTCGTCCGCGGCATCAAACAACTGGGTATCTGCATCGAACGCGGCCAAAAAACTTGAGCCCGGAGCTGATCGCCCTTTCCATCGGCATCCTGCTGGCCGCTTATTTCATCCGCGGCATATCCGGGTTTGGTTCCGGCCTGGTCGCCATTCCACTACTGGCGTTATGGCTGCCACTCACGTTTGTCGTACCGTTAATGCTGCTGCTGGATTTTTCCGCCTCGATTTTACTCAGCGGTGTGAATTTACGTCAGGTTAATTGGCGCGAAATCCGCACCCTGATTCCGCTCAGCGTGATTGGCATACTACTCGGCACGCATTTATTAACGAGCCTGCCGATGCAGCCGATGCTTATTACGCTGTCGGTATTTGTGGCTATTTTCGGTGTGCGTTCCCTACTCAACCTGCACGGCGACAAAGCTATTTCACGCTGGTGGGCAATTCCAGCCGGCTTAAGCGGCGGCACAGTTGGCGCATTATTCGGTACCGGCGGGCCACCTTACATTATTTACCTGGGGCATCGCATCAGCGACAAAACCGCATTGCGCGCCACTTTTTCCGGGTTAGTACTCATCGAAGGCTCGTTGCGCATCAGCAGTTTTGCATACGCAGGCCTGTTCTCCGACACCCGCCTGCTGTGGTCATATCTGGCCGCCATGCCTGTGGTCGCCCTTGGCCTGACATTAGGGCATCGCGCTCACGTCGGCCTCAGCCGTGAACAGATGATGCGTATGATCGGCCTGTTATTGATGGGCAGCAGCGTCAGCCTGATGGTCAAGGCCTTTGCCCTATAGCACATTCATCCTCGCGGATGATGTTTTGCGTGTAGCTGTTTCAAACGTTCACGCGCAACGTGAGTATAGATTTGCGTAGTGGCAATATCGGCATGCCCCAGCAACAACTGCACCACCCGCAAATCCGCACCGTGATTCAGCAAATGCGTGGCAAAAGCATGACGCAACACATGTGGTGACGGCAACTTCAACAATCCCACCTGGCGCGCGCGGCGTTTGATCAGATACCAGAACGCCTGCCGCGTCATCGCCTCACCGCGATTCGTCACAAACAGCGCATCACTTACCCGTCCATGCAGCAACTGTGGCCGGCCCAGTTGCACATACTGCAACAGCGCATCTACCGCCACCTCCCCCAAGGGCACCAGCCGCTCCTTGCTACCCTTGCCCATCACCTGCACCACGCCCATATCGCTATTCACGCTACGCAGATGCAGGCCAACCAGCTCCGACACACGCAAACCACTGGCATACAGGATTTCCAGCATCGCCCGGTCACGCAGCGCCAGCGGCTCGTCGCCGGCCGGAGCAGCAAGCAACGCCTCCACTTCGGCTTCGCTCATGGATTTGGGCAAACTGCGCGGCAACTTAGGGGAATCAATTTTCAAGGTAGGATCTTGTGCAATACGCCCGTCACGCAATGCCAGCCGGTAAAAGCGTTTATAGGCTGACAACTGGCGTGCGGTACTGCGCGGACTGGTATGGCGCGCATAACGGTAATGCAGATAGCTTTCCAGATCGGCCTGCGTGACCTCGATCAAGGCTTTATCCCCAAGCCAGTCCGCCAATTGCAGCAGATCGCGCCGATAACTCTGCAAGGTATTGGACGCCAGTCCATCCTCCAGCCAGATCAGGTCGCAAAAACCATCTATTGCCCGCTGTGAATCAGGGTTCATAACGCTGACTCGTGTTGTAACAACCAGTCTTTATACGATAACGCCGCACTATCCAGCCGGTGCATGAATCCGCCGCGATTCGTTTTACCCACAACCCGGTGACAAGGAATCAAAATGGGCAACGGATTAGCACCACATGCCTGACCGACCGCGCGCGGACTGGAGCCAATCAGCCGGGCAATATCGCCATAAGTACGCGTCTGCCCTGGCGGAATAGCCAGCAACGCCTGCCATACCCGCAACTGATGTGCGCTACCCTGATACGACAACGGCAAATCGAATCCCTGTGTCGGGTCGCGCCAGTATTCTGCTAACGCCACACTCAGTTGCTGCACCGGTACATCTGCAGCGCTGAGCAAAGCATAATCCAGCGGCAGGAAATCAATACGCTGCACTGCTTGCGCATCCGCCATCACCCCCAGATGCGCAAAAGGCGCAGCAATGACCGCCGTATAATTTAACTTAGCGGGCGCCGAGCGCATAGCTTGCGGCTGCTTGTTGCGCAGCGTCCGTACTGGTCTTCAATACTAGTTCATACTGCTGTCCGGCATCACCATGCAACCCCGCCTTATCCAGACTGGCCGCCGCATCCAGCCGAGCCTGCCAGGCGAAACCATCAGCCTGCGGCAATTGCGTCGCAGCTTGCAAATACCATTGCGCCGCCTGCGTCCATTGCTGCTCGGCATCCGCCAACTGCGCCAGGCGATGCAACACCACGCGGCGCTGCTCTGGCGCCACTACCGGCAACAGCCGCAGCAGCAAATCTCGCGCCGGCACTACCATCGACGGTTGTTGCGACAAACGTTGCACCACGGCCAGCATCTGCCAACCGGCAGCTAACCCTGCCACAGATTCGTGGTCCAGCCAGGCTGACACAACACGGCTAGCAGCTGGCCAATCCTGTTGTCGCGTAAATAGCAGCGCGCGGCGCACTTGCCAGTTTGCCCCATTCACCCCGTCAGGCAGCGTAGCTAAGTCACGCCACAAATCGGCCGCCAACTTATATTCCTTAGCATCCAGCGCTAACGCTCCCAAGCGGTAGCGTACTGTCGAATTAAAGGCTGAAGCTGGCAAACCCGGCCACGCAGATACGAATAAACGTAATGCTGCGCGATCGAGATGCTGGGCCAACAATTGTTCAAGCAGTTGCTGCTGTGCGGCACTACGCAATTCAGGATCTTTAGCGTCGCGTGCCAAATAGGCCCAGATAGCCCGTGCCATAACCGGGTCAGCAGCCGCTGACTCACGCGCCAGATCTGCCCAGCCGGCATCCGAACCAAACAACAGCAGCCGCACATTGCCAAAACTCTGGGTCAGGCCACGGTAAGATTTCCACAATGCCGCCGTATCTGCGGCATCAGATTCATTCGCCTGATTCAGCAAACGCTCGCTGATTTGTATCTGTAACTCAGGCGCATTCATTTGCGCAGCCAGCTTACGCGCCACCAATAACATCGGCGCACTCACATCAGCGTTGAGCACCGTTTGTAAATGCTGCCTGACTTCAGCATCCGATAGCTGCGTGCCATGCGCATCAATCAATGCCGCCAGAGGGTCAGCCGCAGATAATTGCACCCGCGCCCAGCTCACGTCCGACTCTCGCCCGGCTTGCAACACCGCCAGCGCATAATCATGCAGCAAGGCCTTGTCTACCCCGAATTCCTGTTGAAAGCGCAACATTACGCTGGACGCCTCGACATCCGGTTGTGGCAGCAAATGGCTTTGCACGACCAGCACCCGCAGCTCACGGTACTCCGCCTTGTCGCTGGGCAATACCCATAACAGCTGAGCCAGATAACCGCGCGCCAGAATGCCATCTCCTTTGCCTATGGCTGCCCGCGCAGCCTGCAATGCAGCCATATGCTTCACATCTTCCGGCGCGTCTGCTGGCAGAGCCGCCGCGCGCTTGAGCACCTCATCGGGCTGGCCGGTTTTGGCCAATAACCGCCACTGCCAGCGCAGCCAGTCCGCACGTGCATCCTGACTGGCTCGCTCAACCCCCTGATCCAGCCGCTGCAACGCCAATTGCGGCGCATCAGCCTCAGCCAGTTGTTTGACCTCATCCAAGCCATCCGCCAGCACTGCATTCTGGCTAGCGAACAGCAAGCCAAATCCGATTAAAAAATTAGATAGTTTCATTTTTGAGTTAAAATTAAGTTTTAGTTTTCAACGCAATGGTTAGAGATGGACATTAAAACCTATATGCACCAAGTAGGGCAAGCCGCACGCGCCGCTTCACGCGCTGTCGCCCGCGCTGACAGCCAGGCCAAAAATCATGCGCTGCTGGTAATTGCCGATGCTATCGAACGCGACAGCGCCATTTTACAGGCCGCCAATGATCAGGATATGGCGGCCGCGAAAGCTAACGGTCTGGATGCAGCCCTGCTGGATCGACTGGCACTGAATGCCAAATCCATCGCCGGCATGGCTGAAGGCTTGCGCCAAATTGTCGCCTTGCCTGACCCCGTTGGCGAAATCACTGACCTCAAGTATCGCCCATCCGGGATCCAGGTGGGGAAAATGCGCGTACCGCTAGGTGTGATCGGCATTATTTATGAAGCGCGCCCGAACGTTACCGCGGACGCCGCCGGTTTGTGCCTGAAATCCGGCAATGCAGCAATATTACGCGGCGGCTCCGAAGCCCTGCACAGCAATCAGGCCATAGCCGCGTGCGTGCGCGAAGGTCTGGCTGCTGCCGGTTTACCGGAGAGTGCAGTACAAGTCATCAACACCACTGACCGTGCTGCTGTCGCCGAACTGATTACCATGCGTGAATTCGTCGACGTCATCGTGCCGCGCGGTGGCAAAGGTTTGATTGAGCGGCTGATGAATGACGCCCGCATTCCGGTCATCAAGCATCTGCATGGCGTATGCCACGTGTACATTGACGATCAGGCTGACCTGACCAAGGCTGTGCGCATCGCGGACAATGCCAAGACCAGCCGCTACGGCACCTGCAATACCACAGAGACCCTGCTGGTAGCACAGGCTGTTGCTGCGCAGGTATTGCCTGAGATTGCTGCCATCTATATCGCCAAAGGCGTAGAAATGCGCGGCTGCGCCATCACCCAGAGCCTGCTGAGCGGCATTAACCCTGCCACTGACGAAGACTGGTTTACCGAGTATCTGGCACCGATTATTGCCATCCGCGTAGTGGATGATATGGATGCAGCGATTACCCACATCAATCACTATGGTTCACAGCACACCGATGCCATCGTCACTGAAAATTACACACGTGCCCGCCGTTTCCTGCGCGAAGTAGACTCCAGCAGTGTGATGGTGAACGCTTCCACCCGCTTTGCCGATGGCTTTGAATATGGCCTGGGTGCTGAAATCGGCATTTCTACCGACAAAATTCATGCCCGCGGCCCGGTTGGCCTGGAGGGCCTGACTTCGCAAAAATGGGTAGTGCTTGGTGACGGACACGTACGTGGTTGATCCGCGTACGTTGAAGCCCATAGGCATATTCGGCGGCACATTCGACCCTATCCATTTCGGGCATTTGCGCCTGGCGGAAGAAATGGCAGAATCACTGGCGCTGGACCATGTGCGTTTCATTCCGGCCGGCACGCCGCCGCACCGCAGCCGGCCACGCACTGACGCACCCCACCGGCTGGCAATGGTGAAAATCGCCACGGCGAACAACCCGCGCTTTGTCGTCGATCAGCGCGAGGTGGAATTGCCGCATCTATCCTATACGGTAGATACCCTGCATTCACTGCGCAGCGAACTGGGTGACGACCAACCGCTATGCTTATTATTAGGTGCCGATGCATTTCTCGGCCTGTCGAGCTGGCATGAATGGCAGGCATTATTTAAGCTGGCGCATATCACTATTGCCCATCGCCCGGGTTTTCCGCAGAGCACGTGGAAAGATGCCATGCCCGACACCTTGCGCGATGAAATCGAAACGCGCATGGCTAATCCGGAAGATCTGGCAACCTGCGCGGCAGGATTGATCGTAACCCGTCCAATCACCGCATTGGATATTTCCGCCACGCATATTCGTGATACCTTACGCGCTGGGCGTAACCCACGTTATTTACTCCCCGATGCAGTGCTTGATTATATTCACGCCCATCAACTTTACTTACCGGAAACCGCATGAATACAGACCAAATTACCGCCGCCGTTGTTGCCGCCATTGAAGACATTAAAGGTGCGGACATTACCGTACTGGACGTCTCCGCCCAAAGTTCACTGTTCGAACGCATGGTGATTGCCAGCGCTGACTCCACCCGTCAGACCAAAGCCATTGCGCACAATGTGCAGGAAAAACTCAAAGAACTGGGCGTGCCTGACCAGGGTATCGAAGGCCTGACTTCCGGCGAATGGGTCTTGCTCGACCTGGGCAGTGTCATTGTCCATGTCATGCAGCCTGCAGTACGCCAGTATTACAATCTGGAAGCATTATGGAGTGCAGCCGCTGACCAGCGCAGCCGCCGCCAAGGCGAAGCCTGATACACGCCCAATATTGCCATGAAACTGCACATTATCGCGGTGGGGCAAAAAATGCCGGACTGGATCAGCGCCGGTTTTGATGAGTACGCCAAACGCATGCCCAGAGAAACCAGCATTAATCTGATAGAGCTGAAACCGGAAAAGCGCGCCAGCGGCAAGACCGGCGAGCAGATCAAAACCGCTGAACGTGACCGCATCCTCGCTGCCATCCCGCGGGACAGCACGGTGTGGGCGCTGGATGAACGCGGCGAACAGCTTACCACCCTTGCACTGGCCACGCACTTGCGCGAATGGCAAGGCGCCGGACGCGACACCTGTTTCATTATTGGTGGGGCAGACGGCTTGCATGATGATGTAAAAGTGCGCGGCGACAAGCTATTTTCCCTGTCCCGCCTCACCCTCCCGCATGGCATGGTACGCGTACTGCTCGCAGAGCAGCTGTACCGGGCCTGGAGCGTTACTCAGAACCATCCTTACCATCGTGAATAATTTCCCCAACCGTATCTATCTAGCCTCCCGTTCACCCCGTCGCCGCGAATTGCTCACGCAAATGGGTGTGCATTTTGACGTGCTGTTATTGCGCGAAACTGTCGGACGCACTGACGTCGATGAAACGCCAATGGCAAACGAACTACCGCATGACTATGTCGCACGCATTGCCCTGGCCAAGGCCGATATCGGCTGGCAACGGGTATGCCAGCGCAGTATCATGCGCCACCCGGTACTGGGTGCGGATACCACGGTCACGCTGGATAATGAAATCCTCGGCAAACCTGGCAACGTTGAAACAGCCATTGCCATGCTGAGCAAGCTTTCCGGCCGCACACATCAGGTCATGACCTCTGTTGCACTGGCTTTTCAAGGCCATATCCACCAGCTCACCAGCGTTTCCGAAGTAACGTTCAAGCATCTGTCCAGCCGCGAAATCGAACAGTATGCCGCCAGTGGCGAGCCCCTGGACAAAGCCGGTAGCTATGCCATACAAGGGCGCGGCGCTATTTTCATCCGCCATCTCGCCGGCAGTTATTCCGGCGTCATGGGTTTACCCGTATTTGAAACAGCTGAACTGTTGCAACGTTATAATCCAACCTCAACCGCATAATCGAGCCCAACTCCATCATGAGCGAAGAAATCCTGATCAACGTCACCCCGCAAGAAACCCGTGTCGCCGTCATGCATCTTGGCGTGGTGCAGGAGCTGCATATTGAACGCAGCAGTCAGCGCGGTCTGGTGGGTAACATTTATTTCGGCAAAGTCTGCCGGGTGTTGCCGGGGATGCAGTCTGCGTTCATCGACATAGGGCTGGAGCGTGCCGCATTTCTGCATGTCGCCGACATCTGGGAAGAGCGTCAGCACGGTGGTGAAGAGCGGCCAATCGAACGCATCCTGTTTGAGGGCCAGGGCATCATGGTGCAAGTCATCAAGGATCCCATCGGCACCAAAGGTGCCCGCCTCTCCACCCAGATCAGTTTTGCCGGACGCTTTCTGGTGTATTTACCGCAAGACTCACATATCGGCATCTCGCAAAAAATCGAGGATGAAGCCGAGCGTGAACAATTACGCCAGAAACTTCAGCTCATCATTCTGGAGGGCGAGCCAGGCGGTTTCATTATCCGCACCATGGCGGAACAGGCACAAACTACCGAGCTGCAAGCCGACGTAGACTACCTGCGCCGACTGTGGGCAGACATTCAGAGCCGCGCCAAAGTAGCCGCGGTGAAAACCTTGCTGTATCAGGATCTGAATCTGGCGTTACGGGTATTACGCGATTTTGCCAATGATGAAACCAGCCGCATACTGGTGGATTCACGCGAAACTTATCAGAAAATGTTTGAATTCGCGCAGAACTACACGCAAGGCGTAATCGAAAAACTGCAGCATTATGCGGCAGAGCGTCCGTTGTTTGACCTGTATGCAGTTGAAGCTGAAATTGAAAAAGCGCTCGCCCGCCGTGTCGATCTCAAATCCGGCGGCTATCTGATCATCGACCAGACTGAAGCCCTGACCACCGTCGACGTCAATACTGGTGGTTTTGTCGGCGTGCGCAACTTTGACGACACCATTTTCAAAACCAATCTGGAAGCAGCACAATCCATCGCCCGTCAATTGCGATTACGCAATCTCGGCGGCATGATCATCGTTGACTTTATCGACATGGATAATCGCGATCACCAGCAGGAAGTATTTCTGGAATTCAAAAAAGCCCTGTCGCGCGACTACACCCGCATGTCAGTGCATGATTTTTCACCGCTGGGCCTGGTCGAAATGACACGCAAACGTACCCGCGAAAGTCTCGCCCACATCCTGTGCGAACCTTGCCCTACCTGCCAGGGTCGCGGCGAAGTCAAAACGGCCAAGACAGTATGTTATGAAATTCTGCGGGAAATCGTACGCGAAGCGCGCCAGTTCAATGCCAAGGAATACCGCATACTGGCATCGCAACCGGTTATTGACCTGTTTCTGGATGAAGAATCACAAAGCCTGGCCCAACTCGGTGATTTTATTGCCAAGCCGGTTTCACTGCAGGTTGAGACGTTCTATACACAAGAACAATACGACATTATTCTGATTTAACGCATAAGCAGCCTGATTTTTGCGAGTATCGCGCAAAGATCAGCTTAATGAAAATCCCAGTCAAGATTATCCTCGGCTGCCACTTGCTCAGCGATAGTCGTCTCCGGTTTGCCCAATACGTCCAGAATCTCCTTAAGCCAGAGAATGTCACGGTAAACATCCAGACTGAAGCCCTGACGACTGCCCTGCCTGTCGTCATACAGCAACTCGCTCAGGAAGTCGTGACATTCATGACTAGGCCACAATGAGACTATCTTTGCCTGAATATGCGGCATCGCCAGTATACCTTCACCCTCCTGCTCGGGATGCAGGATAGAATCCCAGGTAGGCGGGATCAGATTGAAGCGTTGCCGGAAACCCGCAACGGTCTGATCAAATGACTCCCGATCACCCTGTTCACGATAAATACCCAGCAACATGAACCACACAGCAGGATGGTTACGCAGAGTAGCCGCAATATCTTCCGTCAGTACAGCGATTGCCCGATCGGGATAACCCAGGCCTAAAAACACTTCCGCTTCCTCTGTCACCCGCATCAAGTTGGATACGGACAAAGCTTCGGCGTGAACTGGCGTATTTTGCACTGTTGCTTGCGTAAGCAGGTTGTGTCCAGGCAGCTTATCCACGGAGAACTCGATATCCGGATGCTGCTGCTTTGCTGCCGGAAACTCATCAGACGCTGCAGGTGCCCAGAGATCATTCGTAGCGCTATCCACTTCAGTAATTGCGCCTAACTGCATTTTCTCCTGTTCCTCTGTACCTGCATACGCATCAGCAAATGTCAGATCCGGCAATCTCCGTCGACGATCCAGAACATAGCCCACGACCAGAACCATCAATGCCAGCCCGCTCCATAACCAGGCCGACTGCCACCAGCTAGTGACATGCTTAACCGCCGTCTGCGGAGGTGCCGGCTGCTGCTGATTTGTGGAATTTTTAACCAGCTCGGCTCTCAGCAAAGTCAGCGCCTGTTTTGCTTGGGCCAACTGCTGTTGGGTAGCGACTATATCGTCACGCAGCTTGTCAACCTCGGCGGGTTGCCCCCCCGCATCTATCGACAGCATCCCACGCATACGTTTTAGCTTAGTCACCTGTTCCGCTGACAGCGGATGCTGCCCCGGCAACCAGGTCAGGCCTGAGCTCATGCGTAAGGCCATATTATACTCAGGTTGCTCAACGTCTTGTACAGACTGAGGAACGGCAACTGCCTGGCGAACGCGTGATGCATGGTGTCTGCTGACATGGGTATGTTTTTCAGCCGGGACTGATTTAACGGGTGTTGGCACTGAACTGGGCTTATCAGTAACGGCTGGCGCCGATACGGCAGGACCGGCACTGTTTGCCACATCAAGCAGCGCAGTGTATTCACGCCGCACCATGCTTGAGCAGCGTGTCTCTATGGCAAAAAACAACACAGGGTCGTTAACCACCGTAGGTGTCGTCAATAGCAAATACGGCACACCTGCCGGATTTTTCAACACCAGTCTGGCTTTTTTTAATGAGGGCAAGCTGTCATCAGACTGATTTGACTGCGAGAGGGCAAAACAGTTATCCGCCAATTCTTCCGCGTGATCACTGAAAACAGGTATCACCACGCTCAGCGGTTGCCCTAAACTGGATTTGACCTGAGCTGCACCTAATCCCATGGCCGAGGCCAAATTGGACGCGCTTATCGCCGCCACCAATAAAGTAGTCTTGAATATGCTCCTGTGCATGCCCCTCCCCGTATTCAAATCGTCAGGGCTGAATCACTTGCATCCATACAGTTTGAACTCTGTACGATAACAGCGATTTCCCGTTGTTGTTGTTCCAGTGCGGCTTGCTGCGCTTTAAGCGCGATTGTTCTGGCCAGCAGGTTATCCAGATTATCATGTACCTGCTTAATATTTTCGATACGAATTTCCAATTGTTTCTTGTGATCACGAATGCGCATTACTACCGGATCCAAACTGCGGCGCAGCCAGCTATCAGCCTCTGATCTGGCCAGCCCGAACATACCCTGCGCTTCGGCCACCAGGCTCAGATAAAACTTCTTCACCATAAACCGCTTTTCCATAATCAGATTGACGGGATCATGGCCGAACTGATTGACCTGCTGCATCAATACAGCCATTTTTTGCCGGCAATTATCCATGGTTAACTGCGGCGGACTCAGCAACGGAAAACCATGTTCCTGATGGAAGCGTAAATAAGCCGCATCGAGCAGCTCGACAATTTTGGTAGAACGCCCTTCAACCTCGTGAAAACGGACGATGATCTGCGCAAACAGATCATTCATGCCCTGCACTAATCCAGGTGTAGTCCAGCAATCTTCAAGGCTGGCGCGTCCACTTACCAGCATCTCATCCAGCACCTCTTCCGACAGCGCGTCCAATAGCATCCTGCCCTGCTCTTGAATAAGAGTACGCGTTATTTTGAAATTCACCGTCGTGGCATCATACGCCGACTTTTCTTTTATCAGTTTATCGCGCAGATTCGTCACAATTTCACGATTTTTACCGGAAAAAGCGCTCAATTGCTCTAAATCCTGCCGCACCCCATCAAGCTGCATGCTTACGCTCTGTCGGGATGCATTTGCCATCGCATGGGTTTCGGCACAAACTGATTGGTATAACATAGCCTGACGCGCAGGAATAATTTTATCTGCCAGCAAACTTTCCAGCACACCGATACCAGACCGCGTTACCAATGCCTGATCACCCCGGATTTTACCCAGCAATGCCTTTTGGGCAGACAAAGCAATAACCTGGTCTTCCCTGAGTTGCAACTGCTGTGCGGTTTGTTCTTTCTGTTTATGAATGCTCTGCGCGATTTCCGCGTCCGTTTTGAGCTCATCCCATAACATGTCAACTTTATTCAGAATGGCAACATGGTGATTGGCATGATGCCGCACGCTATTTTCCCACACCTCCAGATCTGACCGTGTCACGCCCGTATCGGTCGACAACAGAAACAGGACGCCATGCGCGTTGGGAATTGTATTCAAGGTTAATTCGGGCTCAGTACCCAGCGCATTTAACCCCGGGGTATCCAGTATCGCCAAGCCGCTCTTGAGCAATGGATGCGGGAAATTAATCATGGCATACCGCCAGGCGGGGACTTCTATCTTGCCATCTGCGGATTTTTCCGCATCACTGGCATCACACAACCCCATCGCCAGCGCATCAGCCACCGCAACCCTTTTCACATCCGCCAATGCGCGCAAGGCTGTGCTCATCTGCTGCGCATCCTCCGGATCCAGACGGACACTGCTCCACTCGATCGGCAAACGTTTTAACCGGGAAATCGAATCATCACGCAAACGCGTTTCTATCGGCAACAAGCGTAAATAGGGTTCACTATCTGCATCATAAAACAATTCAGTAGGACACATAGTGGTGCGACCCACATCGGATGGCAGCAACCGCTGTTTCAAATCGGCAAAAAATAGCGCATTAATCAACTCTGATTTGCCGCGGGAAAATTCGGCCACAAAAGCCAGTAGCAACTTATCGCGCTTAAGGCTCTCGGCCAAATCATACAAACGCAGACTTTGCCCGGACTCAACCTCGGTATAGCGCTCCAGCCAGGCACGATAGGATTCCAATGTAGCCAAAATCGCATCACGACGCTGCTGATACTGAGCTATCCCTTGATCAAGCCTGTTATCCATCCACTCCACTCCTTATTACCCTGCTTATTATGATGATAAAGCGAAGCGCTTCATCAATTTTTAATGTCGCCACCCAGTAGCGCCTGCTTTTGGTAAAAAGCAGCTATAAACACATCCAGCAAGCCTTACTTGCTCATTTGGCCGAACACCGGGTCAAAGCATATTCCGCGCCCACATACCCAGCCACGCCAGCGGGAACGTGATGACAAATTGACAGAGCAGTAGAAATATCATGGGCGACAAATCCACATTACCAATCAGTGGCACAATGCGCCTAAATGGACGGAGCAATGGCGCGGTAAGCGAGTCAAAAATCACCATGAATGGCGAAAACGGATTCACTATCGACAAAACCGCGGTCACTATCACCAATCCCATAAGCACATAACATACCAGCATTAGCAAGCCGATGACTGCCAACAGTAAAAAGCCCACCAAGACGCCGGTGCCTGCAACTGCAAAGGGAAACCCCTGCAAAGCATACAGGCTTAACGTCAACAGGAACTGCAAAACTACCGCGAGCAACAAGGTTGCCATATCCAGACCAAACAAGCCGGGGATAACCCGACGCAGCGGCCGCACCACAAAATCAGTAAGCTTTACCACGAACTGGGCAAACGGATTTTGAAACGGTACCCTCATCCACTGCATGTAAACACGCAACAACAGTGCAATCAAGAATAAATTTGTCACATTTTGTAAAATGAAAGCCAATGCCTGATTAAACATATTTGTAATGCGGCTTTACGCCAACGCATCCCCCAGCTCTTTAGAACGACGCGCCGCAGCGAACACGGCCTGACCAATGGAAGCGTGCACAGCCGCTCCTTGCATACTCAAAATCGCCTGCTCGGTTGTGCCGCCTTTGGAGGTGACCCGCGCTCGCAACTGCGCCAGTTCTTCCGTGCTGGTCTCAGCCAGTTTAGCTGCGCCCAGAAAGGTCTCCAGCGTCAATTGGCGTGCCGCCGCAGCACTCAACCCCAGATCCATCCCAGCCTGTTGCATCGCCTCCATAAAATAGAATACATAAGCGGGACCACTGCCGGATACAGCGGTAACCGCATCCATCAAAGCCTCATCTTCCAGCCATACCACACTACCGGCAGCCTCCATGATCACTTCCGCCTGCTTGCGCTGCACCTCGCTGACTTCAGGCAATGCAAACAATGCGGTTACTCCGGCACCGATCATCGCCGGGGTATTCGGCATAGTCCGCACTACCAGGCCATAACCGCCCAGCCATTCTGACAATGACGCAGCACGCACACCGGCGGCAATGGACACCACCAGCTGCTTATCCAGCAAAGGCTGCAATTGCTCGGCGACAGCTTTTAATTGCTGCGGCTTAACCGCCAGCACCACCACATCCGCCGCAACCGCTGCGGCATTCAGGTCGGCACTGACCGCAACACGAAACTCATTATGCAAATGATGTTGCGCCTCGATATTATGCTCGACCACCGAGATGCGCTCTGCACCAAAGCCCTCGCGCAACAGACCGGCAATCAATGCCGAAGCCATGTTGCCACCACCTATGAATGTAATATGCATATACTTATCCTTTTATTCTGTTTCCAAACAAGGCTGTGCCTACGCGCACTATAGTCGCGCCTTCCGCCACGGCAGCTTCCATATCACCCGACATGCCCATCGACAAGGTATCCAACCCCGCTCCTTGCCGGTTCAGCTGTTCAAAGCATTCTCGCACCCGTGCAAATTGCGCCCTTTGCACGACCACATCCTCGGTCGCCTGCGGAATTGCCATTAAGCCACGCAAACGCAATCTCGGCAAACTGCGCAGCTCGGTAACCAGACCCGCCAGTTGTTCCGGCGCCACGCCGCTTTTGCTAACTTCACCACTCACATTGACTTGCAGACAGATATTCAATGGCGTCTGCTCAGCACCACGCGCTGTCGATAAGCGTTGCGCAACAATGACCCTATCCACTCCATGCACCCAGTCAAAATTTTCCGCAATCTGACTGGTTTTATTACGCTGTATCGGTCCGATAAAATGCCAGATTAATGGCAGATCGGCCAATGCCGCTATTTTTGCCACCGCCTCCTGCACATAACTCTCGCCGAATTCCCGCTGCCCGGCGTTTGCCAGTGCGCGCACAGCTTCGGCGGAACAGCTTTTGCTGACCGCCAGCAGAGCAACCTCTTGTGCCGAACGTCCTGCCAATTCTGCGGCTGCCGCAATTCGTGCTTGAACTGCTTGCAATGTGCTTTTCACTGTGTCCATAATAGCCGAAAGTAAATTGGGGAATTATAACAAATGGAAATATCTGAGCTGCTCGCTTTCGCGGTTAAAAACAAGGCATCTGACTTACATCTTTCGGCAGGATTGCCGCCGATGATACGCGTACACGGCGACATCCGCCGCATCAATCTGCCCGACATGAGCCATCAGACCGTGCATGACATGGTTTATGACATTATGAACGATGGCCAGCGTAAAATATACGAGGAAACCCTGGAAGTGGACTTTTCGTTTGAAGTCCCTACGCTGGCACGTTTCCGTGTTAACGCTTTTAACCAGAACCGCGGTGCAGGTGCAGTATTCCGTACCATTCCCAGTAAAGTTCTAACACTGGAAGAACTGGGCGCGCCCAAGATTTTCAAGGACATCGCTGACAATCCCCGCGGCATCGTACTGGTTACCGGCCCGACCGGTTCGGGTAAATCCACCACACTGGCGGCCATGGTCGATTACGTCAACGAAAACGAATACGGCCATATCCTTACTGTGGAAGACCCGATCGAATTCGTGCACCAGAGCAAAAAATGCGTAATCAACCAGCGCGAAGTCGGCCCGCATACTTTGTCTTTCTCCAACGCGCTGCGCTCCGCATTGCGTGAAGATCCGGACGTCATCCTGGTGGGTGAGATGCGCGACCTGGAAACCATCCGGCTAGCGCTCACCGCAGCTGAAACCGGCCACCTGGTATTCGGCACCCTGCACACCAGCTCAGCAGCCAAAACCATAGACCGGATTGTGGACGTATTCCCTGCGGCGGAAAAAGAGATGGTGCGTTCCATGCTGTCCGAATCCATCCGCGCAGTCATTTCGCAAACCCTGCTCAAAACCAAGGACGGCACCGGCCGTGTCGCCGCGCATGAAATCATGATCGGCACCCCGGCGATTCGCAACCTGATCCGTGAAAACAAAATTGCACAGATGTATTCATCTATCCAGACCGGGCAGAATGTCGGCATGCAAACACTGGATCAGTGCCTGCAGGATCTGGTCAAACGCAATATGATTTCCGTCGGCGAAGCCCGTATGCGCGCCGCTAACAAAGACATGTTCCTGGGATAAACAATGGACGCACTGAATACTGTACATGACCTGCTGCGCCTGATGCTGAGCAAACGCGCCTCCGATCTGTTCCTTACCGCTGGCTTCCCGCCGGCAATCAAGGTGGATGGCAAAATCGCCCCCGTTTCCAATCAGACCCTGACGCCTTCGCATACCCGCGAACTGGCGCGCAGCATCATGAATGACAAACAATGGAAGGATTTTGAAGAGCATCGCGAAGCCAACTTCGCCATTTCGCCACCCGAAATCGGCCGTTTCCGAGTGAATGCTTTTGTGCAGCAGGGCCGTATCGGTTTGGTATTACGTACCATCACCACCCTCATCCCTAAACTGGAACATCTCAATCTGCCGCCGGTGCTGCGCGACGTCGCCATGGTCAAGCGCGGCCTGGTGATCTTTGTCGGCGGTACTGGTTCAGGCAAATCCACTTCGCTGGCGGCCATGATCGGTCATCGCAATGAGAATTCACAAGATCACATTATCACCATCGAGGATCCGGTGGAGTATGTACATGAACACAAAAAATGCATCATCACCCAGCGCGAAGTCGGTGTCGATACCGAAAACTGGTTCGCCGCGCTGAAGAACACCTTGCGCCAGGCACCCGATGTCATCCTCATCGGTGAGGTACGCGACCGCGAAACCATGGAATACGCCATCGCTTTTGCCGAAACAGGCCACCTGTGCCTGACCACGCTGCACGCCAACTCGGCTAACCAGGCGCTGGATCGCATCATCAACTTCTTCCCGGAAGACCGCCGCCAGCAACTACTGATGGACTTGTCGCTGAACCTCAAAGCCTTCATCTCGCAACGTCTGATCGCCCGCAAAGGCACTACCGGCCGAATTGCAGCGATCGAAGTGCTGCTCAACTCACCCTTGATTTCTGATCTGATTTTTAAAGGACAGGTGCATGAAATCAAGGAAATCATGGCCAAATCACGTGAACTTGGCATGCAGACATTTGACCAGTCTTTATTCGATTTATATGAAGCAGGCCTGATCACCTACGAGGATGCCATGCGTAATGCGGATTCGCTTAACGATCTGCGGCTGAAAATCAAACTGCAGGGACAGGAATCGAAAGACCGCGACGTCATGTCCGGAATCGACAACCTCAACATCATTTAAGCCACTACCGGCACTGCTCACGCACATGCGTGGCCAGTGCCGGAGTCTGTTTACTTGCGGGCCGAACCGGCAACAATTTTATACTCGAACAAACGACATTCCAGCGCACCGTTAAACAGCGGTGTACGCTTGGTCGCATTCAGCCGTATCAGCTTGGGCAGATTCATGTCTGCAGACAGCACATACGCATTCCATCCCGCGCATTTACGTTTCAGCCAGTCGCCAAGCTTGGGATAAAACTCGGCCAGTTCAGCCTGTTCGCCAATGCGGATGCCATACGGCGGATTGGTAACGATGATGCCAGATTCAGCCGGTGCCGGCACTTCCAGCACATTACCCTGTTTCAGTTCGATCACATTTTCCAGCCCAGCAGCCTCCAGATTCACTCGCGCATCGCGCAAGGAGTCGCCGAACATATCCCGGCCATAAATCGGTTGCGGGGTTGGCGGCAATTGCGCATCGAGCGCCGCCTGTTTAATCGGAAGCCATACTTTAGGATCAAAACGGGTTAGTTTCTCGAAACCAAAATCCCGGTGACTGCCTGGCGCAATGTTCAAAGCCAGCAACGCTGCCTCCATCAATATCGTACCGCTACCGCACATCGGGTCAAAAAATGGCGTACCGGGCTGCCAGCCGGACAGCTTGATCATGCCCGCCGCCAGATTCTCATTCAGTGGCGCTGCACCTGCCTGCTTGCGCAGACCACGCTTGAACAGAGACGCACCGGACGTATCGAGATACAGCGTGCATTCCGTCGCCGTGAGGAAAGCATGAATACGCACATCCGGCTCGCGGATATCCACATCTGGACGCTTGCCTGTCGCATCACGGAAGCGGTCGCAGATCGCATCCTTGATCCGCAAGGTGGTAAATTCCAGGCTTTTTAACGGAGACTTCTGCGCCGTCATTTTCACTACAATAGTACGGTCAACGCTGAACATCGACGGCCAGTCAAACGACAATGCCCCCTGATAAACATCTTCTTCATCACGATACTCGCCACCACCTACCCGCCACAGCACCCGGCTTGCCAGGCGCGAATGCAGATTCACGCGATAACACAAATCGAACTCGCCGGAGAACGCTACCCCGCCATAGGTAGGTGCAATAGCCTGAGCACCCAGCGCGCGTAATTCATCGCCCAGCAAACCCTCCAGACCACGCGGGCAAGTAGCAAAGAATTGTTCCATTTTTTTTGTCATGCAAACTCCGGTTTCAATACCACTAATAAAACAACTGCAAATAAAATCAGCACTGGCACTTCATTAAACCAGCGATAAAATACATGGCTACGCACATTGGCGTCTGTAGCAAACACCTTCACCAGGTGACCGCAATACAGATGATACGCAACAAGCACGCCCACCAAAGCCAATTTAATATGTAACCAAACACCTGTATAACCGTAACCTAGCCACAACCAGCTACCAAATAACAATGCCAACACCCCTAACGGCGTCATAAACCGATACAATTTACGTTCCATCAACTTGAACTGGGCAATGGTTGCGGCATCGCTGACCATCGCATGGTTAACGAACAACCGCGGCAGATAGAACAAACCGGCGAACCAGCTAGCCACAAAGATGATATGCAACGCCTTAATCCACAACAACATTTAATACCTCACCATGCTTAAACAATTTGCCAGTCACCCGTGGGTCAAGAAACTGACACCCAGCCCATTCACCCTGATTTTAATGGCACTGATCGTGTATTTCTGGTTCCGCCCACCCGCGTGGGTGTCCGATGAACATCGCCCGATCGCCAACGTTAGCGCAAACATGACCGATGGGCGGACCATCCCGCTCGCATCATTACGCGGCAAAGTGGTACTGGTCAGCTTCTGGGCGACCTGGTGTCCGTATTGCCGTCACGAAATGCCTGACATGCAAACATTCTACCGCGACTGGCATGATAAAGGCTTTGAAATTTTGGCGCTGTCCATTGAAGACGACCCTGCACTGGTTGCCCAGTTTATCAGGAAGGAAGGCTATACCTTCCCGGCGGGGCTAGCTGATGCCACTGTGCAACAGGCATTTGGCGACATCAAGAAAGTGCCGATGTCATTCATAATTGATAAAAAAGGAATCATCCGCCACGAAATCAGCGGTCAGGTGCATTATGCGCGACTGGAAGATTTAGTCACACCACTACTCAAGGAATAGCAGCCAGTTCGCTACGATAAGCGTCGATATCCCGTTTGTAATACACATAATCCATTTCCAGACTGCGATAGCCCAGACGAGTAATGACTGCCGAAATCTGCCCGCGATGATGCGCCTGATGCGTCATCATGTGGGTGAGTACATCCCGCACCCACATTTGTTGTGGCTCACCCTTAGTCGTAAAGTAAGCCAGCTGCCGCTCAAAAAACGCATCATCACACTCCTCCAGCCACAGCTGCAACTCTCGCGCCTGAGCCTGCGTGACTTCGATCAGTTCATTCCAGTCGGAATAGGTGATTTTGGCAAAATCAGCAACAAATGTCTCTCCGCGTAAACGCGCAAACCAGAGCTGATTGACCAGCAGCATATGATCTACAGTATGGTGGATGCTGTCAAAAAACAGATCTTGCGTACTCATCAGCATGGCAGAATCCATGCGCCCCAGAGCGGCGAACAGCCTGTCATTCGCCCATTGCTGATAATCAGCCTGGACGACGAAATAACTTTTCCACGCATACGGCGCATTGGTACTCATGATGATTTGCCTATCCCTTCCAAGCGTTGCCGCAACTTCACAAAATCCAGATCGCCTATAGTCTGCTCTATGATATGCCCTTCATTATCAATCAGGAATGAAGTGGGCGTTAATTTCACTTCACCGAATGCCCGTGCAATATCCCCCTGACTGTCCATCACCACCGGAAACGGCAAACCGCGCTCCGCCACAAACTGGCGCACATGCTCTGGCGCATCGTAACTCATGGAAACGGCTACCACTTCAAAACCTTTAGCATGATATTGCTTGTAGGTATCGGCTAATTGCGGCATTTCTTTCACGCAACCCGGGCAGCTCGTCGCCCAGAAATTCACCAGCACTGTTTTACCGCGCAACTGCTCCAGAACGACAGGCTTACCCGACAAGTCGGTCATGGCGAGCGCCGGCACCACCGGTTTTTGCGTCAAGCCCAGATACAACAGCACCGCCAGCACGATGCCTAACACAGCAAATAGAAATAACTTGTGATATTGTTTATTACCCATCTCATTTACCCTTGAGGAATTCCAGCATGCGCCGAATTGTCATCTTTTTTATGATGCTTGTCATTAATACTGCCGCTTTCGCCGCTGGCGTCGATAACATCACCGACACCCAGGCAAGCAGCGGTTTAAAACAGGCGCTAATACAAGGTGCAACCAACGCGGTCAACCAACTCGGACGCAGCGGTGGTTTTCAGGACAATCCCCAAATCAAAATTCCACTGCCCCCCAGTTTGCAAAAAGTAGAAGGCATCATGCGCACCCTGGGTCAGGGCCAAGCCTTCGATGACCTGAACCTGGCCATGAACCGTGCTGCTGAGGCTTCCGTACCCGCCGCCAAGACTTTACTCATTAATGCTGTCAAGAACATGACACTGACTGACGCAAAAAATGTACTCACTGGCGGCGATAGCGCTGGCACTGAATATTTCCGCAAAAACTCGGAAATGAAATTACAGCAAACATTTCTGCCTATTGTAAGCCGATATACCCAGAAGCTGGGGCTGGCACAGCAATATAATCAACTGGCCGGACAAGCTGCTCAATTCGGCCTGGTTAATCAGCAAGATGCCAATATAGAACGCTATATTACCCAAAAGACCCTGGATGGCCTTTATCTGACCATCGCCAACGAAGAAAGATCCCTGCGCGCCAATCCGGTACAATATACCAGCAACATGGCCAGTAAATATGGCAGCACGATTTTAAAAACCGTATTCGGCGCTATCCAGCAATAATCCTATGGCACACGTTCTCTTTATTCTCACTGCGGCAGACAGCTTGCCACTCAATGACGGCAGCGTCATTGCCACCGGATTCTGGGCGCAGGAATTCGTTCCTGCACACCATCTGTTTCTGGAGCATGGCCACCAAATCAGCATCGCCACACCCAAAGGCAAGCCGGCCGCACTCGACAAAAACTGCTTTGCACCTGAATTCCATGAGCACGATCTGGGCCGCATCCTCAATTTGCGCGAACAGCTCAACGATATTGATGCCTGGCGCGCACCGTTATCGCTCGAGCGTATCGCTCTCACCGGCGTGAAATACGATGCCGTGTTTTTCCCCGGTGGCCATGGCCCCATGGTCGACCTGATCGACTCGGCAGCGGCAGGCACCCTGGTCAAGCGCACGCTGGCCAACCAAGGTTTGATCGGTGCCATCTGTCACGGCCCGGCAGGATTAATCCCCGCCCAGCACGAAGGGCGCTGGCTGTTTGCCGATTATCAGTTGACCTGTTTCAGCCCGGAAGAAGAGCGGCTCGCCGGTCTCAGCCAGCGCTTGCCCAAACTGCTGGCTGATCAACTAAGCGAACTTGGTGGAAAACTGAGTTTTGCAGCACCGGGTACTGAGCACGTGGTTATCGACCGTCAGCTCTATACCGGCCAGAATCCGGCTTCGGCAGATAAACTTGCCTACCATATGGCACGTCAACTGAAAAAAATGAGTTCGCTCAACAAAAATGCGTGTGAGGCACCGTGTGACTAAGCATCACCACGCACCAATCTAGCGCAGCCCCGCCAATCCATGCGTCAATTCGGGTCAAAACTCGCCAAGCAATCCAATAGCCACAACAAACACATTAACAAACAATAAGTTATAGAATTCATCAAAGTGGCACAAGAGTTGCGTATGCTTGGTTACACAATACAGTAACTGAGCATGATCATGGATCAAACCGCCAAAACAACTTCTGTATCGCTGATATTTGACGAAATGTACACCACCGCAGGCGAGGTGCGCCATCATTATCAGGACATCGCAACACAACTGTTTGCACTCCCTCTGGAAGCTTTGGCGCAAAAGCAGCGTGAAGCCGAGATGCTGTTCCGACGCCTAGGTATTACCTTCGCTGTTTATGGTGAAGCTGCTGGCGCAGAACGTTTAATCCCCTTTGATATTGTGCCGCGCGTGTTTGGTTCGCAGGAATGGGCACGACTGGAGCGCGGCTTAAAACAGCGGGTACAAGCGCTCAACACCTTTCTGCATGATATTTATCACGAGCAAAATATCATTAAAGCCGGCATCATCCCCGCCGAGCAGGTGCTGAATAACAACCTGTACCGCCCCGAGATGTGCGGTGTTGATCTGCCCAATCAGGTCTACGCGCATATCGCAGGCATCGATCTGGTACGCGTCGCCGAAAACGATTTTTATGTGCTGGAAGATAATCTGCGCACGCCATCCGGCGTGTCGTATATGCTGGAAAACCGTAAAACCATGATGCGGTTATTTCCCGACCTGTTTGCGACTCTTTCCGTCGCCCCGGTCGACCATTATCCCCAATTGCTACTCGACACCCTGCGTGAATCAGCGCCCGCTTATATCCGCGATCCGGTCATCGTGGTGATGACACCCGGCGCGTACAACAGCGCCTACTTTGAACACGCTTTCCTCGCCAGTCAGATGGGCGTGGAACTGGTCGAAGGCAAGGATTTATTTGTGCATGATTACAAAGTCTATATGCACACCACCGAAGGGCCGCAGCAGGTGCATGTGATTTACCGGCGGGTGGATGATGACTTCCTCGACCCTACCGTATTCCGCCCGGATTCCTCGCTGGGCGTACCGGGACTGGTTGAAGCTTACTGTCGCGGCAATGTGGCGCTGGCCAACGCCATCGGTACCGGCGTAGCGGATGACAAATCCACCTATATGTACGTGCCCGCCATGATCGAATTTTATCTGGGGGAGAAACCTATCCTGTCCAATGTACCGACTTGGCAACTACAAAAACCCGAAGATTTGCGCTATGTACTCGCCCATTTACCAGAACTGGTGGTCAAGGAAGTACAAGGCTCCGGTGGCTATGGCATGCTGGTTGGCCCAACCAGCACCCCGCAGGAAATAGCAGCCTATCGTGAACGTATTCTGGCATCACCCGCGAATTTTATTGCCCAGCCCACCCTGGCTCTTTCAACCTGTCCGACTCTAGTGGAAGCCGGCGTAGCACCGCGGCATGTCGATTTGCGCCCATTCGTTTTATCCGGCAAAGAAATTCGCCTGGCTCCCGGTGGCCTGACGCGTGTAGCTCTGGCAGAAGGCTCATTGATCGTTAACTCGTCGCAAGGCGGCGGCACCAAAGACACCTGGGTATTGGAGGACTAAACATGTTATCACGTACAGCTGATCATTTATTCTGGATGGCACGCTATATCGAACGCGCCGAGAACACCGCACGCGTGCTGGATGTCACCCACAACACATCGTTACTACCCGACGACACCGAAGGGGCAGAAACGCATCTGTGGTACGCCCCGCTGAATATTTCCGGTTGCGCCGAGGCTTATCTGACCAAACATCAGCTGGTGGAATCCCGCGCGGTCAACCGGTTTATTGCGCTGGACCCGGACAACCCGGCCAGTATTTACACCAGCCTGATGCTGGCGCGTGAAAATGCACGTGCAGTACGTGGCGCCATCACTTCAGAGATGTGGGAAAGCATCAACGCCACCTGGCTGGAACTGAACCGCATGATGCCCACCATCGATCACGCCAATCCGTCCGGTTTTTTCGACTGGGTCAAGGAGCGCTCCCATCTGTTCCGCGGTGTCACCCTGGGTACCATCCTCAAGGATGATGCGCTGAATTTCATTCGTCTCGGCACCTTCCTGGAGCGCGCGGACAACACGGCACGTATCCTCGATGTCAAATACCACATTCTATTGCCCAGCGTAAAAGAGGTAGGCGGTGCTGCCGATTATTATCAATGGGGCGCGCTGCTCAGATCGGTCAGCGCTTTCGAAGCCTACCGCAAGGTTTACCGCGATGTCATTACCCCGCAACGCGTCGCCGAACTGCTGATTTTGCGGGCGGATATGCCGCGTTCGCTGCATGCCTGCCTGAATGAGGTGGATACCACGCTGGAAATCATCAACGGTATCAGCGGGCGTGAATCACGCCGCCGTGCCGGAGAGTTGCATGCGGCACTGCACTTTGCCCGCATCGAAGATATTTTCAATCAGGGTTTGCACGAATACCTGACTGATTTTCTGGAAAAAACTGACCTGCTCGGACAGGAAATCCGCTCCAGTTATTTGGCGCATCGCCTTGAATTCATTCCTGTCGCCACGCAAAAAATGCTGGCGCAGGTACAGTAACCCACACGCGAACCTGATATGACTTATTGCGTAGCGCTTAAACTCAACACCGGATTAGTGTTTGCTTCAGATTCACGCACCAACGCAGGGGTAGACCAGGTTGCCAGTTTCAAGAAAATGCGCAGTTTTGTCAGGCCCGGTGACAGGGCGATGGTCATCCTCAGCTCGGGGAATTTATCCATAACCCAAAGCGCGGTAAATCTGCTCGAACAGCGTGGTCGTCATGCGGATAAAAGCAACATCTGGAATGCCGAATCGATGTTCGATGTCGCCATGTTATTAGGCGAATGCATGCGCGAAGTACGTGACCGCGACGGCCCATTTTTATTGCAGAGCAGCGTGGATATCGGTGCCAACTTCATCCTCGGCGGCCAGATTAAGGACGAAGCACCACGCCTGTTTCTGGTTTACGCAGAGGGTAATTTTATCGAGGCCACCGAGGCCACGCCTTTTTTCCAGATTGGCGAAACCAAATATGGCAAACCGATTATCGACCGGGTCATTCAGGCGGGAACATCGCTGATGGATGCCATCAAATGCGTGCTGGTGTCATTTGATTCCACCATGCGCAGCAATATCTCGGTTGGCATGCCCATCGATCTGGCCTGCTATAGCACAGATAGTTTAAGCCTGGATCGGGTATACAAAATTGGCCAGGGCGATCCCTACTTCACCAGCATCAGTCAACGCTGGAGCGAAGGGTTGCGGGGCGTATTTGCCTCGCTGCCTGATCCGGACTGGGGCTGCCCGACAACTGACACCCACTCGACACCACCGCCATGACCATACGTGCCGCGCTACATCACCACACTCACTACCAGTTCGATCGACCGGTGGTGTTATCCCCGCATGAAATCCGCCTGCGGCCTGCCGCCCATAGCCGCACCCCGATCACGGCTTACTCGCTCGACATCGAGCCCAAGCAGCACTTTATACATTGGCAGCAAGATGCTTACGGCAATTTCGTAGCTCGCGTCAGCTTCCCTGAACCCACACGCGAATTGCGCGTCACTGTCGATTTGATTGCGGATCTGACCGTTATCAACCCCTTCGATTTCTTCATGGAACCGTGGGCAGAGCATTACCCTTTCGTCTACCCCGACGCTCTCAAAACCGAGCTTGCACCATTTTTGCTGGCAGAACCCGAAGGTACGCAATTCAAGCAGTGGCTGGAAAAATTCCGCCGTGAACTACCGACCGGCATCAACACCACCGATTTTCTGGTGCACATAAATCAGGCTGTACAACACAGCGTGTCCTACCTGATCCGCATGGAACCGGGTGTGCAAAGCCCGGAAGACACACTGACTCTCGGCTCAGGATCATGCCGCGACAGTGCCTGGCTGCTGGTGCAGGCATTACGCCAGCTCGGCATCGCTGCGCGTTTTGTGTCCGGCTATCTGATCCAGCTCACTGCGGATGAAGCACCACTGGATGGCCCTGCCGGTCCGACTGCCGATTTCACTGATCTGCATGCCTGGTGCGAGGCTTATATTCCGGGAGCAGGCTGGATAGGACTGGATGCCACCTCGGGTTTACTCGCCGGCGAAGGCCACATACCACTCGCCGCAAGCGCTCTGCCCAGTTCTGCCGCACCGGTAAGTGGACTCACCAGTCCATGCGAGTCAAGCCTGGATGTCATCATGACCGTCACCCGCGTTCATGAAGACCCACGCGTTACCAAACCGTACACCGAAACCGAATGGCAGGCAGTCCAGGCGCTAGGGCGGCAAATTGATGTCGAATTGCAAACTCAGGATGTACGCCTGACCCAGGGTGGCGAACCGACTTTCGTTTCCATCGACGATATGGAGGGTGCCGAGTGGAATATCGCCGCACTGGGTGAGAAGAAACGGGAACTTGCCGAATCCCTCATGCAGCGTTTGCACACGCGCTTTGCACCCGGTGGTGCGCTGCATTTCGGTCAGGGCAAATGGTATCCGGGCGAGCCGTTGCCACGCTGGGCATTAACCACATTCTGGCGAACCGATGGCGAACCAATCTGGCATGAGCCTGATTTAGTCGCCAGCCAGCCGCAGGAAATCACTCCGTTACAGTTATTTTCATTCGCAAAACAACTCTGCGAACAACTGGGTCTCAGCCACAAATACCTGATTCCGGCCTATGAAGACCCGTGGCTGGCACTGGATACGGAAAGCCGTTTGCCGACCAATGTCGATCCGCACGACGCCGATCTGAGCAATCCTGACGAGCGCAGCCGTCTGGCGCAACAACTGCGTCAGGGCATCAGTGCGATTGCCGGCTTTGTCCTTCCCATTAAAGCAGGCGACACCGCCAAACCCGGCTGGCTTTCCAGCGTATGGCCGTTACGCCACCCGCGCCTGTATCTGATTCCAGGCGATTCGCCATTAGGCTATCGCCTGCCTTTGAACAGCCTGCCCTGGGTAGCACCGGAGCAGCGCGAAATCACCCCGGAAGTTGATCCGTTTGCCCCACGCGCAGCATTAGCCAAACACATGCCCCCCACTAAAGCTGCGGTCGCGGCACCGGTCATGCAGCAACCCGCCGCGCAGGAAGTCATTCACACCGCTCTGGCCATGCAAGTGCGTAACGGCATGTTATACGTATTCATGCCCCCCACCACTAAACTGGAAGACTATCTGACGTTACTGGCTGCAGTCGAATTTAGCGCTAAGAAATTCAAACAACCCGTGCGACTCGAAGGCTATCTGCCACCTCGCGATCCACGCCTGCAATCCTTATCAGTGACCCCTGATCCGGGGGTCATCGAGGTCAATATTCACCCCTCAGCCGATTGGGATACCCTGGCGGCACGCACCCAGGCGCTGTACGAAGACGCCCGCCTCACCCGCCTGGGCACTGAGAAATTCATGCTGGATGGCCGCCATACCGGCACTGGTGGCGGCAACCACATTACCCTGGGTGGCGCGACAGCCGCTGACAGCCCGTTCCTGCGCCGACCCGATGTTCTGCAAAGCCTGATCACTTACTGGCAACATCATCCAGCGTTATCCTATCTGTTTTCCGGCCAGTTCCTTGGCCCGACCAGTCAGGCGCCGCGTGTCGATGAGGCGCGTGACGACAATCTGTACGAACTGGAAATCGCCTTTGAACAAATGCGCGCCCATCTGCCACCCGGCATCGAGAGTCAGCAACCATGGCTGGTGGACCGACTGTTGCGCAATTTGCTGGTAGACCTGACCGGCAATACGCATCGCTCAGAATTCTGCATCGACAAGCTGTATTCTCCGGATTCAGCCACTGGCAGGCTCGGCATTGTGGAGTTGCGCGCCTTTGAAATGCCGCCACATTACCGCATGAGCCTGGTGCAAGCCCTGTTATTGCGCGCCCTGGTGGCGCGTTTCTGGAAAACGCCCTATCAGGGCAAACTGGTGTACTGGGATACCAGCCTGCATGATAAATTCATGCTGCCGCATTTTATCGCCCATGATATCCGCAACGTCTGCCGCGATCTGCAGCAAGCGGGGTATGCCGTTGACGAAGCATGGTTCGCACCATTTATGGAATTCCGCTTCCCGCGCCACGGCACCCTGAACATAGATAATATCCAGCTGGAACTGCGTCAGGCCATCGAGCCCTGGCATGTGCTCGGCGAAGAAATGGCCGGCGGTGGCACGGCGCGATATGTCGATTCCTCAGTAGAACGCGTCCAGGTTAAAGTCAGCGGCATGACCGACACTCGCCACCAGATCATCTGCAATGGCCGCCCGCTACCGTTACAACCTACCGGCGTACCCGGTGAGTTTGTCGCTGCAGTGCGCTACAAAGCCTGGGCGCCACACTCGGCGCTGCATCCCACTATCGGCACCCATGTGCCGCTGATTTTCGATGTGGTCGACAACTGGAATCAACGTGCCATTGGCGGTTGCACCTATCATATCAGCCATCCGGGGGGACGCAGTTACGACACTTTCCCGGTCAATGCCAATGAGGCCGAAGCACGTCGCCGCAGCCGGTTCTGGGATCATGGCCACACCCCAGGCAGCATTACAGTGCAAGCCGAGCACATTAATCCGCGTTTCCCCATGACATTGGATTTACGCCGGCAACCCGAACAGTGAGACCGACATGCTAAATTCCAGTTATTACCCACGCTTCGGCGATAAAAAAAATTCCGAATTTTTTGAAGAATACCTGCCGCGTGTACTGCAGGAACGCGACCGCAGTGGCTTAACCGAAATGATAGGCGGAATCGAAGCCTTGATTATCACCGTCGAGCCCGGCAACTCAATCGAATACATCACCGAGCTCTCGTTAATGACGCCGTATCATTACCTGGTCACCCTCGACAGCCCGAAACATCTTACCCACGTATTGCGTATCGACATGAATTCGCCTGACATACTGCTGCGCGAAGTCAAAGACCCCGATTACAGCGACATCTTCCGCAATCTCAACGACATCTACCCGATAGGCGCACGCCGCCATCATAGCCGCTATGTCGGCGAGATATTACTGACCAGCAATCGCCATGAAGTGGTAGCCCAGCAACAGGCCCGTGAATTCCGTTTTTTCCCTATCGGCCAGCTCGCCGAGCTGGATTTGCCAGTCAATGTCAGCATTTCCAAGCCTTCACCGTATACCCAGAATGTCGTCGGCTATATGGAACGCCAGTCCGATGGCATTCGCGTTTATCAGCATGGCGAATGCATCATCCTCGATACCGTGCAGGCGGCCTACGAACGTGGCAAGGAAATGCAGGAAAGCATCGGCATCAAGGATATGATTATGCCTATCGACCACCTCGCTACCCGCGTCTACAGCCAGAACCGGGAAGCAGCCATTCTGGAATACCTGGCGCTGTCGAGTTACTTTTACTGGGGCAGTTACGACATCAAGGACCAGAATTCCTCGACCAATGTCACTAAAAACTCGCAGTTGCTACCTGAATCTGTCAGTCCGGCCAAAGTATTTACTGCCAATAATCTGCCCTACTGTGTCAATCATCTGGACAAATTACCCAGCCCGACCGAGACTTTCGTGCGCAATTACGGTCCGCGTCTGCACCACATCGCACTCACGGTCAAAGACGGCCAGGTCAATGGCAAAGAGAATATTGATTACGTGGTGGATGCCATTGCCGACCAGGGCAAAGGTTTCCTGCTGGATACAGTAGGCTCGCGTGAAGAAGGGCTGAAACAGATATTTTCTTCTGCTTCCCAGTTCTCTTCACTCATCATCGAATACGTGCAGCGTTTCGGGGATTTCCAGGGTTTTTTTGCCAAAGACAACGTCGCCCAGCTTACTTTTGCAGCCGGACTGGAGGAGGGCGTGCAAAACCAGATTTAACCTGCACCCAGAAGTGGTTATATATCGCGCGAGTTGCTGTTAAAATAGCACTTTAGTAATCACCGCTCGTGCTCATGAACAGCCCACGTTTACGCGAAATCCCTTATAACTACACTTCATTTTCCGATCGCGAAATTGTTATTCGCCTGCTAGGCAATGAGGCGTGGACTATCCTCAACCAGTTGCGCGATGAGCGCCGTACCGGCCGTTCGGCACGTATGCTCTTTGAGGTATTAGGCGATATCTGGGTAGTGTCACGCAATCCCTATCTGCAAGATGATTTACTCGCCAACCCGAAACGGCTGGCAGCACTTATCGAAGCACTTAATCACCGGCTCAACGAGATCGAAGCACGGCGCCAGGACAATTCACTGGTAGCACCGGTATTGCACGCGGCACGCCAGGCCGTCGTTGACTTTGAAACCGACTTTAGTCGCACTCTGCAGTTGCGCCGGGAGGTCATCAGGAAACTGGCACGCCATACCCGCCGCGACAATATCCAGTTCGATGGACTGGCGCGCGTATCCCACGTTACTGACGCCACCGACTGGCGGGTGGAATACCCATTTGTGGTACTCAACCCCGATACCGAAGCTGAAATCGCCCATCTGGTCAAAGGTTGTATCGAGCTAGGGCTAACCATCATCCCGCGCGGAGGTGGTACCGGCTATACCGGTGGCGCGATCCCGCTCGACAAATATTCCGCTGTTATCAATACGGAGAAACTGGAAGCGCTGTCTGCAGTAGACGTGCAGCGCCTGCCAGAAGCAGACCGCGACTACGCTACCATCCATTGCGGTGCCGGCGTGGTGACACGGCGGGTAATGGAAGCAGCCGATGCTGCCGGTCTGGTATTTGCTGTCGACCCGACCTCCGCTGATGCATCCTGCATAGGTGGAAACGTGGCCATGAACGCCGGCGGCAAAAAAGCCGTGCTATGGGGTACTGCACTGGATAATCTGGTGTCATGGCGCATGGTGACACCTGATGCGGAATGGCTGGAAGTCACGCGCATCGGCCACAACTTCGGCAAAATCCACGATGCCGAGATGGCTCGCTTTGAATTGCGCCGCTATGCCATCGATGGCGTCACCCCAGTCGCCGAACCAGAAATACTGGCGATACCCGGCCAACATTTCCGCAAAGTGGGGCTGGGCAAGGACGTTACCGACAAATTCCTGGCCGGCCTGCCTGGCATCCAGAAGGAAGGCTGTGACGGCATTATCACTTCCGCACGGTTCATTTTGCACCGCCTGCCGGCACACACCCGCACCGTCTGTCTGGAGTTTTTCGGCCAGGTGCGCGATGCCGTACCTGCCATCGTGGAAATCAAGGATTACCTCGACGCCCATCCTGATGCCATTCTGGCCGGTCTGGAACATCTGGATGCGCGCTACATCAAAGCCGTCGGCTATGCCACCAAAGCCAATCGCAACCACCGTCCCAACATGGTATTGCTGGCCGATGTGGTATCCGACAATGAAACCGCATGCGGCGAGGCTGCTGCGCATATCGTGCAACTGGCCAACGCGCGCGGTGGTGAAGGTTTTGTCGCAGTAAGCGCTGATGCCCGCAAAAAATTCTGGCTGGATCGTGCCCGCACTGCCGCCATTGCTGCCCATACCAACGCCTTCAAAATCAACGAAGACGTCGTGATTCCTCTACCACGTCTGGCGGATTACTCCGATGGCATAGAACGCATCAATATCGAGCTATCGACACAGAACAAGCTGGCATTGATAGATGCATTGCTTGAATTTTTCCAGGGCGAATTACCTTTATTCAGTGACGACGATACGGTAGCCGACCCACAAATGACAGCACAGCGCCGTTCCCGCGCGCTGGAACTGCTGAACAAAACCCGCACTCGCTGGGAATGGCTGCTCACCCACCTCGATGACTCACCGGCAACCGCAGAGCTGGGCATAGCCACCACCGAAATGATTGCCGCCAATACCCACAACAGCACGTTTCACGCGTTGCAGGATCACACGATACGCGTGTCGTGGAAGCGCGAAATTCGCCGCGAAATTCACCAGATTTTTGTCGGTCGCGAGTATCAGCCTATCCTCGATAAATGTGACGAGATTCATCAGACAATCCGCAAGAGTCGCGTGTTTGTTGCGCTGCACATGCACGCCGGCGATGGTAACGTGCACACCAACCTCCCGGTCAATTCCGACGATTATGCCATGCTGCAAACGGCCAATGCCGCAGTAGCACGCATCATGCAACTGGCACGCGATCTGGGCGGCGTCATTTCCGGTGAGCACGGCATCGGCCTGACCAAGATGGAATTTCTGGAAGAAGAAGCCATCGCCAGCTTTGTTCGCTACAAAGACAAAGTGGATCCACAAGGGCGTTTCAATAAAGGCAAACTGATGCCGGGTGCAGATTTGCGCAACGCCTACACCCCCAGCTTTTCGCTGCTGGAAACCGAATCGCTGATCATGGAAAAATCCGAGATTGGCGAGATTGCCGACTCGATCAAGGATTGCCTGCGTTGCGGCAAATGCAAACCCGTGTGCAGTACGCATGTCCCGCGGGCCAATTTGCTGTATTCACCGCGCAACAAGATACTCGCCACCTCCTTGCTGATCGAGGCGTTCCTGTATGAGGAACAAACCCGGCGCGGCATCTCGATCCAGCATTTCGATGAATTTGGTGATGTGGCCGATCATTGTACGGTCTGCCACAAGTGCGCTAATCCTTGCCCGGTTGATATCGACTTTGGCGATGTCTCCATAGCCATGCGCAATTTCCTGCGCAAGCAAGGCAAGAAGAAATTCAACCCGGGCACGACGGCGAGCATGTTCTTCCTCAACGCCACAGATCCGACCACGATCAAAATGACGCGCAAGGTCATGATCGAGTGGGGTTACAAAGCGCAGCGCCTCGGCTACCAGTTCGGCAAAAAACTGGGGTTGATCAAGGCGCAGACCGCACACCCGCCTTCCACCCTGGGTAAAGCGCCGATTAAAGCGCAAGTAATACACTTCATCAACAAACCCATGCCCGGCGGCCTGCCCAAAAAGACCAGCCGCGCCTTACTGGGGCTGGAAGATGCCAAGATTGTGCCAGTGATACGCAACCCGGCGAAAGTCACAGAGGACTCAGACGCCGTGTTTTATTTCCCCGGCTGCGGTTCGGAACGCCTGTTCTCGCAAGTCGGACTGGCAACGCAGGCCATGCTATTCGAACTGGGCACCCAGACCGTACTGCCTCCGGGTTATCTGTGCTGTGGCTATCCACAAACATCCAGCGGCTTTGCGGATAAAGGCGAAGCGATTACTACCGAAAACCGGGTGCTATTCCATCGTGTGGCCAATACGCTGAATTACCTCGATATCAAAACAGTGATCGTGTCTTGCGGGACCTGCATGGATCAATTGCTCAAGTATCAGTTTGAGAAAATCTTCCCGGGCTGTCGCTTACTCGATATCCACGAATACCTGATGGAAAAAGGCGTTAAGCTTGATGGCGTATCCGGCACCCGGTATATGTATCATGATCCATGTCACACGCCCATGAAAACGCACCAGCCAATGAAAGTCGTGAATCAGTTGATGGGTGAAACGGTTACGCTGTCTGATCGCTGCTGCGGCGAGTCGGGTACGCTGGCGGCCACACGACCGGATATTTCCACGCAAGTTCGCTTCCGTAAGGAAGAAGAGATTCGCAAAGTTGCTGGACAAATTCGCACTGAAGCGGGTGCCGATAGCGCTGTCAAGATATTGACCTCCTGCCCATCCTGTTTGCAAGGCTTATCACGCTATGACAATGACGCTGATACCAGCGCAGATTACATCGTGGTAGAAATGGCCAAAAAACTGCTGGGTGACAACTGGATGGAAAGTTATATCGAGCAAGCCAATCACGGCGGTATAGAACGGGTCTTGTTATAAGCATGGAACAAACCGGCATGAATTCCAAATACATGCCGGTTTGTTTTTTATCTTATTAAACCTTCCTGCTCCAGCTTCAAAATTATCATTTGCAGTGACTGCGAAACTTGTGCGTCACTAGTATCAACTATTAAATCAGCCTGATCAGGTACTTCATAAATACTGTCGTCACTTTTAGTAACGAGACGCAAACTACGTGCCTGAACTGAAGCAGTCAGGTATAACTCCAGGTAACCGCCTTGCTGCTGAACCACCTTCCTGACTTCACGGCGAGCGGCATTAACCGGGCTGGAAACTGCACATATCGCTATGCCCTGATGCCTGACTATTTCAGCCATCATGAAGCCGAGTATGCCGTAATCACCTGCCATGGATGGGTGATGTAACAACAATGCGTTATCCAGCACAGTGACTTTGCGATCTCCACTCGCCATTAATATCTGGCTCAAAGCATGCGCTAAAGTCGTTTTACCTACCCCGGCCATGCCCGACATCATTATTGCAAAACCACCGGCATGGGGTGGCTGATAAGCATGGCGCATTTCTGTCAGGACATCCGGAAACGTATACCATTCAGGTATCACGAGTCCAGCCCGCAACCTTCTCCTAACCTCATCTGCACTTAAGGTTTGTTTATATGTTTCTTTCGGCGCCTCATCCAGCGGCATGAATTGCGCACGCTCTTCGACATAAACCATACGCGGATAAGGAATCAAAGCCACTCCGATTTCCTTAATATGCGCGGCATACTCTAGGAACACCTGACCATCCAGCAAATCACTACCTCGGCGCAACTGCCCATGACCACTTGGCTCGCCACCCACAATCAAGTGTGAGCAGCCATAGTTGCGCACCAGAATCGCTCTAAGCAATATCTCGCGTATGCCACCACGCCGAAGATAGACTGGAGACAAGCTCAATACGCCAGTGAGACTTGATAACCGCGACATCACGGCCTGATACCCGCGTATTAGCGGATAATATTCTGCCAATTGCGGCGCATTTCCACCCACCAGTACCTGCATCAGCAGACCCGCCTGATTTTGCGCTGCAGTACGTGTAACAAATTCATACGCCGCTCGATGTAATGGTTGCCCGCTCTGGTACGCTACTACCCGACTCCAACCATGCTCAAGAAAATAGCTACGTAATTTGGCGGGCGTAAAGCGCAACTCTCTGAAATCGAAACGGCTAATAACATCTAATCCGATGACTGAACCAGCAACATACCATTTCGGCTCGGTTGAAAAATCCAGGGTTGCACCAAGCTGTTTGGCTTCTAGTTCGAGGTCAGCCCGATAAATTTCAGAAACGGTCAGAACAGCAAGCAATTCGCCACGAGTGCCACTTAGCGCAATCTGCTGGCCCAAGTTCATTGATTGCGCCAATCGTATCGGAATCACCAAGGTTAATGGCAGTGGCCATACTCGGCCATCACTCAAACGCATGTTACTCAATACGCTTAAATAATCTGCCTGCCCCATATAACCTGATAAAGGAGAAAAGGCTCCAGTCAGCAACAATTCCAAATCACTTTGCGCGATTGGATCCAGCTTCATTGCCGGCAATTTTCGGGCCTGCTGCTGCACAGCTGACTTGATGTCCTCACCAACCTTCAAGTCCATCAATTTTTCACCGTAGGGTGGTATTAATGTTTGCATTGCTTTTGCCCGTTGTAATATTCACATTGCGAGTATGTGCTTGTACGATTTCGCAGGCACACAACGACCAGCCAAAAATAATGTCAGAATGAATAGTAATTATTAACACAATCAACTTATGCAATCGTGTTTAGCAAAACTTTTTAGCAAGTTATACTATTCAATGGGTGCTGATACGGTTTTAGCATTCAGATATTGAACCAGATGATGCACTAATACATTTACGTTCTGTCGCCCGGTATCGATAATGACATCCGCCACTTCACGGTACAGAGGGTCGCGTTGTGCATACAACTCACGCAGTCGCGCTTTCGGATCCTGGGTTTGTAATAATGGACGATTCCGATCGTGGCGCGTTCTTTGCCACAGTTCGTCCACTGTGCCACGCAAATAGACCACGGTGCCGTGCTGTTTAAGCAATTCGCGATTAACCGCACTAAGTATAGCCCCGCCACCTGTGGCTAAAACAACGCCTTCCAGCTGGGTCAGTTCGGCAATAATCTGCTCTTCACGCTTACGAAATCCCGCCTCCCCCTCAACTTCGAAAATCATGGGAATTGTCACTCCGGTACGACGTACAATTTCGTGATCAGTATCATAAAACGGACGACGCAAATGCTTGGACAATAATTTGCCTACGGTAGTCTTGCCTGAACCCATCAATCCGACAAGATAGATATTTTTATTCTGATTGTTCATTTTTGGATTGTAACGCAAGGCTATTACTTAACAAATAAAAAAGGCGGGGATTAGCCGCCTTTTTTATTTACTATGCCGTATTTATTTGAAGCTTAAATCTTCTTTGACTATACGTGGTGTCAAGAATACTAACAATTCAGTTTTGTTATTCTGCTTGTTTGTAGTTTTAAACAAATTACCTAAGAATGGAATGTCACCAAGCAATGGTACTTTAGACACATTATTAAGTGTTTGTTGTTCATAAATACCACCCAAGACGGCTGTTTCGCCATTATTGATACGAATCTGCGTCTTCACACGTTTGGTATCTATTGGATAGGCTACACCACCACCACCAAGATTAATCTGTTGACCTTGCGCATCCTTTTGGACTTCAACCGTTAAAATCACAGAATCGTTATTAAGGATTTGTGGATTAACTAATAGACATAAGAATGCATCTTTAAATGTCACAGTCGCCGGGGCTGTACTTGTTCCTGGTGTTACGTTAGGAATTTGTATACCTTGCAGAATAACAGCCGGTTTCTGATTTGCGGTAATAATACGTGGGCTGGATATAATCTTGCCACGATTATCAGCCTCCAAAGCCGACAGCTCCAGACTGAGCAAAGCTCCACTCCCCAGATTTAACAGTGAAAACCCCAACGTAGCTGGAGAACCATTTCCCAAATTGGCAGCAGGCAAATCAACATTGAACGGTGCTGTCCCAATTGCGCCGGAGGTAGTCCCTGCCGAGGCATTTGTAGCGGTATTTGCATAACCTATTCTGTTGCCAGGCAATATTCCTTGCTGCACGCCAAACCTAGCACCTAATTGACGACTGAACGTATCATTCGCAACCACGACACGCGCTTCTATCATCACTTGCTTAGCTGGGGTATCGATCATTTTCAGCATTTCGGCAACTTCGGCCTGCTTGCTCGGTATATCACTTACTATCAGCGTATTGGTTTGCGACTCTGAGGTGGCGCTACCACGAGCAGAAAGAATACGGTTAGGATTAGCAGTTGTAGTTGTCGGTGCAATCGCGGTTAAAACTGGTTTATCAGCTTTCACGCCTTGGGCTTGGGCTGAACAAGTCACATCCTCACCGCTATCCCCTGGTGCTGGAGGTAAACCTAACAAGACACGTGAAGCCTGATCAGCCTTCTTGTAGTTCAATTGATATTGACGCACGACCAATGGCTCAAGCGCTTCCAGACTTTGACGTGATTCCAGTTCTGTTTTCTCTTTCGCCAACAACTCATCTTTAGGCGCGACCCAGATTACATTGCCGTTTTCACGCTTATCCAAGCCCTTGCTTTGCAAGATTATGTCCAGCGCCTGATCCCAAGGCACATCCTTAAGGCGCAGTGTCAAATTGCCGGTAACCGTATCGCTGGTAATAATATTCTTACCAGTAAAGTCAGCAATCACCTGCAACACAGAACGCACTTCTACGTTCTGGAAATTTAGCGAAAGCTTTTCGCCAATGTATTTCGGCTTGCCACCCACTGCCTTACCTGTGGCATCTTCAAGCTTGGCACGAACTTCAATAATGAACTGATTATCTGCCTGATAAGCTGAGTATTCGAAATCACCCTTGGGCTGTATCGTCATTTTGACGTTATTGCCGCGTCCTTCGGTTTCTACAAACTGTACCGGCGTACCGAAATCGGTGACATCTAACCGACGCTGCAAGGCACGCGCAATATCAGTACTCATGAAGTCGACTGACAGGCCTTTACCTTGTTTACGGATATCAATACCTGTGGAACTGTCTGAAAGGGTCGCGATAATTCGACCCTCACCACCTGCACCGCGACGGAAATCAATATCCTTGATACTATGCTTGCCGACACTGGCAACTGCTTCAGCAAAACGGGGGGTAACATTACTTGTTGCGGCACTATCAGACTCTTGCAAAGTAATGAATAACGCATTGCCGTCTATGCGTGTTTCGTATTGAGCGGGTTTGCTAAGATTCAACACCAGGCGTGTCCGTTCACCCGCTTGCACAACGTTGATAGATTTCAATGGCCCTTGATTGACATTAACCGTATTCTTCCCCAGTCCGTTAGCTGTATTAGCCAGATCAAGCGCAACACGAGGAGGATTATTTACCGTGAACCCGGCAGGTGAGTTTTGCAAATTCTGCTTTAGACCCACTTTGATTAGCAGCTTGCCACCTTCCAATGTAGAGAAATCAACAGTATCCACACTATTAGTATCTGCATTTGCTTGCTGCACATTCAGCAGCATGACTAACACCATAGCGATATATATTGCAAAATGATGGCTAATTTGCGCAATTTTAGTTTTCATTTATTCCCTACTCCTTATTGTTCTTGCAACGTCAGCGTACTATCGCGTTCCGCCCAATCACCGGCACTGTCCTGCACGGTTTCTTTTATTTTGACTTCAGTATCGGTCACAGCCAGCACTTTACCAAAATTCTGGCCCAGATAATTTCCGGTACGCACCCGATAAATCGTGTTCTCAGGCGTTTTGATAACCGCGTAAATTTCATTTTTCTGCTTGAGAATGCCAACCAATTTCAGCGATTCCAATGCAAAAGACTCTAGCGGCTCTTTCGGCCTATTCATGTCCGGCTGCAATCCACCACCACCTCCCGCGCTTAGCTTTAACTTGCGCGGCTTGAATGGATCAGACAGATCATAAGCATTATATGTAAAAGGTTGGTAAGGCCGCATTTCCGGCAATGGATCTACTTTGCCACGCAGATTCGCACCGGATTCTTTAACGAACTGAGTCAAGTCATCATGTTCGCTTCCGGAACACGCAGCAAGGCTAAGCAAGGCAACAATAACTACTAATTGTTTCATTATTTATTGCCCCCTTGTTTATTGCTTTTATTTTGGGCTGCAAGCTCATCTTCATCCAGATAGCGGTAGGTTTTGATGGTTGCATTCATATAGAGAGTGCCATTATCATCTTTACCTGTCTTCTCTGGCCCTATATCCAGATCATGCAGCGTAACGATGCGTGACAGCTGCGATATATCGCTGGCAAAGGCCCCGAAGTCATGATAGGCACCTGTCACCCGAATGCTGATTGGCAGTTCCGCATAAAAATCCTTAGGCGTTTCCGTGCCGGGCCTAAACAATTCAAATTGCAAGCCACGGCCTAAACCTGCCTGGTTTATATCACTTAGCAAAGCATCCATTTGCGACTTGTTTGGCAGCTGCTTCAACAGCGCTCCAAATGAATGGTCAATATCATTTAACTGTTGCTTATAAATATCCAGATTCACTGCCTGACGCTTTTTGCCCATAAAACTGTCACGCAGAGTCATTTCTTCCTGTTGCGCAGCGTTCACCTCATCCAGTTGCCCACTCCATACAAACCAATACCCAAAAAACACAATTACAACCAATGCGACAGCTAACACAACGGCCTTTAGTGACATCGGCGCATTGGCCAGGTCTTTCAGATTGAGGTTATTTAAATCATTGAAATTCATGATTTCCCTCCAGCATTCTGTTTATTATTATCAGCGCCATCATTGCCGGGTTGTACTTGCTGCACATTCAGGCTGAATTCATTTGCACGCAATCCTTGCACCGTAGCTGCCTTGATTTCAACCAAAGTTGAGCCATCCAGCCAAGGTGAAGCATCAAGATTACGCATTAGCGTTGATACTCTAGCACTTGACTGCGCGTAGCCTTGCAAGTTGATTGTATTCCCTGTTTCTTTGATTGATTTCAGGTAAACACCTTCGGGCAATAACCTTACCAGCTGATCAAGCAAATGCACTGACTCGGAGCGATTAGTCTGCAGAGTTTCAACGACCTGTTTGCGCGACAATAAAGCCTGTGTTTGTTCTTTAAGTTTTTTAATATCCGCAATATCTTTATCCAGTTTGCTGATTTCAGCCTTAAGATATTCGTTCCTTGAGTTCTGATTCTCAAGACGCGCCTCTAGCGCCAGGTAACCTAAAATCACGATAGCAAACGCTATTGCCACAACGGCACCTAACATAATACTGAAATGCCGCAATCTGGCGGCACGCTGCATCTCACGGTATGGGAGTAAATTGATACGTATCATGCTGGATCAAACCTCCGCATTGCTAAACCACAAGCCACCATCAGGGCAGGGGCATCAACAGCCAGTTTGGCAGCCAAGACGCGGGACGACAAAGTCATACCTACAAAGGGGTTTGCAACAAGAGTGCTGGCTTCAGTGCGATTGGCCACAGCCTCATCCAGACTCGGAATGGCTGCACACCCACCAGCCAGTACGACATGATCAACTTTAGTATAAGAAGTTGAAGAAAAAAACAATTGCAAGGCTCTGCTAATTTCCAATGCCAGCGTTTCTGTAAAAGGCTGTAACACCTCTAGCGCGTAATTCTCAGGCAGTTTGCCTTTGCGTTTGGCTTTCTCTGCTTCTTCATAAGACATACCAAATCTACGCTGTATCTCTTGCGTCAACTGGACGCCGCCAAAAGACTGTTCACGCGAATAAACCATGACATTATTGACGAAAACCATAATATGCATGGTTGTCGAACCGATATCAATTAATGCAACTGATTGCCCGTTGCCACCATCCGGCAACACATGCAACATACCTTCATAGGCAGTTTGACTCGCGTTAAATTCGGCATCCATCACCAGCACCTTCAAGCCCGCTGATTCTGCTACTGCAACGCGATCCTCTACCTTTTCCTTACGACTGGCGACAATCAGCACCTCTACGTCATCAGCGGAGTTAGCAGATGGCCCCAGTATCTGAAAATCAAGATTCACCTCATCCAATGCAAAAGGGATCGCCTGGTTGGCTTCCGCCTCAACCTGGATTTCCATATCCGTCTCGGACAGACTGGCAGGCAAAACGATTTTTTTGGTAATCACCGCGGCCGCCGGCAAAGCGAGCGCCACATGTTTGGCACGGGTACCCATGCTCGTCCATGCGCGCTTCATCGCCTCCACCACCTCATCCATTTTTGCGATATTTCCCTCAACTACCGCATCTTTGGACAAAGGCTCGATGACATATCGCTCGATGCAATACTGATTACGACCAGCATCGCTTAGCTCCACCATCTTGATAGCGGACGAACTTATGTCAACGCCGATCAAGGGTGGGGATTTGATTTTGAGAAAGTCGAACTGCAACAGAAATCCCTTTTTTATTTAGTGGTTAGGAAACAAATCAACAATTCACGTTAAAGACTATCAGCAAGTTACTAGAGTGTAAACTATTTTTTTATTACCGAAAAAGAACAATTCATCATTTATATAGTCACAATCATTTCGCATCTATAATGTCGTTCAGAACGTTCTAATTGGATTAACTTCATGCTCAAATCACACTGGCGTTATATTTTAGCCATATTTATTGGTTTTATTATTCTTATAACTGCATTGGTGCTGCTTACTGTTGCATTAATCTACCCTAAATTACCCAGTCTGGATACGCTTACTAACTACCAGCCAAAAATCCCGATGCGGGTATATACAGCCGACGGCGCTTTGTTAGCTGAATTTGGTGCAGAGCACCGTGCTGTGGTAGCACTGAACAAAACGCCAAAATTCCTGCAGCAGGCGATTCTAGCAGCTGAAGATGACCGTTTTTATCAACATGGCGGCGTCGACACCATGGGTGTTATGCGTGCGGCGCTCAGCAACCTGACATCCGGTGGAGCAAAAGAAGGCGCATCCACCATTACCATGCAGGTTGCACGTAATTTTTTCTTATCTAGCGAAAAAACACTCACTCGAAAATTAAACGAAGCTTTACTGGCAATTAAAATAGAACACACCTTGAGCAAGGATGAAATCCTTACGCTCTATATCAATCAGATTTATTTAGGACAGCGCGCATACGGGTTTGGTGCTGCATCGCTAGCCTACTTCGGTAAACCTCTGGAAAAGATCAATCTGGCCGAAGCCGCCATGCTTGCCGGTTTACCCAAAGCACCATCCCGCTACAACCCAGTTGTAAATTTCCCGCGGGCTCAAGCGCGCCAACACTATGTATTGCGCCGCATGCTTGACTTGAACTACATTGACAATGACCAGTATCAAGCCGCCATCAACCAGCCACTCATCGTTCGCACCGCAAAAGAAGCTGGCAACGGCGTCAGTGCCGATTATGTTGCAGAAATGATACGCCAGGCAATGTATGACCGCTATCAGGATGCGATTTACACCAATGGTCTAAAGGTTTACACCACATTACGCAAACACGACCAGGACGTTGCTAATCTCGCATTGTGGCAAGGTGTCGAAGAATATGATCATCGCCATGGGTACCGAGGTATCGAAGGCAACATTTCCCTCCCCGCTGATGCACAAGCCATGCAAGCCGAACTGGACAATGCACTGCAGGACATAGCTACCGTCCATGACCTGGTTCCAGCTGTCGTCTTATCCAGTAACGCAAAACGGGTACATGCTTACGTCAAGGATATCGGCGAAGTTGATATTCGCGGAGATGGTTTAAAATTTGCACAAAAATTATTAGCCAATTCACCGCAAAACAAACTGGCATTGCATCCCGGCGCATTAATCCGCGTACAAAAAGTTGCCAATACAGACAACTGGCGCATCAATCAACTTCCCCAAGTAGAAGCCGCTTTTGTATCGCTGGACCCAAAAACCGGTGCTATCCGGGCTTTGGTGGGCGGAATTGATTATGACAGAAACAAATTCAATCATGTCACCCAGGCTTGGCGACAGCCCGGATCGACATTCAAACCATTTATTTATTCAGCCGCCCTGGAAAAAGGATTTACTGCAGCTACACTGGTAGAAGACGCCCCCATTACCATCAGCCCGGATCAAACCGGCGGCGTACTCTGGGAGCCTAAGAATTATGAAGGTGACTATTCCGGCATAGTCAGCGTGCGCAAGGCGCTAACCAAGTCACTGAACCTGCCGACTATCCGAATTTTACAGGCTATCAGCCCCGCCTACGCACAGGACTATATCAAACGCTTTGGTTTTGACCCTGCTCGCCAACCACCTTATTTGACACTTGCACTAGGTGCAGGATCAGTAACACCTTTGCAACTGGCGAGCGCTTACGCCGTTTTTGCAAACAACGGCCAGCAAATAAAGCCTTACCTTATCGACCACATTATCGATCAGAATGGCAACACCATTTTAAAAACGGTACCCGACGCAGCTAAGCCAGCAATTGACCCTCGCAATGCGTTCATCATCACCAGCCTCATGCACGATGTTGTCACGCGCGGCACTGCCGCTAAAGTGACTCAACTGGGTCGTAGCGATCTGGCTGGTAAAACCGGCACTACCAATGATCAGGTCGATGCATGGTTTGCCGGCTTCCAGCCGTCCTTGGTTGCAGTCGCGTGGATAGGGTTTGATCAGCCACGCACTCTGGGCAGGGGCGAAACGGGCGCACAAGCAGCCTTGCCAATGTGGATGAAATACATGGGAGAAATGTTAAAAGGAGTACCACAAGCCACCTTTACCCAACCTAAAGGCGTTGTTAGAGTACCTATTAACCCGCTGACAGGATTACCTGTCGGTGAAGGCGAAACAGGCACCCCCGAATATTTTTATGAAGAAGCTGTACCAATAGCGACCACTCACACTGCAGCTCCAAGCGAGGGCCTGGATACGCCAGCTCCCGATCAAAGCGATACCAAAACACCCGAACCGAGCAGTCCGCTAATGTGACCAATATGAAAACCGACCCAATCCGTGAACGAGTCGCTCAACTGGCGGCACAACTTATGCATGAACATGGCATACAGGATTTTGCGCTGGCAAAACGTAAGGCCGCAAGGCAACTAGGCATTGCCGAGGCACATCACCTGCCCGGCAATCTTGAAATCGAAGCTGCACTGAAAGACTACCAGGCGCTTTTTCACCATGACACTCACCCTGCAATCATTCAGCAATTAAGAGAGATCGCGCTTGAGACCATGGAAATGCTGGCTGATTTCAGCCCGTATCTGACCGGCTCAGTGCTTAATGGCACTGCGAACGAACATTCGGATATTCAAATCGAATTATTTACTGACAATGAAAAAGATGTTGAGTTATTTCTACTGAATCAAGGCATACAGTTCAAACAAGGACAGCGTCAAATTACCCATCAAGGCAACCGCAAGCAAATCCCCTGTTTCATTATGAGCAATCCGGCTTGCGATATCTACATTACCATCCACCCGCCAAGCAGAATACGTAACGCACCGCGAGCGAATGCCAATGACCCCCTCAAACGGGCATCATTGAATCAGACGCTCGCGCTCATGAATAGCGAATTAGTTTGAACCCTGCCGCAGCCATTCCGCGGCATCCAGTGCGAAATAAGTGAGTATCCCATCAGCACCTGCTCGCTTGAATGCCACCAGCGACTCCAATACGCATTTTTTCTCATCCAGCCAGCCATTCTGCGCAGCAGCCTTGAGCATGGCATATTCGCCACTGACCTGATATACATAGGTTGGCGCACCAAACGTGTCCTTTACGCGACACACGATGTCGAGATAAGGCATGCCCGGCTTAACCATGACCATGTCCGCCCCCTCCTGCAGATCCATCGCAACTTCACGTAGCGCCTCATCACTATTTGGCGGATCCATCTGGTAAGTCTCTTTACTGCTCACCCCAAGATTACCGGCCGAACCAACCGCATCGCGAAATGGCCCATAGAAGCTGGATGCATACTTGGCTGAATACGCCAGAATACGTGTATGGATAAATTTACGCTCATCCAGCCCACGCCGTATCGCACCTATACGGCCATCCATCATATCCGAAGGCGCCACTATATCCGCACCTGCTGCAGCATGGGTTTGCGCCTGACGCACCAGCACCGCCACAGTTTCATCATTTAACACATAGCCACTTGCGTCAATCAAACCATCCTGACCATGACTGGTATAAGGATCAAGTGCGATATCAGTAATAACACCCAATTGCGGGAAGGCCTGTTTCAAAGCACGCACAGTACGCGGAACCAGACCATCAGCGTTATATGCTTCTGCCGCATCCAGGGATTTCAGCGCAGAATCAATCACCGGAAAAATAGCCAGTGCAGGAATACCCAAATCCACACAACGTGCGGCAACTGGCAATAAATTATCTAACGACACGCGTATCACGCCTGGCATCGATGCAACTGCCTCACTGCGATTTTCGCCATCCAGCACAAAAACCGGATAAATCAGATCATTCACAGTCAACACATGCTCACGCATCAGTCGTCGCGAAAAATCATCATGACGCATTCGGCGCAAACGCGTCAGCGGATAACCCAAATTAGTATCACTCATAATTACCACTCGAAAAAATTGAACTTTTCAAAACAACGGCTATCTTAATTAACAGATAGCCGTTATTGCTGTCTCCCGCTTCTCCTCCCTGAGCGGGTGTCCTGACGCTAGTCAGGACGTTTTGACCTCGGTTACTCTCCCCTGTGACCGAGGTTTTTTTCGGCCTGATCATCTTCGTCAAACCATTTTGAAACAACTGATTCAACCTCATCCACGCCCAATTTCTTAGAGCTTGAAAACAGCTGGACACTATATGTAGACGACAGTTTCCCCAATTCTTCCTTAACCAGACGCAACACAGCCATACATTCACTACGATTCAGTTTATCGCTTTTAGTCAGCAAACAATGCACCGGCTTGCCGGTTGGCAAAAACCACTGCAGCATATTCCGATCAAGATCAGTCAATGGGTGTCGCGAGTCCATAATCAGAACCAAACCTCGCAATTGGGGACGTTGTGTCAGATACTCACTCAACAATTCACGCCAATGATCTTTTATTGCACCCGGGACTTTAGCATATCCATATCCTGGTAAATCTACCAAATATCGCTGCCCACCCAGACTGAAATAGTTAATATGCTGCGTCCGTCCTGGCGTCTTACTCACAAAAGCCAAACGCGTTCTATTAGCCAATGTATTGATTGCACTAGACTTTCCTGCATTTGAGCGTCCGGCAAAAGCAACTTCGGCATGACTCTCTACAGGCAGGTCGCGTAAATGATTAACAGTGGTATAAAACACTGCTGGTTGAAAAAAATTCATAAATTTAGTTCCAAAAAAACACACCCTAGTAGATTCGGGCTAGCGTGAAAAATAAAACAAGGATAAAATAATTACTTTTTAGCATGTTACGGTAAGAGGAGCTCACGATGAAAAATACTATGGCGTTCGCGGCACTCGCTGCTTTAACCGCATTTTCTCCTGCTCACGCAGATGAAGCGGTAGCGAAAGGCGACCCAGCCAAAGCACAACAACTGGTGACGGCGGTTTGTGCAGCCTGTCACGGCGCAGATGGTAACAGCACCGCTCCAGCCAATCCAAAGCTTGCTGGTCAGCATGCTGAGTATATCACTAAGCAGTTGACGAACTTCAAATCTGGCGATCGCAAGAACGCTATTATGCAAGGCATAGTCACCAGCAATAACCTCACACCAGATGACATGAAGAATCTGGGTGCTTATTTTGCTGGCCAAACCCCGAAAGCGGGTTCAGCCAAAGATAAAGCCTTAGTTGAAGCTGGCGAAAAGATTTACAAAGGTGGCAATTCCGGTAGTGGCGTACCAGCATGCGCAGCATGTCATGGCCCAGCTGGTGCAGGCATTCCTGTTCAGTTCCCACGTCTGGCTAGCCAGCACAAAGAGTATATTTACACTCAGCTGAATAACTTCCGTTTAGGCGAACGCGCCAATGACGGCGGTAAAATGATGCGCACCATCGCAGCAAAAATGACTGACCAAGAAATGAAAGCTGTTGCTGAGTACATCTCAGGCTTGCATTAATCCTATCGTCGGAACCTGACGACGTTTTAGCAGTCCATAAAGGGGTGGCATTAGTCACCCCTTTATTTTTCAGGGTATGCGCTTAACTAACAAAATGAATAAATCGTCTGCCACATTTTCCCGCTCGTTCTATGAGCTGCTAAGTTCCATGCGTTTTGCCATCAGCTTATTAAGCTTACTGGCTATCGCATCCATTATTGGCACCGTACTAAAACAGAACGAGCCATACGCCAATTACATCATCCAGTTTGGCCAATACTGGTTTGTCGTCTTCAAGTGGCTAGGCCTCTACGACGTTTATCACAGCCCCTGGTTTGTCGTCATTCTTACCTTCCTGGTGCTATCCACCAGCACATGCATTTATCGCAACCTGCCTTCCATGCTGCGAGAAATGCGCAGTTATCGGGAACACGCAACCGAACAGTCAATACGCCACTTTCAGCATTTCGCCGCATTCACCCGAACCGGCAACCCGACAACGAATTTACAGAAATACCTGGATGTACAGGGTTACCACTATAAACAGCAAGCCGATGGCGACAATTTATTACTGGCAGCCAAGCGCGGCAGCACGAATCGCCTAGGCTATATTTTGACCCACAGCGCAATCGTAATGATCTGCATTGGTGGCTTAATCGACAGCAACATTCCACTCAAGCTCGAACAGGCTTTTGACATAAAGCGCATCGAAACCCGCGACATTCCTCAAAGTCAGGTTCCTGCGATTAGCCGATTATCACCCGAAAATCTTTCATTTCGCGGTAACGTAACCATCCCCGAAGGCACCAGCGCGGATGTCGTTTTCCTCAACATTGGCGACGGCTACATGGTGCAGGACCTGCCCTTCAAAATCGCGCTCAATAAATTCCATATCGAACATTACAGCACTGGACAACCCAAATCCTTTGCCAGTGACATAGTCATCATCGATAAAAAAACTGGTCGGCCGGTTCTGGCGCATACCATTACTGTCAACCACCCGTTGACCTATGATGGCGTTGCCATCTACCAGGCCAGCTTTGGCGATGGCGGCACCCATCTGAACATGAACGGCTGGAACCTGTTTGACCACGCCGGCGAGCCATTCCCAGTCACCGGTGCGATACATGACGAATCCAAACTTGCGGCAGATGACACGCAATACACTATCGAATTTACCGATTTCCGCCCATTTAATATCGAGAGCATGGGTGATAAAACTGAGCTGACCCATGATACCCGTGCCGTAATTGGTGGTAATGCTGTTGCTGATCACAAAGACCTGCATAACGTAGGCCCGAGTTTTCAGTACAAAATCCGCAATCCGGATGGTCAGGCCAAGGAATACAGCAATTACATGCTGCCTATTCAGATAGATAATCGCTGGTATATGCTTTCCGGAATGCGGGAAGCACCGAACGAGCCTTTCCACTACATTCGATTCCCGCTTGATCCGGAGCGGACGTTAGCCGGCTTTATGCGCTTACGGGGCGCCATGCTGGATAGCAAAATGTATCCGGAAATTGCCCAGCGTTTTGCCAAAAGCGCCGTACCTGACGCTAATCCAGAAGCTCAAGCCAAGCTGGCAGACAGCACTGTCAAGGTATTAGGCATCTTTGCCAAAAGCGGCTACAAGGGATTGTCCGATTTTATTGAAAAGCGCATCCCCGCTGCTGAACGTGACAAAGCGGCACAAACCTATCTGAAAATCCTTGAACTATCCGCGTTCGAGGCATATAACATCACCCAGGCCAGAGCCAACCAGCCCGCGCCTAAGATGGATGATGAAACCGGCTGGTTTATCCGTGACAGCCTGAATAGCATTAGTGATATTTTCTTTTACGGTGCACCTGTTTATTTGCAACTTGCCAGCTTCGAAGAAGTCCAATCGACGGGTCTGCAATTAACTCGCTCACCAGGTAAGAATATCGTTTATGCCGGCTCGGCTTTGTTGGTGCTTGGTGTATTTGCCATGTTCTTCATCCGTGAGCGCAGACTCTGGTTACTTATTAAATCAGACCAAGTATTATTTGCCATGTCCAGCAATCGTAAAACACTGGATTTTGAAAATGAATTTACGCAACATAAGCAACACATTGGCGAAATCGTAAAGGAAACGTAAATGCAACTTAGCCAGACTATGCCGCGCCCTGCGCTCATTAAGCAACTCAACATCCTGGACTGGCTGTTTGCCATCCTGTTATGGTCGGGTGCAATTTATGCATTCGATTTATATGGCGGCTACATGGATGTTTATGAAAAAGGCTTCCTGTTCGGCGCCGCGACAGTTTTTTCTGTACTAGGCTGGGCCTGGAAGCCCATACGCACCTTAATTCTCGTGGTGGCCGTTCTCAGCTTATTCGGCATCTCGGATTACCATGCTGACCTAGGCCGGGCAGAACATGCTTTCTTTCTGAAATACCTGCTTGCCAGCCAATCCGCCATCATGTGGATGAGCGTACTCTTTGTACTGGCCACCATCACCTACTGGATCAGCCTGGCTTCGCGCTCCGATTTTGTTGCCAAAGTCGGCTCCGCGCTGACCTGGAGCGCCTTGACAATGGGCCTGGTCGGGCTCATGGTGCGCTGGTATGAATCCTACTTAATCAGCCCGGACGTGGGTCACATCCCCATCTCCAACCTGTACGAAGTATTCATCCTGTTTTCCATCATCACCGCATTGCTGTATCTGCATTATGAAAACCGCTATGCCAACCGCCAGATGGGTGCGTTTGTATTGCCGGTAATCAGTGCTGCCGTCGGCTTCCTGCTGTGGTACACATTCGACCGTCAAGCTCAAAACATCCAGCCGCTGGTACCAGCGCTACAATCTTACTGGATGAAAATACATGTACCGGCCAACTTTATCGGCTATGGCTCATTCTCGCTGGCTGCGATGATAGGCGTAGCTTACTTGCTGGCATCCAAGGGCATACTGGCGTCACGCCTGCCCAAGCTCGAAGTGCTTGATGATGTGATGTACAAATCCATTGCTGTCGGTTTCGGTTTTTTCACCATCGCCACTATCCTTGGTGCGATGTGGGCAGCAGAAGCATGGGGCGGCTACTGGTCATGGGATCCTAAAGAAACCTGGGCACTGATCGTCTGGCTAAATTATGCAGCCTGGCTGCACATCCGCCTGGTTAAAGGTTTACGCGGACCGATGCTGGCCTGGTGGGCTGTAGTTGGCCTGTTCGTGACCGTGTTCGCCTTCCTCGGCGTGAATATGTTCCTGTCCGGACTGCATTCTTACGGCACGCTCTAAGCGCATCACGCACCCCAAAAAATAAAGGGCGGATTGGTTTTTTCACCAATCCGCCCTTTAATATTTCATACAATCAAAACTAAACAGCCATTTTGGCAAACACACGATCTGCAGCTACCAGTGTTGCCGCAATTTCGGCAGCATCATGTGCAGCAGATACGAAACCAGCTTCAAATGCAGACGGCGCGAAATAAACCCCTTCATCCAGCATTGCATGAAAGAAATGATTGAATGCCTCTTTATCACATTGCATAACTTCATCGTAAGTGTGCGGCACTTCAGCCCGGAAATAAAGACCGAACATCCCGCCAACATGTTGCGCGCTGAAGGCTATGTCATGTTTTTTCGCCACATCAGTTAAGCCCGCAGTAAGCTGCCCGGTCACTTCACTCAGCCGCTGGTGAAAACCCGGTACCTGTATCAGTTTCAAAGTTGCCAGACCGGCAGCTACGGCCACCGGATTGCCTGACAGGGTGCCTGCCTGGTATACCGGCCCCAATGGCGCAAGTTGCTCCATGATGTCGCGCCGCCCGCCAAACGCACCCACTGGCATGCCACCGCCAATCACTTTACCAAAGGTCGACAGATCAGGAGTTATGCCATACAGCGCCTGCGCTCCGCCCAAGGCCACACGAAACCCTGTCATCACCTCATCAAAAATCAGCACGGTTCCATACTGGGTACATACGTCGCGCATGGTTCGCAGAAATTCGGCATTGGGGGCGATCAAATTCATGTTGCCTACCACTGGCTCCACAATCACAGCGGCAATCTGGTCACCATACTGCACAAACGTATCAACCAGTTGCTGAGGTACGTTGTAGTCCAGAACCAACGTATGTGCCGCCAATTCAGGCGGCACCCCTGCAGAACTGGGCTGACCAAAGGTTAGTGCGCCAGAACCGGCTTTAACCAGCAGCGAATCGCTATGACCATGGTAGCAACCTTCAAATTTAATGATTTTAGAACGTCCGGTATAGCCGCGCGCCAGACGTATGGCACTCATCGTCGCCTCAGTACCTGAACTGGTCAAACGCACCATATCCATGCTGGGAATTAACTCGGTGAGCAAATCAGCAATTTCAACTTCACGCGCAGTAGGTGCGCCAAAACTCAAACCATTCGCTGCCGCATCGCATACTGCCTGCAATACTTCAGGATGACTATGCCCGACTATCATCGGCCCCCAGGAGCCTACATAATCGATAAATTCATGCCCATCTGCATCCCATATCCTGGCACCCTTGGCTCGCTCAAAAAAACAGGGGGTACCGCCCACCGAGCGGAATGCACGCACCGGTGAATTTACTCCGCCAGGAATATGCCGTTGCGCGCGCTCAAATAATATTTGATTTTTAGTCATAATTTAGTCTTCAGTTTCGTCTATAAACAAATTGGCAAACTGCCGGGCTGTGGTTTCTATGTCACCGCTATCAAACAATGCACTGATCACCGCGACCGAATCTGCGCCCGCATTAATCAGGCTATCGGCATTGCTCAACGTAATGCCGCCGATTGCGACAATGGGCACATGAATGACGTGACCAGCCTCATGCAACAGGGTCACGTCAGCAGGACTGGCATCCGGTTTGGTGCTGGATGGAAAGAAACTGCCGAAGGCCACGTAATCGGCCCCTGCTGCCTGTGCTTTCAAAGCCAACGGCAAGGACTGATAACACGATACGCCGATAACGCGGTCATGCCCGAGTACAATTCTCGCCTCATGGATTGCACCATCGTCACGACCCAGATGCACACCATCTGCACCTACCAAGTCAGCCAGGCGCAAACTGTCATTAATAATCAGGGGCACATGGTAACGCCGACATAATTCCAGTAACTCACTGGCCTGTTCATGCTGACGCGCCACATCTGCGCTTTTATCGCGATACTGCACCACTGCCGCGCCACCACGCAGAGCCGCCTCAACCGAGGCCAGTAAATACCCGGTGTTATCTGTTTCTCGCGTAATCGCGTACAAACCCGAAATCATTGATCGTCACCGTTGCGTGCCCAAAACAAACGGTCTGGAATATATTGCCCCATACCCGGCCTGAATCCTGCTCGCAGACTTTCATAGGTGAACTCTTGTGCTTCACGCACTGCTTCAGGCAGACTCATTTTGTGTGCCAACGTAGCTGCAATCGCTGAAGCTAATGTACAACCTGACCCATGGTAGCTGCCCGGCAGCCGCGCCCAGGCATCCGTACGAATCACGCCGGTACTGTCATACAAGGTATTAATCACCTGCAACGTATTCTCATGCGTACCAGTAATCAATACATACTCGCAACCCGTACTCAATAAATGGAGCGCACACTGTTCCAGACTGGCTTCATCTGCGCCATCCATGTCGTCCTGCACCAAGCTTCTGGCTTCCACGCTATTCGGTGTAATGATGGTGGTCTGCGGAATCAGCATATCTATCAAAGCAGCGCGCATATCATCATTCGCCAGCTCATCGCCCCGCCCGGAAGCCAGCACTGGATCCAGCACCAGAGGCACGTCCGGATAATCAGCCACAATCGCGGCGATTGCCGCAATCGCTTCGATGCTCCCGAGCATGCCAATCTTGAACGCAGCTACCGGCATATCTTCCAGCACGCAACGGGCCTGGTCAGCAATCCATTCCGCGTCCAGAGGCAGATAATCTTCCACGCCAACGGTATCTTGTACCGTAATTGCCGTTATTACCGACAGGGCATGGCACCCCATACTGGTAAGGGTCAGGATATCCGCCTGAATACCTGCACCACCGGTCGGGTCAGAGGCCGCAAATGTCAGAACAACTGGAGGTGAATCATTTGTCATTTTAAAAAACCACGCCATAAAAGCGTATAACTGGATTAGAATAAGTATTTTAACTGAAAAGCGAAGAAATAATGGAATCGGCCTACAATTGCTACATGTGCGTGGTCTGCGGTTATATTTACGACGAATCTCAAGGCAGCCCTGCAGACGGGATTGCCCCGGGCACCCGTTGGGACGATGTGCCCATCAACTGGACATGCCCCGAATGCGGTGCACGCAAAGACGACTTTGAGATGGTCGCTGTTTAACCCGGCAACATAACGACCCTGCTGAACTCAGAGAAAAATCACAACAAATACTTGCCAGCAGGGCAAAATAAGATTAAAAATGTAAACACGATTAATTATTATGATGGCTACTGAGAAACATCATGAATACTGGGTCTAGCCCTAAATTAATTCACCCAATACCAATTACAACAAATTTAAAATCATTACTGGGGGCGGCGTGACCGACACAAAAAATTTGAATGGCGTTAAAGTAATGGTGATAGACGACAGCAACACCATACGCAGAAGTGCCGAAATATTTTTGAAGCAGGCTGGATGTGAAATCATACTTGCCGAGGATGGTTTTGACGCTTTAGCCAAAATCACTGATCGACAGCCTGATGTCATCTTTGTTGATGTCATGATGCCTCGTCTCGATGGCTATCAGACATGCGCGCTGATCAAAAAAAACAGCCGCTTCAAATCTACGCCTGTCATTATGCTCTCCAGCAAAGATGGTCTTTTCGATAAAGCGCGTGGACGAATTGTTGGCTCCAACGAATACCTCACCAAGCCATTTACCAAAGACACTTTACTAACCGCGGTGCAGCGTTATGCACCATCAGACAATGTATCAGAAATTTAAATTCGAGGTCTCTCATGGCAGTTCATAAAATCCTTATCGTCGACGACTCCCCAACTGAGCGTTTCTTTCTTGCCGATTTGTTGAGCAAGCAAGGCTATCAGATCAATCTGGCCGAAAACGGTACGGAAGCGCTTGAAAAAGCAAAGCAGATCATGCCAGACCTGATTCTCATGGACGTCGTCATGCCTGGCCTGAATGGCTTTCAGGCAACCCGTGCGCTATCCAAAGATGAGGAGTTGAAACATATTCCCGTGATCCTTTGCACCACCAAAGATCAGGAAACCGACAAAATATGGGGTCTGCGTCAAGGTGCGATCGAATACATCATCAAACCAGTAGATGGTAATGCACTGTTACAAAAAATTCGCTCCCTATAAGACTCAACACCTCACGAAAATACGACCATGTCAAAACGTGTCAGTCTCAAACAGTTTCAGCAAGACCTGAGCGATCGATTACAAATAGCCACCAGCCAATCCACAGCCAACAGCCGACTGGCAGTTCGAGTGGGTTCACAAAACTGGTTAGTCGATTTGGCTGAAATCAGTGAGGTAATCACCCCGCCACCTTTTGCCACTGTTCCGCTTACACAAGAATGGTTTCTTGGCGTGACCAACATCCGCGGAAAACTATTCAGCGTAGTTGATTTACCCAGTTTCTCAAAACTGGGCAATGCCCAGCGCAATCTTGAAAACAGACTCCTGATCGTCCATCCACGATTCGCCACCAATGCTGCGCTACTTATCGATCAGGCATTGGGTTTACGCAATATTGACAAAATGCAACTGGAAACCAGTGGTGATCATACCTCCTGGTGCACCAGCACGCATCGCGATAGTGATGGCCACATCTGGTACAACCTGAACATGACTGCATTAGTAACGAATCCAGAGTTTCTTACTGTTGGCATTTAACCCAAGCTCAACCAACCAAACCTAATAAATATTTTGAAGTGGAGATACAAGATGGCGTTTAACCTGCTTAGCTTAATTAACCCAAAACACCAACCAAAGAAAACCGGTCGAGTCGTATCGAATCAGGAAAACACCACCCTGATTATGAGTGGGCTAAAGAAAATATCAAATAGCGCAGCAGCTGAAACGCCGTTAATTGGTCATCTGCCAATCGAAAAACAATACATCCTAACCATGGTCTCCGGTCTTGGTTTCCTGGTATTGGCAGGTGTGTTACTTATTTATAACGGCATCCAGGTCGGTAACAAAACCGAATACATCACCAAAGCGACGGAAATGCAGATGCTATCGCAGCGTATCGCTAAAGGTGCCCAACAGGCAGTTGCCGGCAACCTTGAAGCTTTCGCCCAACTAAAAAATAGTGAAAAGCAGTTCATCGACGACTTTACCGCTATTGCCAACGGCAGCATCAGCTTGCCAGCTTCCCCGAAGTCGATACAACCCTTACTCGCTGACTTGAAAAAAGACTGGACACCGGTTGAAGCTCAAATCAATCAGATTCTTGGGCAACAAAAGGCACTGGTAGAACTGCACAGCAACGTAGAACAAATCAACAAAAGCACTAACGACTTGCTAGAGATTTCCGAACAGCTTGTTGGGCGTATGACTGACGCTAATCTGGGGCAACGCGAAACCACACTTGCCAGCCAGATGGTCATGTTAACCCAGCGCATGGCAAAAAACGCCAACGCGCTCACGGCATCCGACGCAATTGACCAGGATGTGGCATTCCAGTTAGGTAAAGACACCACCACATTCCAGGAAACATTGCGTGGCTTGCGCGACGGTAGCGAACGCATGCACATCGCCGCACTGAAGGATACCGATGCGCACAACAAGCTCGCTGAACTGGCTGCGGCATTCAAACCATTCGAAGCCTCGGTCACCAACATTCTGAGCAATATGCAGCCTCTGGTAGAAACCAAACAAGCCAGCATGGCCATTTTCAAAGCCAGTGATGAAATCCTGAAAGACGCACAGATTGCCGCGCATGCCTATGAGAAGCTGGGTTCGATCGGCAACATGATAGCTGTCGTATCCGGATTGCTGGCTTTGGCAAGTCTGGTGCTGTTCGGTTTCGTTAACATCAACGAATCTAAACGCCGCGTACAGCTCAGCGAAGCAGAGAACAAACGTAACCAGGAAGCTATTTTGCGCTTGCTGAACGAGCTTGGCGACCTTGCTGACGGTGACCTCACTACCAATGCGACCGTGACCGAAGACATCACCGGTGCTATTGCTGACTCAATCAACTTCACCATCGACGAATTACGCGGACTGGTATCTGGTATTAACCGTGCAACAGAGAAAGTGACGAACACCACCCTCCAGGCACAAGCTATTTCCGAAGAGTTGCTTGCTGCTGCGCAACGCCAATCCCAGGAAATCGAAGAAACCTCTGCCGCTATTCTGGGTATTTCCCAATCTATTAATGATGTTTCCGCCAGCGCAAGCCAATCAGCACAAGTGGCGACCCAGTCACTGGAAGCAGCGGAAAAAGGTACCAAAGCGGTAGAAAACTCCATCAGCGGCATGAACAGTATTCGTGAAAACATTCAGGAAACCTCCAAACGCATTAAGCGCCTGGGTGAATCCTCACAGGAAATTGGTGAAATCGTGGAACTGATTTCCGACATTACCGAACAGACCAACGTGCTGGCGCTGAATGCAGCGATTCAGGCTGCGGCCGCCGGCGAAGCGGGCCGTGGCTTCTCCGTGGTTGCGGAAGAGGTGCAACGTCTGGCAGAACGTTCAGGCCAAGCGACCAAACAGATTGCAGCGATTGTGAAAACCATTCAGTCAGATACTCAAGATGCTGTGTCCGCTATGGAAACCAGTACGCAAGGGGTAGTAGAAGGTGCGAAACTCTCCGATGCTGCAGGTCAGGCACTGAACGAAATTGGACAGGTATCTCGCAATCTGGCCAGTCTGATTGAAAATATTTCAACTGCAACAGATAGCCAGGCAGTTGCCGCTACCAAAGTAGCGAAGGCTATGCAGGATATTCAGCAAATTACCGAGCAAACAACCGCTGGTACACAGCAAACTGCATCCTCGATTGGTGAATTGTCCGCACTCGCAGCTGATTTGAAAAAATCCATTTCTGGTTTCAAGTTGGCATAACGTTGTTTATCGAGGGTGGTTATTTTGCATCTGTTAATCACCCTGCATACGTTGACGAGCAATAAATCGCTTAACGAGCAATCAGCGAACTAAACAGGAAAAACCATGAGCTTGATGCCAGAATACGATATCGGCCCCCTCAGTTGGGTCAAAGATGAAATAGATCGCGCCTTGCGACAAGTCAATGAAGTATTGGATCTGTACAATTTGACTGAAGATGACCCAGCCAAGTTGCGTCAAGCTCGCACGCACTTGCATCAGGTGACCGGTGCAATTGAAATGGTTGGTTTACAGGGTGTCACACTGGTATGCCAAGAGATCGAAAAACTGGTCGAAGCACTTGAATCAGGTAAACTTGCTATCGATCAAAGCATGCTGGATCTTGTCCACAACGCCTGCGATGAACTCGAGCACTATCTGGATGAATTGCTAAATGGCAAACCTAACCTTGAACTCCAGCTATTGCCGTCATATCAGCAACTAAGAGCTGCGCAAGGCATTAGCCAGACGACAGCCAGCGATTTATTTTTCCCAGATATGGCGCACCGCGCACCGCGTGCTGCGACAGCATCCAGTCTGTCAGCAGATGAACTGACACAACTGATTAAAAAATCACGATCTGCCTTCCAGCGAGGATTACTGGACTTCCTGCGCCAGCAAAATACTGAACAAGGCCTGGTAAACATGCGCTCTGCTGTGCACGCCATCGAAATGGGTATGAGCATACCAGCCAGTCGCACTTTCTGGTGGGGCGCCAGTGCATTTGTTGATTGTCTGATTAACCATTCTATCGAGCCTACATTTGCAGTGAAACAACTATGTGGTCGCATTGACTTGCAAATGCGCCGCCATATCGAGGGTTCGCACAAAATTGCAGAACGGCTGTTACGCGATCTGCTTTACTTCATTGCGCAAAGCCAGGATATCAATGAACATATTACCGAAGTTAAAAACACGTTCAGTCTGGCGCAACTTATTCCACAGCACACGACTACGTTAAACGAAATCAGTGCATTACGTCCCTTACTCAAGCAATTATTAGCGTCGGTCAACAGCACCAAGGAAGCATGGATCAAGTTTGTCTCTGGCAACCAGGACAGTCTTTCGCAGTTCCAGATCCAGATTAATGAACTCAAAGATCTGACTGGCCAACTGAACAACACCCCGATTGCACAATTAGTGAGCGAGATCAAAGAAGTTGCAGACAACTACATGCAACTCCCCAACCAGCGCCATGAAGCCATTAATCTTGAAGTAGCGACAACGCTGCTGTTAATACAAAACAATCTGGAGCATTACGAAAATATCAGTGGTGAACTAGTGCACCAGGCAGAAGTACAAAACCAGCGTTTACGTGCGGCTGCCTATGCCGAAATTGATATTAGCGAAATTGCTGATGTACCCTTGCTGGATGATTTCTCCAGACAGGCGCAAGAAAAACTGCTCATGGCTCAGGTTGCGCAGGAAATCCAAATCAATGTGCAAAAAATCGAAGAAGCCCTTGATAATTTTTTCCGCGACAATTTCCATGACCGGCAACTGCTTGCAGAGCTAGACCGTCCTATCACCGAGATTCATGGTGCACTCAGCATCATGCAACTCGATGCGGCTAATCAGGTGCTGGAACGTACCCACGAGATGATCCGCCAATTACGTGATCCGGCGGTTGCCATCGACGAATCACAATTCCCTGTCATTGCTGATGCTATTAGCAGCATAAGCCTGTATGTTGACGCGCAACGCTACCAGCGTCAGGATGCCGCCAGTATTCTACAACCCATCCTCAAACAGTTTGGACTGGTTGAAGATGTCGAGCCGGACAATCTGGACAGCAATGAACGTGTAGAGGATGAGCTCGATTCACTCAAAGCTGATTTACATCAGCAACTGGATGCATGGCAACAGAATCCCGACGAGGAGGATACAAAAAAAAAGCTCCTTGAAACTCTGCGTGAAATAAATCAGGACGCAGAGTTAGTCGGTGATCAGGCGCTGAAATCGCAGACTGCTGAAGCCTTACAGCAAATTAACGCAGGACAAGGCCAGGAAGCGTTAACTGAATTGGCAGGGCAACTGGGCAGTACCATTCACACCCACGACGAACCAAGCATCAGCGAAAGTCCTGCGCAAGAAATTGATGCCGAACTTCTGGAAATATTCTTAGAGGAAGCTACCGAAGTTCTGGCCACGATACAGGATGAATTACACACACTGACCCGGCAACCACACGATGTTGAGTCGCTGCGCACCACCCGCCGCGGCTTTCATACCCTTAAAGGAAGTGGTCGCATGGTCGGGTTGAATGAACTGGGCGAAACTGCCTGGTCAGTCGAGCAACTCTTCAATCAATGGCTGCAAGATGAGAAGAGTGCGACGCCGGAATTAATCTCATTTTTAGAGCAGGCCCATCAATTTTTTGCCACATGGGTAGACGCACTTAAAGCAGGCACAGCGATACCGGCTGGATCCGCCGATATAAGCATACAAGCGGATCAATTGCGCCTGGAGCAAAGCTGCAACACAATCGAACAGCCTGCTGTCAACCCCGAAGTCACGCCTGAGTCAATTGTTGCGGAAGCTGAAACACCGGCAATCACCCTTGCAGAAGAATTCGCGGCTGAACAGGACATGGCTGACTTCGCTGATCTGGATCATCAGCCAGCGCCGACAGAGATAGCTGATCAAAACCGCGACACTGACAGTTTTAATATCGATACGACTGAAATCCATGCTGAACATACGACACTGCAAGCACCTACAGCAGACATAGTAGAACATGACGAAATGATGGCATTTGCTCAGGATGAGCACGTCGCCGAAGAGCACTCTAACCTAACTTCATTAGTTGAAGCTAGTGAACACGATGAAACAGACACTGCGCTTACCCAAAATAACGCCGAAGCGAACAGCGCAGTAGCCGATGGAGCGCCAGAGCCCATAGCCGAGACCCATTTGACCAATGATGAGCCGGTCGACGATCGTATTGCCATTGGCACCAACCTGATCTCACCGATGTTACTCGACATCTTCCTGCGCGAAGCTGATCAACATTACCACACCTTAAGAGATGAGTTTAACCGGCTGCAAAGTCAGCCATACGAAGCAGTCAGCTACGAATTTATGCGCGCTGCCCACACGCTGGCTGGCATTGCCGGACTGACTGGGTTCAAGCCCATCGCAGAACTTGCACACTCACTGGAAGGCTGGCTCAACCGCCTGCAAGCTATTGCAGCACCGCTGCCGCAACATGACAACGCAACAGACCTGGCGATAGCCCATATCGCCAGCATGTTACGCAGCATACGCAAACAAGAAGCTCCGCAAGCCGCACCTGAGCTGGTGAGCCTGCTCGACAAGGCTCAAGCCCAGCTAGCGCATATAGCTCACGATAACGCCCCAGCAGCAGACGAAGCTGCACTATTCGCAGCAAAGAGTGAAGAGCAAGAGGGCAGCAGCACTGTGGAAGCTGTGGAAGCTGTGGAAGCTGTGGAAGCTGTGGAAGCTGTGGAAGCTGTGGAAGCTGTGGAAGCTGTGGAAGCTGTGGAAGTAGCTGAAGTAGCTGAAGCCAAGCCTGTGCAACTTAACTCGACTATGGAGAAACTGCTACTCCCCATTGACGAGCAATCACATCACAACATCACTATTGCAGATGACGTGGATGAACAACTGCTGCCAATTTTCCTTGAGGAAGCTGCCGACCTCATGCCAGCAATCGAGAAATCGATACGCAACTGGCAACAAACTCCACATGGCGAAGAACAAGCCAATCTGCAGCGCCTGTTACATACGCTTAAGGGCAGTGCACGTATGGCGGGAGCAATGCGACTGGGCGAGCTTACGCACATTTTGGAAACGGACATTATTGACGCAATCAATAAACAGCACTTCGCTCAGCATGACTTTGATCGTTTCGAAGCGCAAACCGATCAACTAAATATCGCTGTAGAACAACTACGCAACCCGACACCACCGCAACCTCTGCTGACTACAACAGCGCCAGAGCAAGTCGTGAATGATGCAATTGCTGTGCAGCAAGCTGTTGCAATGCCCACCAACATCCAGATTCCTTCGCTGGATACGGAAGCTGGCGCACAGACTTTGCGCGTACGTGCAGATACTGTTGACCGACTGGTCAATGAAGCAGGAGAAATCAACATTGCCCGTTCACGCATGGAAAGCAGCGTAGCGAACATCAAAACCAGCACACTGGAATTGAATGAGAACGTGAACCGTCTGCGCACCCAATTGCGCGAGCTGGAAATCCAGGCTGAAAGTCAGATGCAGTCCACCCTATCGCATATGCGCAACGAGGATGCCGAGTTTGACCCGCTGGAATTTGACCGTTTCACGCGTTTGCAGGAACTGACCCGCATGATCGCGGAAAGTGTTAATGATATCGGCACGGTACAGCAAAGCTTGACTATTGGTCTGAATGAAACCGATGCTGCGATTAACCAGCAAGGCCGTCTGGCCAAAGATCTGCAACAGGCGCTTATGCATATACGCATGGTGCCATTGTCGAGTATTTCCGATCGACTTCACCGCACTGTACGCCTCGCCGCCAAGGAACTGGGCAAGAAAGCCAGTCTGCAACTGGTGGGAGAACATGTTGAATTCGACCGTGGCGTGCTGGATAAAATGGTTGCTCCGCTCGAACACTTGCTACGCAACTCCGTAGCCCACGGCATTGAGATGCCAAACGAACGCCTCGCTGCTGGCAAATCCGAATACGGCGAAATCGTACTCTATGCCCGTCAGGAAGGTAATGAAGTCGTCATCGCCTTACGCGATGACGGCCGTGGACTGGATTTACAGGCCATTCGCGCCAAAGCGGTCAGCCAGGAGTTAATCAGCAACGAAGCCGTACTGCCCGCTGACGAATTAATGCAATTGATTTTTGCCAGCGGCTTCTCCACTGCAGAATCAGTGACTGCATTATCCGGCCGCGGCGTAGGTATGGACGTCGTTAAAAACGAAATCAGCCAACTTGGCGGCCGCATTGATATTGCCTCAGAAATCGGCAAAGGCGTACAGTTCTTGGTATATCTACCGCTCACCCTGGCTGTGACCCAGACGGTAATGGTGACCGTGGCAGATCGAATGTATGCAATATCGTCATCCATGGTGGAACAAGTTCAGGAATACAAAACAGCGCAGTTGAATGAATTGCTCAAACAAGGCGCTATCGATTGGCAAGGCAACCATTACGATTTCTTCTACCTGCCGCATTTGTTAGGTGAAATCAGCGCCCAGCCAATTCAACAGCAATATAGCCCGGTACTGTTATTGAAGAGCGGTAACCAGCGTGTTGCGATTCTGGTTGACAGCATGACGGGCAACCGTGAGATTGTGATAAAAAACATTGGGCCGCAATTAGCGCGCGTACTCGGCATCGCCGGTGCAACGGTGATGGGTAACGGTCAAATCGTGCTGATTCTTAACCCGGTACAACTTGCGCAACGTCAAGGTGTGCAAGTCAGACAGGATATTGCGCATGCTCCGCAGGCAGTCGCCGAAAAAATCAGCACGGCTAAAACCGTCATGGTGGTGGATGACTCGCTCACAGTGCGCAAAATCACCAGCCGCATGCTAACTCGTGAGGGTTACGAAGTCATCACCGCCAAGGATGGTGTAGATGCTTTGCAGATATTGCAAAACACGATTCCCGACGTGATGTTACTCGATATTGAAATGCCGCGCATGGATGGCTTCGAGCTCACCAAAGTGATGCGTGCCGATCAGAAAATGGCGCACATCCCTATCATCATGATCACTTCGCGCACAGCAGACAAGCACCGTGAGCATGCCATGAACCTGGGTGTAAATGCCTATATGGGTAAACCTTTCCAGGAAGACGTCGTACTTGCCAAAGTAGCGGAACTCATCAATACCACTTGCGAAATATAGCAGTAGACACACCAATAAAAATGCCCGCTAAATGCGGGCATTTTTATTGGTGTGGGTAAAGAATAAATTAACTAGCCGACCAGTCTACCACCCCAGTATAGGCGCTAAGCAAGACCAGCATACCGAATACGATACGATACCAGGCAAAGCCAACAAAGGTATGATTGGAAACAAACTTAAGTAAGGCAGCAACTGCAAGATAGGCACTTACAAATGCCGCAACAAAACCGATGGCAAAAAGCGGTATATCATTGACCGATAACAGGGCCCAGTTTTTATACAAGTCATAAACAGTTGCAGCAAACATGGTAGGAATCGCGAGAAAAAACGAAAAAGCCGTTGCCGCACTACGATTCAAACCAAACATCATGCCGCCAATAATTGTCGCTCCCGAGCGCGATACACCGGGAAACATGGCGACCGATTGCGCAAAGCCGACTTTCAGCGCATCCTGCCAGCGCATCTCCTCTATCGTATGTACACGTGGCGTTAGGGCGCGTTTCTCAACCCACAAAATAATTACTCCACCCACAATCAACGCCATTGCTACAGTATAGGGATTAAACAAATAGGTTTTGATGACATCGTGGAATAGCAATCCGAGTACTACAGCAGGCATGAATGCTATCAAAACATTGCTGGCAAAACTCCACGCAGTCGGGTCACGTGTTACCAGCCCTCGCGTTACCACGCCCAGTTTAGCGCGAAACTCCCAAACCACCGCCAGTATTGCACCCAACTGAATCACAATTTCGAATACTTTGCCGCGTGCATCACTGAAACCGCCAAGCAGGTCGCCCATGATAATCAGATGACCAGTACTGGAAATCGGCAAAAATTCGGTTAAGCCTTCAACAAGCCCTAAAATCAATGCCTTCAATGCCAATATTATATCCATGAACAAGCCACCTAAAATAAATACAGATTAACAGAACAAGATTACGCCATTCTTAATGTATTGCAGAAATATATAAAAAAAGCAGTTACCACTTCCGTGGCAACTGCGAAGCTATGGTAATACAAAGCAATGTTTATGCCTTGCGATAAATCTCGGCACCCTGCTTAACAAACTCAATAGCTTTGACTTCCATACCCTGAATCAGCGCATCCTGATCCGACAAACCTTGCTGTGCGGCGTACTCGCGTACATCCTGAGTGATTTTCATGGAACAGAAATGCGGCCCGCACATGGAGCAGAAATGCGCCACCTTGGCAGAGTCTTTAGGCAAAGTCTCATCATGGAATTCGCGCGCTTTATCCGGATCCAGACCAAGATTAAACTGGTCATCCCAACGGAACTCGAAACGTGCCTTGGATAACGCATTATCGCGTATCTGTGCACCAGGATGGCCCTTGGCCAGATCAGCCGCATGCGCCGCAATCTTGTACGCCATAATGCCGTCTTTAACGTCATTTTTATCCGGCAATCCCAGATGCTCTTTCGGGGTGACATAGCACAGCATTGCTGTGCCGTACCAGCCAATCTGCGCAGCGCCAATCGCGCTGGTAATGTGATCATAGCCCGGTGCAATATCGGTTGTCAGCGGTCCCAGCGTGTAGAACGGTGCTTCATCGCACCAGTCCAGTTGTAGATCCATGTTTTCCTTGATCAGTTGCATAGGTACGTGACCAGGGCCTTCAATCATGACCTGACAGTCGTGCTTCCACGCCACCTGTGTCAACTCACCCAGGGTTTTCAGTTCAGCCAGTTGCGCATCGTCGTTCGCATCATAGATGGAACCGGGACGCAGCCCATCACCCAGACTGAAACTGACGTCATAGGCCTTCATGATTTCGCAGATATCTTCAAAATGCGTGTAGAGGAAACTCTCTTTATGATGCGCCAGGCACCATTTAGCCATGATAGAGCCGCCACGCGACACAATACCGGTCATGCGGTTCGCCGTCAGCGGCACATGGGCCAGACGGATACCGGCATGAATGGTGAAATAATCCACACCCTGCTCGGCCTGCTCGATCAGCGTGTCACGGAACATTTCCCAGGTCAGGTCTTCCGCTTTGCCGTTCACTTTTTCCAGCGCCTGATAAATAGGCACAGTACCGATAGGCACCGGTGAATTACGGATGATCCATTCACGGGTTTCGTGGATATTCTTGCCGGTCGACAAATCCATCACCGTATCGCCACCCCAGCGGATAGACCAGGTCATTTTTTCGACTTCTTCCTGAATGGATGAACCCAGCGCGGAATTGCCGATATTGGCATTGATTTTCACCAGGAAATTACGGCCGATAATCATCGGCTCGGTTTCAGGGTGATTAATATTCGCCGGGATGATGGCACGTCCGCGTGCAATTTCTTCGCGTACAAATTCAGCGGTAATGGTCTCAGGCAAGGCCGCACCGTAGGCTTGACCGCGATGCTGACGACCCAATAGCTCATACATCTTCTGGCCAGTCGGTCCAGATGCTTTCAGCGATGCCAGATATTCTTCGCGCCGCATATTTTCGCGGATAGCGACATATTCCATTTCCGGGGTGATGATGCCTTGGCGCGCATAATGCATCTGGGTAACGTTACGCCCCGCTTTCGCCTTGCGCGGCTGACGAGCCAATCCTGGGAAGCGCATCGTCTGCAACTGCGTATCATGCAAGCGGTCACGACCATACTCAGAACTCAATCCGGTCAACGCTTCGGTATCGCCACGCTCCTCAATCCAGGTCGCGCGCACTGAACTCAAACCCTGACGGATATCAATTTTGGCAGCAGGATCGGAATACGGACCGGAACAGTCATACACATAAATAGGAGGATTAGGCTCTGCGCCAAATGAAGCGGAGGTATCAGCCTGACTGATTTCACGCATCGGCACCTGGATGTCAGGGCGCGAGCCTTGCACATAAACCTTGCGCGAATTGGGTAACGGATGGATTGCCGCTTCATCTACATGGGCATTGGCGGCAATAAATTCTGGATTGGCATTCATATTAGTGTTCCTTAAGCAATAAGCGTAAGGAGCAGGTGAGTGCTTCCCTACGACGGTATAACCCGTATCAGGTTCGAAGGGTATCTCTCACTTCATTGATTATTTACAATGAAGACCCCCAGCAGAGGTGTTAAATTATAGGAAATATGGAATAATCGCAAGAGATTAGTGATATAGGTGTAGAAATGAATATCGAACAAGCACGCTTTAACATGATAGAGCAACAAATCCGCCCTTGGGATGTCCTCAACCAGCAAGTGCTGGATCTGCTCACCAAGGTCAAACGCGAAGATTTCGTACCACAGATGTACCGCACCCTGGCCTTTGTGGATATGGAAATCCCGCTGGGTCATAACGAAGTCATGATGTCCCCTAAACTGGAAGCCCGCATACTGCAGGAGCTGGCCATCAAGAAATCCGACGTCATTCTTGAAGTCGGCACGGGTAGCGGCTACCTTACCGCTTTGCTCGCCGAACTTGGCCAGCACGTGCACAGCGTCGATATCGTGCCTGAATTCAAAACCCAGGCAAGTGCCAAACTGCAGGCAAATGGCATTACCAATGCCAGCCTGGAAGTGGGTGATGCAGCCAAAGGCTGGTCACGTCATGGCAAATACGATGTCATCGTCATCACCGGATCGACCCCCGTGTTGCCGGAAGCATTCGTGCATGATCTGAACATTGGCGGCAGGCTGTTTGCCATCACCGGCGATGCCCCTGCGATGACAGCACAACTGATCACATGCGTTGCCGAAGGCGCGTACAACACGGTGACATTGTTTGAAACCAATGTGCAGCCACTCAAGAACGCAGTGCAACCAGAACGGTTTGTGTTTTAACCCATGCAGCAAATCAGCGCGCAACAGCTGCACCTCTGGCTTACCGACGATGCACGCCCTGCGCCTGTGTTATTGGACGTCCGCGAACCATGGGAATATCAGATTGCGCATATCAGCGGCGCGCAACTGATTCCCATGCATACCGTACCAGCCCAACTGGATAAACTGGATGCGCACGCCAACATTGTGGTTATTTGCCATCACGGTATGCGCAGCATGCAAATTGCACACTTTCTGGAGCGTGCAGGATTTGGTCATATTTATAACTTGCAAGGTGGTGTTGATGCCTGGGCACAATCAGTAGATCTGAACATGCCGACTTATTAACCGGACGCTGCAATACCATGCCTAAATTGACTCGCGCTTTGCTGCTACTGATGTTGGTTTGGACTCCCGCCAGCTTTGCCAATGAATTAAGCCACGTGTATCAGGACGCACTAGGTAACGATGCAGAATATGCCGCCAGCATGGCGAACTATCAGGCTGGCCTGGAAAAATTACCGCAAGCACGCGCGGCGTTATTACCGCAAATTCAGCTCGCCGCCAATGTACTACAGAACCGCACAGACTCTTCATTCGCCGGCGTACAAAACTACCGTTCCAACAGCTTCGGTGTCAGCGTAACGCAACCGCTGTATCGGCAAGCGAGCCTGACGCAATATGCACAGGCCAAACAGCAACTGCTCGCCAATAATGCACAACTGAGCAGCAAGCAGCAGGACTTAATCCTGCGGGTTGCCAGCGCCTATTTTGATGTACTGCTAGCCCAGGACAACCTGCATGTATTACAGGCCCAGCAAACCGCCATTGAGCAGCAACTGGCCCTGGCCAAGGCCAACTTTACCGCTGGCACAGCAACCATCACCGACAGCGACGAAGCCCGGGCACGCTTTGAGCTAACCCAGGCCCAACTCATTGCAGTACAAAATGACCTCAACATCAAACAGCAAGCTTTGTCGGTCCTGACCGGCAAGCCACCCGCTACACTAGCAGGTCTCAACGCACAGCACATGCTCAACCCGGTAGCGCTTAACCAGCTCGATGCCTGGATAGCCGATGCAGTACAAAAAAATCCGCAGATGCAGGTTGAACAAGCCAACATGAACATCGCCGAGCAGGAAATCACCCGGGCGCGCAGTGGCCACCTACCCACGCTGGATGCTGTTGCCAACTATACCGACAACAACAATCAGTTATTTGGTAACAGCCTGGTCAACACCAGCAATGCCAACATTGGACTCGCGCTTAATTTCCCGCTATACCAGGGTGGGCTGGTCAATTCACATATCCGCGAAGCAGAAGCCAACAAGGACAAGGCACAGCAGAATTTGCTGGTCATTCGCCGCCAGATTGACCTCAATACCCGCCAGGCGGCATACAGCATCAACAGTCAGGCGGCGCAGGTAACGGCATACACACAGGCCGTTAACGCCAGTCTGTCGGCACTTGAATCCAACAAGCTCGGACTGACAGTAGGCATACGCACCAATATCGACGTACTCAATGCACAGCAACAATATTATGCAACCCAGCGTGATCTTGCTGCTGCGCGCTATGGTTACTGGCTGGCTAAATTACGCCTGAAGGCCAATCTCGGCTCGCTGACTGAAACTGATTTGAATGAGATAAATTAGCTGGGTTTACTGGCTAAATAGCCAGATGCCAGAGCCAGCAAACGCGCTGTTGCACCTTGATGCGCTTGACTGAAGGTCAATGCTGCGTTGTGCATATTCTGTCGAGCCAGCGGATCATGCAGCAACTGCTGCACACGCTGCGCCAACTCATCGGTATTTACTACCTGCACTGCAGCACCATCGGCGATGGCAGCACGCGTCACTTCCGCGAAATTCCACACATGCTGGCCAATGATGACAGGGCAGCCCACTGCCGCAGCTTCGATCAGATTCTGCCCGCCCAGCGGCAACAAACTGCCACCAATCAAGGCAAGGTCAGCCGCACGGTAATAGGCAAATAACTCGCCCATGCTGTCACCCAGCCAAACCTGCGTAGTGGCGGCAACCGGCTGCCCGCTACTGCGGCGCTGATAGCGTATGCCACGCTTGTCCAGCAAAGCGGCCACTTCATCAAAGCGCTGCGGATGGCGCGGCACGATAATCAACAGCGCTGCCGGAAATTGCAACTGCTGCCACGCATCCAGCACCAGCGCTTCCTCTCCTTCCCGCGTACTGGCAGCCAGCCAGACCGGCCGCTGCTGGCCTATCTCAGAGCGCCAGCGCTGACCAAGCTGCAATTGTGCCGCTGGTGGGGTAGTGTCAAATTTCAAATTACCCATAACACTCACATTACGCCCACCCAACTCCGTTAAACGTTGGGCATCCGCCGAGGTCTGGGCTGCTATGGCAGACAAACCGGTCAGGCTTTGCAGCGCCAGCGTGGCAAACCAGTGATAACGCCGTGCTGAGCGTTCCGACAGGCGCGCATTGACCAACATCACCGGCACATTTTCACGCTGACAGGCGGCAATCAGATTGGGCCAGATTTCGGTTTCCATCAGCATGCCCAGCGCCGGGCGAAACCGGCGTACAAAACGACGTACGGCAAATGCATAATCGTAAGGCAAGTACACGCGCCACACTGCATCGCCGAATAACTGCAGACTGGTGTCACGCCCGGTAGGCGTCGTATGGGTAAGCAGAAGCTGATGATCGGGATAGCGGGTCAGCAAAGCCTGCACCAGTGGTACTGCAGCACGTGTCTCACCCACGGATACAGCATGCAGCCAGATGACTGGTTTATCAGTGCGCTGCGTATAAAAGCCAAAACGCTCACCCCAGTGCCGCCAATAGCCGCGCTGCCGCCAGCCACGCCAGAGCAGGTGCAGCAGCAGATACGGCAGCGCCAGCACCAATACCAGAGAATATAGCAAACGCGACATGCGGCTACTGCTCACAAGCGGCGGCGCTGGTCGCCCTGCCCGAATCCCAGCAGCGGCGCATCCAGTTGACGCGTCCAGGCAATCACTTTGAATAACTCACCCATCTCCGCAGGGCTCATCAATTTTTGTGCGGCCGTGACTTGCGGGATATATCTGGCCGTGTCCTCCGCCGTTGTTTGCGCCAGCAAATCGGTAATGCCACAGTTAATCAGAAACTGCGCCTGGCTGGTGTAGCCCGCCAGACTCAGGCCCGCATCAATGCCCGCGACTGCCATGGCAGTAAAGTCGACGTGGGCGGTAATGTCCTGCAAGCCGGTCAAATAGAACGGATCATCATGGGCATGCTGACGATAATGGCACATGATCGTGCCTTGGTTGCGCTGCGGATGGTAGTACTCACTTTCACCAAAACCGTAGTCAATCATGATGATTGCGCCTTTGGTCAGACACTGCGCCAAGCTGCTGATGAAACCCTGGGCCGCCAGATTGATTTCACTGACATAGTCATCGGCAACGCTTATCGCTGCAGCCAACTCACGCAAATGTCCGCTTGCCAGCGCCTTATCCCGCCACACGAAGCGCTGATTCTCCCATGCCACGCCGCGCTCGGTGATATCCCCCGCATGCCAATGAAGCACATGCACCGGCATCGCATCCAGCACCTCGTTACCCACGATGCAACCTGTAAACGCAGTGGGCAGTTGCTCCAGCCAGACTACGCGGTCTGTCCACTCAGGCAATTCGCGAGCAATCAGTTGCTGCTGGCGCTCTCGCAAGTCGGCACTCACTTCCAGAATATAGTATCGCTGAGGCAGGCAATCGAGACGCACCAGTTCAGCCAGCAAATCACAAGCCAGACGCCCGCTGCCGGCGCCGGTTTCGAGCACGTCACCCCCGCTCAACGTTAACACCTGCATGACTTGGTGTGCTAGGCTACGTCCAAACAACGGTGATATCTCTGGCGCAGTCACAAAGTCTCCGGACGCGCCGAATTTCGCCGCACCTGCGCTGTAATACCCCAGACCGGGGGCATAGAGTGCCAATTCCATGTAGCGTGCGAATGATATCCAGCCATGCTCGACTATTTCATTCGCAATAAGCCGGGTAAGCTGCTCGCTGATGGCTAACGCAGCAGGGGTAGGGACAGGTAGAGACATCGTATGGACAAATGTTAAAATAGCGTAAGCATAAAGGAAATATGATGCAAGGCAAAACAGTATTAATTACCGGTGGCGCAAAACGCGTAGGCGCAGCAATTTGCCGGCGACTGCATAGCGCTGGCGCTAATCTAATGATCCATTACCGCACTTCTGTTATGGAGGCACGTGCCTTGCAATCCGAATTGAATGCACAACGCCCCGGCTCGGTTACCCTGATTCAAGCTGACCTGCTCGACTGCGACAGCTTTCCCAATCTGATACAGACCACACTTACCAGTTTTGGCCGACTCGACGTACTGATCAACAATGCCTCCAGTTTTTACGCGTCACCTGTCGGCGCCATCACCGAAAGCAACTGGCTGGACCTGATCGGCACCAACCTGAAAGCGCCGTTATTTCTGGCTCAGGCAGCCGCCACCGAATTACGTCGCCAACAAGGCTGCATCGTCAACATCACCGACATTCACGCTGAACGACCTATGAAAAGCTATGTGGTGTACAGCATTGCCAAAGCGGGACTGGTCGGCCTGACCCGCTCGCTGGCGCGGGAACTGGGGCCGGATGTGCGCGTCAATGCGGTTGCCCCCGGCCCTATCATCTGGCCGGAAGATGCGCCCGAGCTCGATGAAGTTTCGCGCCAGCGCATTATTTCCCACACCATACTCAAACAGGCCGGCGAACCAGACGATATCGCCAAGGCTGTTTATTATTTAATAGTGGATGCCGGTTACGTTACCGGACAGGTGATTAACGTTGATGGCGGGCGTAGCGTGCGCCTGTAATTGCTCAATGCAACTGCGGCATAACCTTATCCGACTCCGGCATTTCCGGATGCTCTAATTCAGCATCCGCGTTAGGAAACAGCGGTGAACCGCAATCGTCACAAAATTCCATCGGCATGGCCGTCGTCAACACCACGATCTTGCCCAGACCACCTAACTCATGCTCGATCTGACTGACGATATCCGTCTCCTCGCTTTCTTCCCCGATCAATGGCCAGACCACGCCATGCAACACTTGTGGCGTACGCAGCAGACTGAAGCCGATACGGTATTCTTCCAGCACCTGGTCATAAAATGGCGCAATCACTGCACGTAAATCACCCGGCACCACATTCAGCATCTCACATAAATAGAATATTGCTGCACGCAAGGAAAAACCGCGCGCTTCATGTTCCAGCTTGCGCCATGCACTGAAAAACGCATTAGGCAGCAGACTCTGGAAATGGCAACCCGGCAACATGGCCGCAAAAGTCGATTTGGTATGCAATTGCCAGGTTTGCAGTGCTTCGCTCTGGGTGATTTCATCCTGTTGCCAGCGGAACAAAGGCGCGCCTTTATCCACCACGACCGCTGCAAACACATAGCGCACATCCGCAACAAACTCACCTGCCGCAATCAGCTCGGAACTGTCCATGTGCAGATCTTCACCGCTTACTGCACATTGTGCCAATTGCTGTAGCAGCGCCCTGGTTTCAGTGAAGCCTCGCGGCAACTGATCGGGACTGAACAACACATCGCTGATAGCCAGCCGCGCTGAACTGGCAAGCAAATGCGTCATCACCTGCTCACGCAACTCGCGTAAACGCGGCTTGCTGATTTGCCCGGTGGGTATGGCATAACGAGACCAGACCAATAACGGAATGGCAATCAGCACGGCATCCGTATCCGCTGCATCGACCAGACTTTCCGCATAACTTTCAATTAACTGCGCGAGCACATCACACGCCGGCGGATTTTCAGTCCACAAATAATCAAGTGCCTGCTCCAGCGTTTCATTCTGTTTCTTTTGAAACAGTGAAGAAATCAACTTATTAACCTGCTGTTGCCATGACAGGCTTTCCAATTGACTGCCCGATGCATGTAATGCCAGCGCGAGCCGCACCAGTTTGGCTGTTTCACGACTGAGGCGGGAGGATGCAGAAATGCGTTTCATTGACGATATACCAGAGAGAAAAAACAAAACACCGATGGCCTGATCAACTGATCATACACATCGGTGTTTACAGTAAAAGGCTCACGCCCTGTCGAGACTAGTTTAACTTGCCATGACAGTGCTTGAATTTTTTACCTGATCCGCACGGACATGGATCATTACGGCCTACATTTATATACGGCGAAGTCGCATTCGTTGCATTGATTGGCTCGTCTTCGCCTGCCAGTACTTCATCATAATCGGCATGATGATATTCAACATTAGACAATACTGGCGGTGTGTCAACCGCTTCAATATCCGCCTCGGATTGGATCTGCACCGTGAATGTTATTTGCGTGACTTCGCGTTTGATTGCTTCCAGCATCGCGGAGAACAAATCAAATGCCTCACGCTTATACTCCTGCTTGGGATTCTTCTGCGCGTAACCACGCAAATGGATACCCTGACGCAAATGATCCAGCGCTGCCAAGTGCTCGCGCCAATGGCTATCAATATTTTGCAACATCACCGCACGTTCAAAATGGTGCATCCCGGTGTCACCCACTGCCGCCACCTTGACACCGTACGCGTCATTGGCTGCGCTGACAATCCGATCCTGCAGGCTATGCTCATCCAGGGCGCTGTCCTGATCAAGCCATTGCTGTACAGGCAACTGCAATTGAAACTCGCTGGCCAGCACCAGCTCCAGACCAGCCACATCCCATTGCTCAGCCATACTGCCTGGAATCACATGCTCACTGATCACACGGCGCAGCACATCTTCACGCATGGCGGTAATGGTTTCCGACACATCCTGCGTTTCCAGCAGTTCATTACGCTGCTGGTAGATTACCTTACGCTGATCATTGGATACATCGTCGTATTCCAGCAACTGCTTGCGCATATCGAAGTTACGCGCCTCCACCTTGCGTTGCGCATTTTCGATGGCACGCGTCACCCAAGGGTGCTCAATGGCTTCGCCTTCCGGCATTTTCAGCTTGTCCATGATCGCGCCGACCCGGTCGGAGGCGAAGATGCGCAGCAACGGGTCTTCCAGTGACAGATAGAAGCGACTGGAACCCGCATCACCCTGACGACCGGAGCGACCGCGCAACTGGTTATCTACGCGCCGTGACTCATGGCGTTCAGTACCGATAATATGCAAGCCGCCGGCAGCCAATACAGTTTCATGCACGGCTTGCCATTTGGTCTTCAGCGCAGTCGTACGCGACAGTTTATCGGCATCGGATAAATTCTCATCCAGCCGGATTTCATCCAGCTCACGCTCTATGCTGCCGCCCAGCACGATGTCAGTACCACGACCGGCCATGTTGGTAGCGATAGTAATCGCCTTCAACTGCCCTGCTTGCGCGATAATTTCTGCTTCACGCGCATGCTGCTTGGCGTTCAGAACCTCATGCGGCAATTTTGCCGCTTTCAGCAAACCGGATAAGTATTCGTTATTTTCAATCGAGGTGGTGCCGACCAGGACTGGCTGACCGCGCTCATAGCAATCCTTGATATCATTGATGATCGCCTGATGCTTTTCGCGCGCGGTACGGAACACCTGATCCATCTTGTCTATCCGCACCATCGGCCGATGTGTTGGAATAACGACGGTTTCCAGGCCGTAAATCTGCTGGAATTCGTAAGCTTCCGTATCCGCCGTACCAGTCATACCGGCCAGCTTGGTGAACATGCGGAAATAGTTCTGGAAAGTAATCGACGCCAAGGTCTGATTTTCTTTCTGGATGGCCACACCTTCCTTGGCTTCCACCGCCTGATGCAGGCCTTCTGACCAGCGCCGTCCTGACATCAGACGACCGGTAAACTCATCGACGATAACCACTTCATCATCCTGCACCACATAATGCTGATCGCGGTGGTACAGCGCATGCGCACGTAATGCAGCATACACGTGATGCATCAGGCCGATATTGGCTGCTTCGTACAAGCTTGATCCGACTGGCAACAGGCCAGCATCGGTCAATAACTGTTCAGCGTGCTCATGACCCGCTTCCGACAACAGTACGGTATGGGCTTTTTCATCGACCCAGTAATCACCCGTACCATCTTCTTTTTCTTGCCGGGTCAGGTTGGGCACCACTGTGTTCACGGCCAGATACAGCTCAGTACTGCTATCCGCCTGACCGGAGATGATTAGCGGTGTACGTGCCTCATCAATTAAAATCGAATCCACTTCATCGACAATGGCAAAATTCAGGCTACGCTGCACTTTTTCATGGGTCTGATACACCATGTTATCGCGCAGATAATCAAAGCCGAACTCATTATTGGTGCCGTAGGTGATATCCGAGGCATAGGCTGCCTGTTTTTCTTCATGCGGCATTTGCGACAGATTCACACCGACCGTCAGCCCGAGGAAGCCATGGATACGCCCCATCTGTGCCGCATCGCGGCTGGCCAGATAATCGTTGACGGTAACGATGTGTACGCCGTTACCGGACAAGGCGTTCAGGTAAGCTGGCAGGGTCGCCATCAGCGTCTTGCCTTCACCGGTACGCATTTCGGCAATTTTGCCGTCATGCAGCACCATACCACCGATCAGCTGTACGTCGTAATGGCGCAGACCCAGCACCCGCCGGCCTGCTTCGCGCACCGTGGCAAAAGCCTCAGGCAATAACTGATCAAGCGTTTCCCCGTTAGCAAAACGGGTTTTATATTCATCAGTCTTGGCGCGTAATTCCGCATCAGACAAGGCCTGGAGTTTCGGCTCCAAGGCATTGATCGCGCGAACCTTAGCCACATATTGTTTAACCAGACGGTCATTACGACTACCAAATACTTTTTTCAACAGAGATGAAATCATGGCAATGGGATATATTGTGTAGCGTTGCGTGAAAATCTGGACATGTTACCATATTCGCACTCTCATTCCGAATCGCTTTGTTGACAAGCCCTTAGATGACGAATTTTCCTTCGCAAGCCAAGCGTGCTTACCGCTTTTTCAACGGTGATGATCGCTTACGTTTGTTACAAACGCATGTAAATGAAATCATGCAACTGCAAAAACTCTGGCATACCATCGTCCCCAGCGGACTCGCCAGCGTGTCCCGCATCGGCCAGATCGATGCCAGCAACATCAGCATTTATTGCGACCATGGCGCCGCCGCTGCAAAGTTACGCCAACTCATCCCCAGCATCACCACCGCACTGGCTAAACACGGCCTGACAGGGCAGAACATACTGATCAAGGTACGCACCAATGCCATACCTAATCGTTACCGCGAAATCAATAAGCCCACCATTAGCGCGGCTGGCCTGGCTGAGCTGGAAAATTTATGTACGGAACTGGAAGCAGGACAGTTGAAAGATGCGCTGGCTAATTTGCTGAGCAAACATCCGCACCAATAGGCCCGATAGTCAATTCATTGCTGTTACGTGATGCATTAAACAGCTCATATCGTAAATTCAATGGTTTCGCAGTGTAAGATTTGTTTTGTTCACTCTGGCTTATTTGGGAATATAGATACGTTGTTTTATATGTTTCATATTTGCCACTATGGTAAATGTCATAATCACTAGCAATGACCACGAACTCCACTTGCCTATATGCACAACCGACCATGCTCCCATCTGATTCGGGTATTGCCAGATACTAAAAAAAGTACTGATATTTTCGGCTAACCAAATAAAAAATCCTATCAGTACGAATGCAAGCATAAGCGGCATACGTCGCTCGCGGTCAAATGGCTGATAGACAACAATTGCACGGGCATATAATCCGATGGCACATGCCGCTATATACCAGCGATAATCCCCTATGAAATGATGGGTATAAAAATTGGCATAAATTAGAATTGCAATCAACGTTGCCATCCAATAAGGTGGGTGATGCTCCACCCTAAGCTCCAATAGCCTCCACGCCTGAATAATATAACTGCCGACTGCCGCATACATGAATCCAGAAAACAGCGGAACACCCCATAGTTTGGTGTATGCAAAATCCGGATATGTCCATGATTGCACCCCACCTGAGGTCTTGAAAACTTCAAGCGCAAACCCAACTACGTGAAATAAACTAATAGCCTTGAGTTCATCTATCGTTTCCAGCTTGCTCCAAACCATCCATACCTGAATTGCAATCGCTATGATCAGCAACGTGTCATAGCGTGGCACACTCAATATTCCATTGCGCGGTACAAGAAATACTGCAGCAAAGAACAAACCGGCAAACAAACAGGCACGCGCTTCCTTGATGCCGAAGTACATAAACTCGACACCAAATCGCTTCATTCCGGACAGTTCTGGTTTAGCGGGTAAATTCAGCAGATGGTGATCAAGTTTGCTTAACCCCATTTCAAGACGAAAACCTTATGGAATACGCCACAAACATAGTTTTGGCTTAAAGCAACACCAGGCGTTCAGCCACCATCAATGCGCCGAACACCACTATCAATATGACTCCGAATTTCAGCACTTTCCAGACGAACTGCAGATAACGTTTCTCGCCGGTCAGAAAATACAATGCCCCTGAAAGTGCCAGTGCTATGCATGCCAGCACAAACAGCAGGCGGATGATAATCATATGCTGGTCAGTTGCGGATGGAGCTGACGTATGCCAGCAGGTGCCAGTTTTTCGTCGGCAAAGCTGACGTATTCCCAGGCGCTCTGATCCTGCAATAACGTTCTGATTAATCGATTATTCAGTGCATGACCGGATTTGTGGGCATAAAACGCGCCGATTATCGGGTGGCCAATAATGTACAAATCACCTATCGCATCCAGCACCTTATGTTTGACGAATTCATCTTCATAACGCAAACCGTCGCTGTTGAGCACACGGAACTCGTCCATGACGATGGCGTTATCCAGACTGCCGCCCAGCGCCAGTCCATTCGCGCGCAACCATTCCACTTCCTGCATAAAACCGAAAGTGCGGGCGCGACTGACTTCATTGACGTAGGAGGTCTTAGCAAAATCCAGGCTGATGGCCTGACCTGATTTTTCAAACACCGGGTGTTTGAAATCGATAGTGAATTCTATCTTGAAACCGTCAAAAGGCTCGAAACGAACGCGCTTATCGCCTTCCACTACTTCTACTGTTTTCTTGATGCGGATAAACTTTTTCGCTGCATTTTGCTGCGTGATCCCTGCTGACTGGATCAGAAATACGAAAGATGAAGCCGAACCATCCATGATCGGCACTTCCGGTCCATCGAGATCAATATAGATATTATCAACCCCGAGCCCGGCCAATGCCGACATCAGATGCTCTACTGTTGCGACGGTAGCCTTACCGTTATCCAGCGTTGAACACAAGCGGGTATCACCCACCTGCTCAGCTGCAACTACTATGTCTACAGGTTCTGCCAGATCCAGCCGACGAAACACCACCCCCGTATCTGGCGCAGCCGGGCGCAATACCATGCTGACTTTAGCACCGGTATGCAGCCCCACCCCTGAGGCACGAATGGTATTTTTTATTGTACGTTGCTGAATCATGAGCGTAGTGAACCAATTAATTCAGCGCATTATAGCGTGAATCAATTGAATCCCCAAAAACCCCTTTTTAATCCGCCTGTTTACGTAAAAATGCTGGAATATCCAGGTATTCCATACCGGACTGTTTCAACGCTTCTACTTGTGCTTCGCGGCGGTTACTGCGAAACACGGTAGGCTCAGCTTCGCCAACCTGATAGTCAACACTGGCTGATGAATAATCATCCGTACCGGTTTTAACGATCACTGGTTTAGGTTGCTGACGCGCCACTGGGCTACCCAGACCAGTTGCAACGATGGTCACACGCAACTCATCACCGATGCTCTCATCAATAACTGTACCGACAATGACTGTCGCTTCTTCGGCAGTAAAGCCTTTGATAGTGTTCATGACTTCATAGTATTCCTTCATCTTGAAGGAAGTGGATGCCGTCACGTTTACCAGCACACCACGCGCACCAGCCAGATTCACATCTTCCAGCAAGGGGCTGGCAACAGCCTGTTGCGCGGCCAGACGGGCACGGTCAGGACCGACTGCAGCAGCAGAGCCCATCATTGCCATGCCCATTTCCGACATCACTGTTTTCACGTCGGCAAAGTCGACGTTAACCATACCCGGGCAGTTAATCACTTCCGCGATACCGGCTACCGCGCCATGCAGTACGTTATTGGCGGCCTTGAATGCATCCAGCATGGACACATCTTCGCCCAGCACTTGCATCAGCTTTTCGTTAGGAATCACAATCAACGAATCCACATGACGGGATAAGGCTTCGATACCGGCATTCGCCAGACGTACGCGCTTGCCTTCGAACAGGAATGGCTTGGTCACCACGGCGACGGTTAAAATCCCCATTTCCTTGGCAACTTCGCAAACCACGGGTGCTGCACCGGTACCCGTACCACCACCCATACCTGCGGTAACAAACAGCATGTCAGCACCGTCGATCAGCTCGGCAATCCGCTCGCGATCTTCCAGCGCTGCTTCACGGCCTACTTCAGGGTTTGCGCCAGCGCCCAAACCACGGGTTACGCCAGTACCCAGTTGCAGTTGCACTTTGGCTTTATTACGCTGCAAAGCCTGCGCATCGGTGTTAATACTGATGAACTCCACACCATCGACGCCGCAATCGATCATGTGGTCCACTGCGTTACCACCGCAACCACCTACACCGATAACTTTAATTACTGCATCCTGGGTCAACGTATCCATAATTTCAAACATGCTAATCTCCTTTATCCGTGTACAAATCAAAAAATGTCATTTACTTCCAAACCGACCTAAAAATTCTTGAACCAACCCTTCATCCGCTCAAATACCTGTTGCATTGATGTTCCTGATAACTTCATCGGCTGCTTTCGGTCCTGCTGATCCATTCCTGCCAGCAGCAATCCCACCCCGGTGGCATAGCGTGCGTTATGCATCACCTCCGACAACCCACCTTCGTATTGCGGCAATCCCAACCGTACTGGCATATGAAAGACCTCCTCACCTAGCTCCACCATGCCCTGCATTGCTGCAGAGCCCCCTGTAATCACGATGCCTGAACGCATCAGCTCTTCAAATCCACTGCGGCGCAATTCCGCCTGCACCATTTCATACAACTCCAGCACGCGCGGCTCGATGACTTCAGCCAGCAACTGCCGTGACATCTGCCGTGCACCACGCTCGCCCACACCGGGCACTTCTAACATGTCATGCGCCCCCGCAAGCTGGCGCAAAGCACAACCATGGGCTATTTTCAGGTCTTCCGCGTCTTTTAGCGGCGTACGTAATGCCAGCCCGATATCATTGGTGATCTGATCACCGGCGATAGGTATCACAGCGGTATGGCGGATTGCACCTTGGGTAAATACCGCGATGTCGGTAGTACCGCCACCGATATCCACCAGCGCCACGCCAAGATCCTTTTCGTCTTCAGTCAGCACTGCCATGGCTGAAGCGAGTGGCTGCAACACCAGATCACTCACTTCCAGCCCGCAACGACGTACGCATTTAATGATGTTTTGCGCTGCCGATACCGCACCGGTGACGATATGGACTTTGACTTCCAGCCGCACGCCACTCATACCCAGTGGCTCGCGCACGTCTTCCTGGCCGTCGACCAGATATTCCTGGGGCAGGATATGCAGAATCTGCTGATCCGTCGGAATATTCACTGCGCGCGCGGTTTCTATGACTTTATCGACATCAAACTGCGTCACTTCTTTGTCTTTGATCGGCACCATGCCGTGCGAATTAAAGCTCTTGATATGGCTACCCGCGATGCCGGTATAAACTTCTGTGATCTTGCAGTCCGCCATCAATTCCGCTTCTTCCAGCGCACGCTGAATAGCATTGACGGTGGACTCGATATTGACCACCACCCCTTTTTTCAGACCGCGTGAAGGATGACTGCCCATACCAACGACTTCCATACGCCCTTCAGGCAATATTTCCGCTACGATGGCAATCACTTTGGAAGTGCCGATATCCAAACCAACAATTAATTCTCTTGTATCTCTCTGCCTGCTCATACCGATTTCCCCTGTCCTTGCACTGCCTGCGCCTTGTCGCCTGGTTTGGTCGCCAACAAGCGCACTGCAAACCCTTTCGGATAGCGCAAATCTACGCCACCCACTGCCACGCCTAACGAAGCCATCGTCGTCGGATATAACTTCACCCAACGTGCCAGACGCTCTGCAGCCTGTTCTCTACCGAGTGCTATACTCATCCCGTTATCCAATGTCACCCACCAGCTCCGTCTGTCATTCAAAGTCACTGCAACAGGTTTTGATTTAAGTGGTGCCAGTATTTTTTCGTAATCCATCCATGCCTGCGCTACTTCATGCTCACTGCCTGCGGGTCCGCTCAAGTGCGGCAGACTCAAATCGCTCGCAGCTTTGAACACCTCGCCGTAACTGTTCAGTAATGCGTCATCGTTCCAGCGTGCCAGCGGCTTATGTTCCTCCAGCGTCACCACCAGACCATCAGGCCACTGCCGGCGCACACTTGCATCACGCACCCATGGCAGCTTGATAAACGCAGCCCGTGTTGCTTCCAGGTCAGTTGAAAAGAAATTACCCGTCAATCGTTGCTGCACCACTAGCTTTGCCTGCTCGGTAGTCACATGGTGCGCACCCACGATCTTAATTTCGCGCAAATCAAAACTATCCAGCCGCGACAGCATTACCACACCTGCCCACAGCATTAATGCAGCCGTTCCCCACAGCGCCAGGCGCGTCAGTTTGGCTAGCGCTACTTCGTCATCCCACACGGGCCTGCTCCAGTATCGCCAACACCAGTTCGTCGAACGTCATGCCTGCTGCCCGTGCCGCCATTGGCACCAGACTGTGATCGGTCATGCCTGGCGAGGTATTCGCCTCCAGGAAATACGGATTACCCGCTGCATCCAGCATCACATCCAGTCGTGCCCAACCGCGGCAACCCAGCACATTAAACGCTTTTTTTGCCAGCAACTGGATAGCTTGCTCCTGCTCGGCGGGTAGTCCGCACGGCACACGATATTCCGTATCATCACGCAGATACTTGGCTTCAAAATCGTAAAATTCCTTTTTCGGAATCAGCCGTATCATTGGCAATGCCTTGTCGCCCAGAATCGCGCAGGTATATTCACCGCCTTCAATAAACTGCTCAGCCAGCACCAACGCATCAAACTGCGCCGCTTTTTCCCAGGCCTCACGCAATGTACCGGCTTGCGTCACTTTACTCATACCGATGCTGGAACCTTCACGTACCGGTTTCACAAAAATCGGCAAACCCAGACGCCGCTCAACTGCTTCAAAATCCGTATCTTCTGCCAACAGCGCATATTCCGGTGTAGGCACGCCTGCCGCCTGCCACAACAGCTTGGTACGCCATTTATCCATTGCCAGTGCGGAAGCCATCACACCGCTGCCGGTATACGGTATTTCCATCCATTCCAGCGCGCCTTGCACCGTGCCATCCTCGCCAAACCGCCCATGCAGGGATATCATCACCCGGTCAAAACCCTCTGCAGCCAATTCGGCCAGATCCTTACCCGCCGGGTCAAACGCATGCGCATCTACCCCTTGCCGCAACAATGCGGTCAGCACTGCATTACCACTGTTCAGCGACACTTCACGCTCAGCGGAGCGACCACCTAATAACACACCTACTTTTCCAAACTGGCTCATGCCTCACCCCTTAACCTGTCGCCTATCACTCGCACTTCGCGCTGCAGCGTTACGCCGCATTGCTCAGCTACCGTTGTCGCCACAAGATCAATTAAATCCTCTATATCTGCCGCACTCGCCTGACCGGCGTTCACAATAAAATTGGCATGCTTAGTCGACACTTGCGCCCCACCCAACAACTTGCCTTTTAATCCGCAGCTCTCTATCAAGCGTGCAGCAAAATCACCTTGCGGATTGCGAAATACCGAACCCGCATTCGGCTGCCCCAAGGGCTGGCTGGCAATGCGCCGTTGCAGCAAGTCTTTGATTACCTGCTTCGATGCAGCACCATCACCGATCTGCAACTCAAACCAGCCACCGACAAACCATTCTTCATTCGCTTCACGCAACGCCACATGGCGATAATCCAGTTCGTACTCGGCACGTTCACGCTTGCGCACTTGGCCCTGACGGTTGATGGTCAGCGCACTGCTGGCTATCAGCCAGGTTTCACTGCCATAGCAACCCGCATTCATCGCCAGCGCACCGCCAACCGTGCCTGGAATGCCGGCCATGAACTCAGCGCCAACCAGATCATGCCCGGCAGCAAATCGCGCCAACTTTGGTGCAGCTACGCCAGCCTCGGCGTAGATCACTCCTGATGAAGCCTGCTTGCTCTCCAGTCGTATTTCCCGCAATGCGCCATGCAGCAGGATCACCGCGCCACGCACGCCACCATCACGCACCAGCAAATTACTACCCAGCCCTATGCAATACACCGGCATATCGGCTGGCAAATTATTCAGATACACCGCCATATCGGCCACGTCTGCCGGGATGTAGAGCTGCTCTGCCACCCCGCCGGCACGCCAGCTGACATGCTTGGCCATAGGCTCATTCAGCCGCAGCTCACCACGCAAACCCTGCTGCGGGTTTACTGCAGACATTGCCGCTGTCATTTCAGCGCACACGCGCCACCTCAGCTATCAACCCCGGGGTTGCACCAATTGAGCCAGCGCCCATGGTCAGTACGACATCGCCGTCCTGCACTGTGCTTAGTACCATCTCAGGCATATCGCTTATCTGCTCTACAAATATCGGCTCTACCTTGCCGGCTACGCGTAACGCCCGTGCCAGCGCCCTGCCATCCGCCGCCACAATCGGCGCTTCGCCTGCCGCATATACTTCGGCCAGCAGCAGCACATCTACGCTAGACAATACTTTGACGAAATCTTCAAACACATCGCGGGTACGCGTATAACGGTGCGGCTGAAACGCCAGCACCAGACGCCGTCCGGGGAAAGCTGCTCGCGCTGCGGCGATGGTCGCTGCCATTTCCACCGGGTGATGCCCGTAGTCATCCACCAGCGTAAACGTACCGCCAGCCGCAACCGGGATTTCGCCATAGCGCTGAAACCGGCGCCCCACACCACTAAAATCAGCCAGTGCCTTGGCAATAGCTGCTTCCGGCGCACCGACCTCGAGGCCAATGGCTATCGCCGCAAGCGCATTCAATACGTTATGCACACCCGGCAAATTCAGCGTGACATCCATCACATGTCGCCCACCGCCATTAACTACGCCAAAGTGCATTTGGCCGCCATCGTGGCGCACATTAATCGCGCGGATATCGGCGGCTTCGCTCAGACCGTAACTGGTAACCGGTTTGGTGATTGCCGACATAATGTCACGTACATTGGCATCATCAATGCACAACACTGCTCGGCCATAGAAAGGGACGTGTTCGACAAAATCTACGAATGCCTGTTTCAGCCGGCTAAAGTCATGGCCATAAGTTTCCATATGGTCAGCATCGATGTTGGTCACCACCGCGAGCACCGGGGTCAGATGCAGAAATGACGCATCCGATTCATCCGCCTCAACCACGATGAATTCGCCCTGCCCCAACCGCGCATTGGCACCGGCGGCTTCAAGTCTTCCGCCGATAACAAAGGTTGGATCCATACCCGCTTGTGCGAGAATGCTGGTTACCAGTGATGTTGTTGTTGTCTTGCCGTGAGTACCGGCAATCGCAATACCCTGACGCAGCCGCATCAGTTCTGCCAGCATAATTGCGCGCGGCACCACGGGAATGGCGCGTTCACGGGCGGCCACAACTTCAGGGTTGTCCGCCTGCACGGCAGTCGAGGTTACGATGGCATCTGCTGCACCGACGTTATCTGCACTGTGGCCGTGAAATACCGTAATACCCAACCCGCTCAGCCTGCGGGTTGCTGTATTTTCTGCCATATCGGAACCGGTTACGACAAAGCCGAGATTCAACAACACCTCAGCTATACCGCTCATGCCTGAACCACCAATACCTACAAAATGTATCTGTTTAACTTTATGTTTCATTTGGCTAGTCCCATACAAACTTTTGCAACGGCTGCAGTAGCATCGGGCTTGGCGAGCAATTTGGCTTGCTGCGCCATCTTATTAAGCTGCTCGCGTTGCAACTGCAGCAATCCTGTCGCTAATTTCTCTGCTGTTAACTCGGTTTGCGGCATCAATATCGCAGCTCCTGCCGCTACCAGAAACTGAGCATTGGTGGTTTGATGATCGTCTACTGCATGTGGATATGGCACCAGCACGGATGGCACACCCGCCGCCGCCAGCTCTGCTACGGTCAACGCTCCTGCGCGGGTAATTGCCAGATCACTCCATGCATACACACTGGCCATATCAGCAATAAAATCTCGCACATCTGCTTTGACGCCTGCCGCAGCATAATTACCACGCAGGGTTTCCATATGCCGGGTTCCTGCCTGATGTATTACTTCCGGCCGTTGTGCTTCAGGGATCAAAGCCAGCGCTTTCGGTACCATTTCATTCAGTGCTGCTGCGCCCAGACTGCCCCCCACAACCAACAGATGTAGTTGCGCCTGAGTAGACACAGCTTTCACTGGCAATCCGGCAATATTTTCACGCACCGGGTTACCTAGCCAGACCGTGTCGACCTTGCCGCACGGTACCGGTCTGTCCTGCTGATTTTTAAACGCTGCCGGGAATCCAACCACGACTTTTTCAGCCAGACAGGCCAGTATGCGATTGCTTAATCCGGCAATGGAATTCTGCTCATGGATCACCAGCGGCTTACCTAACAACACCGCCATCATTCCGCCAGGGAAACTGGGGTAACCGCCCATGCCCAGCACCACATCAGGCCGGTGGCGCAACAATGCATTCAAAGCCTGAGCAAATGCAAGTAACAGCATCATCGGCAACATCAATTTGCGCAGCAGGCCGTTGCCGCGAATACCGCCCATCGTCAGCCAAGCCATGGTGTAACCGTGTTCCGGTACGATGCGCGATTCCATACCATTTTTAGTCCCAAGCCAGATCACCTGCCAACCCTGTTCGCGCATAGCTGCTGCGACGGCCAAACCTGGATAGATATGCCCACCGGTGCCGCCTGCCATGATCATGATAGTGCGTGTCATGTTCAGGTCCCCTTCTTGCCGCGCTTCAAGCAGCGGGTTTCAAAGTCGACTCTGAGCAATATTGCAATCGCCATGCAATTTGCCACGATACCGCTACCGCCAAACGACAAGAATGGCAGCGTCAACCCTTTGGTGGGCAACAAACCGACATTCACACCGATATTAATAGCCGCTTGCACTCCCAGCCAGATACCTATACCCATAGCGGTCAGCGCACAGAAGTGACGTTCCATCACCGCGGCCTGACGACCAATCTGGAACGCCCGCACTACCAGCCATGCGAACAGTATTATCACTGCCGCCACGCCGATAAAGCCCAGCTCCTCCGCGATCACAGCCAGCAGAAAATCGGTATGCGCTTCCGGCAAATAAAACAGTTTCTCCACGCTGCCACCCAGACCCAAACCTGTCCACTGACCGCGTCCGAATGCAATCAGTGCATGCGATAACTGATAGCCTTTGCCAAATGGATCCGCCCACGGATCCATGAATCCGACGATACGTTGCAGACGATACGGCGAGCTCCAGATCAGGCCGATGAAGCCCACCACCAGCAACACGATCAATCCGGCAAAAATACGCAGATTCAGTCCACCCAAAAACAACGCCGACATCGCGATTGCGATAATCACCACAAACGCACCGAAATCCGGCTCACGCAAGAGCAGAAAGCCGGTAAACAGGATGGCGATGAGCATCGGCAAAAACCCCTGCTTGAAGCTGTGCATGAATGCGGCTTTGCGTACGGTGTAATCTGCGGCATAAATTACTGCTGCCAGCTTCATCAGTTCAGAAGGTTGCAGATTAATAATGCCCAGCGGTAACCAGCGCTGGCTGCCGTTAACGTTGCGCCCTATCCCCGGTATCAGCACGATAGCCAGCAACACCAGCCCGCCCAGAAACAGCCACGGTGCAAAATGCTGCCATACCCGTATTGGCACCTGGAATGTGGCATAACCAGCCATCAGACCCACCACAATAAACATCGCATGGCGCATGAGAAAGAAAGTGGGATGATGGCCCGTCGCACGGTTCGCTTCAGCTATATCGATGGACGCGGAATACACCATCACCAGACCAAATGCCAGTAAAGCCGCCGTCAACCAGAGCAGTACGAAATCATATTCCGCCACATCGCGCCTGGATCTCACGGGTGCATTCATAGGGTGGCACCCCGTTCCAGCTGTTTAACTGCCGCAATAAACACATCCGCGCGGTGAGCATAATTTTTGAACATGTCGAAACTGGCACATGCAGGCGATAGCAACACCGCATCACCTGGCTTCGCCTGTTCGTAGGCAAGCGCTACAGCCTGCTCCATGCTTTCAGCACGCACTACCGGCACGCCGGCTGACACTATCGCTTCAGCAATCAGGTTGCCATCCCGGCCGATTTGCACCACTGCACGCGCTGATTGTTTCACTGCACCAGCCAGCGGGGTGAAATCCTGTCCTTTGCCATCGCCGCCTACTATCAGCACTACGGGTTTATCCATACCCTTTAATGCTGCTTCAGTTGCGCCGACGTTAGTGCCTTTGGAATCGTCATAAAAACTGACCCCGTTTATTTCCGCTACCCACTCCACACGATGTGGCAAACCTTTGAATTTACGCAGCGCATCCAGTATCGGTGTTTCCGGTAAATCCATTGCCTGGCATAATGCAAGTGCAGCAAGCGCGTTTGCTGCGTTGTGCAAACCCGCCAGTGGCAAATCGGCAATCGCCATTAATTTGCGTTTACCGCGACATAAATTGCCATCACGCACGCCATACTCATGTTCAGTTTCACTGGCATTCAGGCCGAAACTCAGTGTATTGCGATCCGTCCGCGCCATGGCCATGCTGCGCGCATCATCACGATTCAGCACCTGCACACCGCCCACATCAAATATCCGCGCCTTGGTCGCGGCATATTCATCAAGGCTGGCATAACGATCCAGATGATCTTCGCTGATATTCAGCACAGTTGCCGCGACCGGGTTGAGCGTAAATGTGGTTTCCAGTTGGAAACTCGACAGTTCCAGCACAAACACTTCCGTTTCCGGATGATCTTCCAGCGCATCCAGCACCGGTAGGCCGATGTTGCCAGCCATCAGGGTTTTTTTACCCGCAGCGCTGCACATCGCCGCCACCATACTGGTCACGGTACTTTTGCCATTCGAGCCAGTGATGGCTATTACTTTGGCATGGGAAGGCACTGCCTGTGCAAACAGCTCGACATCCCCCCACACCATGATGCCGCGCTGCATGGCGGACTGTATCAATTCATGCGCCAGCGGCACGCCCGGGCTGATAATGATACGGTCCGCCCAGACGAAATCTGCTTCCACAAACTTGCCCGTGGTAACAGGAACCTCGGGTAGCGCTTGCTGTAAGCGTGGTAAATTGGCTGGCGCAGCACTTGTATCGGCGACGCGCAGGTCTGCTCCGCGGTGTGCCAACCAGCGCGCCGCAGCCAGACCGCTATTACCCAGTCCCAGAATCAAGATATGTTGCCCGTACCAGTTCATGTTTTCGTTAACGTATTTTCAATGTTGATAAACCAATCAGCACCAGCATCATGGTGATAATCCAGAAACGCACTACCACTTGCGTTTCTTTCCAGCCCTTCAATTCATAGTGATGGTGCAACGGTGCCATGCGGAATACACGCTTGCCTGTCATTTTGAACGAGGCCACCTGTATAACCACGGATAAGGTTTCCACCACGAACACACCGCCCATGATGAACAGCACGATCTCCTGACGAGCGATCACCGCGACTACGCCCAGGGCTGCGCCCAGCGCCAGCGCACCGACGTCGCCCATAAACACTTCTGCCGGATAGGCGTTAAACCAGAGAAACGCCAGCCCTGCACCCGCTATGGATGCGCAGAACACTGCCAGCTCACCGGCACCCGGGATATGCGGCACACCCAGATAGCGGGAGAACTCGGCATGCCCGGCAACATAGGCAAAAATTGCCAGCGCTGACGCCACCATCACCGTCGGCATGATTGCCAGACCATCCAGACCATCGGTCAGATTGACCGCATTACTGGAGCCAACGATCACAAAATAGGTCAGCACAACGAAGCCCACCGTTCCCAGCGGGATCGCAATATGCTTGAAGAACGGCACGATCAGTTCGGTCTGTGCCGGCAACTCGGTGGAATAGGCGATGAACAGTGCTGCGCCCAAACCAAATACTGATTGCCAGAAATATTTAGCCTTGGCCGACAGTCCTTTGGGATTGCGGTATACCACTTTGCGGTAATCATCGACCCAGCCAACCGCGCCAAATCCAAGTGTAGTGAGCAGCGCGACCCACACGTAGCGATTACTCAAATCTCCCCACAGCAGGGTGGACACAGCAATTGACACTAATATCAACGCACCGCCCATGGTTGGTGTACCAGCTTTCACCAGATGCGATTGCGGGCCGTCGTCCCGTACCGACTGGCCAATTTTCATTGCAGTTAGTTTGCGAATTACATACGGGCCAACCATGAATGAAATGGTCAGCGAGGTCAGTGTCGCCAATACCGTACGCAGCGTAATGTAGCTAAACATATTGAAAGCGCGTAAATCTGACGACAAATGTTGAAATAGCCATAACAACATCAGGCTTGCTCCTCTAGAACTTTAACTACGCGCTCCATTTGCATGAAACGCGACCCCTTGACCAATACCGTCACATTCGCCATCAACTTTGGCAACAATGCCGCAGTTAATTCCTCTACGTTTGCAAAGTGCTGAGCACCGTTTCCGAATACCGCTACGGCATGGCGGCTTAACTCACCCAGCGCATACAGGCCATCTATGCCTGCACTTTTAGCCAATGCACCAATCTCGGCATGCAATGCCACTTCATCTGTGCCCAACTCGCCCATATCCCCAAGCACCAATAACCGTGTACCCGCTACGGCTGCCAGCACCTGTATCGCAGCGCGAGTCGAATCCGGGTTCGCGTTATAACTATCGTCAATGACGATGGCGCCCTGTCTGGCGGGTTTGCGCTGCAGCCGGCCATACACGCCTTTGAATCCCTGCAGCCCTGTCACAATCGCTTCGCCGTTAATGCCCAGCGCCATGGCTGCGGCGGCTGCTGCCAGTGCGTTCATCACGCTGTGCTCGCCTAAAACCGGCAATTGCAGGTCCAGCTGCATGATGGGTGAATTTATGTGCACGTCGCTATAAGCGGCATGCGCAACATAACTGCCGCACACTATCGTGGCGCGCTGCAAACCGAAATCCATCACTGCGCGCGTACCTGCTGACTGCCGCCACAGGGGCGCAAATACATCATCCGCATTAATTATTGCGACGCCATCTGTCGGCAATCCCAACAAAATCTCACCTTTCGCCGCCGCAATCGCCTCGACGGAACCAAGCATGCCGATATGCGCCGTGCCGGCATTATTGATGAGCGCCACGTCTGGCTGAGCCAGTCGGGTTAAATACGCGATCTCGCCCGCATGATTCATCCCCATCTCGATGACACCGTATTGATGCTGCGGCTGCAGACGCAGCAAAGTCAGCGGCATACCGATGTCATTGTTAAAATTCCCTTTGGTGGCTAATACAGCCTCATCCCCCACGGCCGCATGCAGTATCGCCGCCAGCATTTCCTTGACGCTGGTTTTGCCGCTACTTCCAGTCACGCCGATGATGCGAGCCGGCATCTGTTTACGCCAATAGGCTGCCAATTGACCCAGCGCCAGACGCGTATCCGCTACCACGAGTGCCGGCGACAATTCAGCCACACACTGGTTATCCACCATCACTGCTGCTGCCCCCGCATCCAGCGCGGCTTGTGCAAACTGATGACCGTCAAACTTTTCACCACGCAATGCAACAAACAGATCACCCGGCTGGATGTCCCGGCTATCTGTGGTTACTCGCGTAAATTCTGCTGCTCCGCGCGCCTTAGCGGCTATGGCCTGCGCTGCAACATTCAAGGTCATCATGCTCATGCGCGCGCCTCCAATGCTTGCTGGGCCACCGAAAGGTCGCTGAACGGATATTTAATCCCTGCAACTTCCTGATAGTCCTCATGCCCTTTACCTGCCACCAGCACCACATCGCCAGCCTGCGCCTGCGTGATTGCGGCACTGATTGCCTGCGCCCGATCCGCTATTACCATTTCCTGTCCATTCATCCCTGCGCGTATCTCGGCAATTATGGTTTGCGCGTCTTCGCCACGCGGATTATCCGAAGTCACCATGACCTGATCGGCCTGCTGCATCGCGATCGCGCCCATTAATGGCCGCTTGCCCGGATCTCTTTCTCCGCCACAACCGAATACGCACCACACTTTTCCGTCTTGATTCAATTCTCGTAAACTCATCAATACTTTTTCCAGCGCATCTGGCGTATGCGCATAATCAATCACCACTAATGGCTGCCCGCCCCCGCCGATTGCCTGCATGCGTCCCGCAACAGCGGTGACTGCAGACAGCGCTGTCACCGCATCGGTCAGCGCCACACCGCTCACCAGCATGGCAGCCAGACTCGCCAACAGGTTATGCGCGTTAAAACGCCCAAGCAACGGTGAACGCAGCTCCGTATTTCCCCAGTCTGTTTCAACCTGCATCACCAGCCCTGCAGTCGACAGATGCAAATTAGTGCAGCGCACATTACCTTGTTCAAAGCCATACCCAACTATCTGTACGCCATTTGTTGAACAGTTACGCGCAAGCTCACGGCCAAATTCGTCATCCTGATTCAGAATGGCGTAGCGCAAACCCGGCCAGGCAAACAACTTGGCCTTGGCTCCGGCATAGCTCGCCATGTCACCGTGATAATCCAGATGGTCGCGGGTCAGATTAGTCAGCACCGCCACATCAAATTGCACACCATTTACCCGCCCCTGATCCAGGCCGTGTGATGACACTTCCATCGCCACATTTTCTGCCCCGGCTGCGCGATAATCTGCCAAAGCCGCCTGCAACACTGCCGCATCGGGGGTGGTGTTGCCGGTGTAATCCAGCTCCGGCGGGAACCCATTTCCCAGCGTACCGATTACTGCCGTCTTGCGTCCCAGCGCGGTAAAACTTTGTGCCAGCCATTGCGTGCAGGAAGTTTTACCATTGGTGCCAGTCACTCCAATTACCCACATACCATCGGACGGATCGCCATATACCAGTGCAGCAATTTCGCCAATACTGTCTTTTAAATCCTGCACAGACACATTAGGCATTCCGGCAAATTCATCGGGCCAACTAAAATCTGCCGCTTCCCATAACACGGCCACAGCACCAGCCTTAATTGCCGCAGCAATATAACGGCGACCATCGCCCGCCTCGCCCGGATAAGCGGCAAACGCCATTCCTGGCCTGATTTGCCGGCTGTCTGCGGTCAAACCGGTTAATGCCACGCCCTGACGCGTCAATGCCGCCAGAATATTGGCGGCATTATGAAGAGCGGTGCGGCTCATGTTGACTCATCCTCGCCCACCACCGTGGTGGGCAATGACTGATGCACGATAGGTTTATCTGGCGCAACATCCATCTGACGTAGCGCGCTTTGCATCACTTTCTTAAACACCGGTGCAGACACAGTGCCACCATAATATTGACCCGCCGATGGCTCATCGACCATTACTGCAATAATCAGGCGCGGGTTACTGGCCGGCGCAAAACCAATAAATGAGGCAATGTATTTATCTGCTGAATAGCCGCCACGATCCGGCTTATGAGCCGTACCGGTCTTACCCGCCACGCGGTAACCATCCAGTGCGGCTTGCGGCGCGGTGCCTTCCGGTGTGATTACACTTTCCAGCATGGGGATCAATGCATCGGCGCTTTGTGCGCTGAACACACGCACACCGGCAGGGCCTGCCCCGGTTTGCTTAAGCATGGTCACCGGCTTCATCACACCATGATTGGTAAAAACCGTATAGGCACGCGCCAGTTGCAGCAAGCTCACCGAGATACCATTACCATACGACATGGTTGCCTGCTCGATAGGCCGCCAATGCTGGTATGGACGTAAACTGCCTGACGCAGCGCCAGGAAAACCGACACGCGGTACCGTGCCAAATCCGGCGTTATGCAATTCAGTCCACATGTATTCCGGCGACATCGACAGCGCCATCTTCGACGCACCGACGTTGCTGGATTTCTGGATTACCTGCGACACTGTCAACATGCCGTGCGGATGCGCATCGCGAATACGTTTCGGGCCGATCTGATAGCTGCCGTTTTCGGTATCGATCAGCGTATCCGGCTTATATTTACCGGTATCCATTGCAGCCGCCACTGTGAAAGGCTTCATAGTCGAACCTGGCTCATACTCATCCGTGACAGCATGATTGCGCATCTGCCATGGCTTCACGCCTTCGCGATTATTCGGATTGAATGACGGCACATTCGCCAACGCGAGAATCTCGCCGGTTTTTGCATCCAGTACCACAATCGCACCTGCCTTAGCCTTATTTGCCAGCACAGCCGCCTGCAGTTCGCGATAAGCGAGATACTGCAAGCGCATATCTATTGATAACACCAGGTCATGTCCGGGCTTAGGACTCATGATGCCTTCCACGTCCTCGAACACATTCCCTTTACGATCTTTCAACACCCGCCGACTGCCAGGTATCCCGGCCAGCCAGCTTTGATAAGCCAGCTCCATACCTTCCTGCCCGCTATCATCAATCCCGGTAAAACCCAACAAATGCGCCGCGACTTCCCCTGCAGGGTAGTAGCGGCGATATTCCCGTTGCAGTGACATGCCTGATATACCCAGCTTAGCCACCGCTTCTGCCTGATCTGGCGGCAAGCGACGTTTGATATAGACAAACTCGCGATCCTTCTGCGCCAGCTTGCCTTTCAATTCCGCTACCGGCATCTGCAACACAGTCGCCAGTTGTTTTAACTGACTAGCACTCACCTCCACCGAAGAAGGGTTAGCCCACAGAGACTCTACCGGTGTACTGATTGCCAATGGCTCGCCATTACGATCAGCGATCATGCCGCGATGCGCAGGCAACTCAACTACCCTGCTGGCCAGCGCATCGCCCTTGCGTTGCAAAAAATCGTGATGCAAGCCTTGCAAATACACCGCCCGCCCGGCCAGAACCAAAAACCCCGCCAGTATCAGCCCCAACACCAAACGCCCGCGCCATTGCTGTAAATGCAACTCCAGCAAATGGCTGGTTGGGCGAGTAGCAATACGACTCACGGCTGCACCTCAGCCGATTTTCCAGCATAGGCAATTTGCATATGCGCAGCATCAGGCAACTGCATTTGTAACTTTTCTATCGCTATTTTTTCGACTCGGGCATGCATGGCCCAAGTGCTTTGTTCTAACTGCAACTGCCCCCACTCCACCTCCAACTGGCGCTGCCTGGTCTGTTCCTGCTCCAATGCAACAAATGCTTTGCGCGCCTGATGCTGACTAGTCACCACCCCCAACGCACACAGCACAACCAGCAACAACATAAATAAATGAACGCGACTCATAGCGCTTCCATCACCCGCATCACGGCACTGCGTGCCCGCGGATTAGCCGCAATTTCCCTATCATCGGGTCGCGTGGCACGTCCGATCAATTTCATCTTGGCTGCAGGAATATCCACAGCGCGAATCGGCAATCTCGCCGGCAATGACGGCGGGCTGGATAATTCGCGCATGAAGCGCTTAACAATACGATCTTCCAGCGAATGAAAACTGATCACCACCAGACGGCCGCCCGAAGCAAGCAGAGCAACACAGTGCGGCAAGGCTAGCGACAACTCCTCAAGTTCGCGGTTGAGGTAAATCCGTATAGCCTGAAAGGTACGAGTCGCCGGGTTTTGCCCAGGCTCACGGGTAGGGACGACGGACGCGACGAGCTGCGCCAAATGTTTTGTGGTTGTGAGCGGCGTAATTGTTCTTTGCGCCACAACCGCCCTTGCAATCGACCTAGCATACCGCTCTTCACCATACTGACTAATCACCTCTTTTAACTCGGTCTCACCCACCTGCGCCAACCACTCTGCTGCAGTTGGACCGCGCGTAGTATCCATGCGCATATCCAGCGGTGCATCAAACCGGAAACTAAACCCGCGACTAGCATCATCCAATTGCGGTGAAGACACACCCAAATCCATCAATACGCCATTTACCTGGGTCACCCCACGCAGCGCCATTTCCTCGGCAACATGTTCAAAACCGCTATGTATCAGGGTAAAGCGGGGATCAGTGATAGCACTGCCGGCTGCAATTGCCATCGGATCTTTATCGAACGCGAACAGGCGACCATGCTCGCCCAACTTACTTAATATGAGCCGACTGTGCCCGCCGCGCCCGAAAGTAGCGTCGATATACGTACCATCCGGCTGAATATCCAATGCAGCAACTGCCGCTTCCAGCAGCACGGTCTCATGCTGCAAGCGCTCACTCACAGAGAGAATCCCGTTAGTTCTTCAGGCATCGCGCTGTCGGTAAACGTTAATGCCAAATCCATTTGTTCCTGCCAGCGTGACTCATTCCACAATTCAAATTTCGCACCCTGCCCCACCAGCACCACACTTTTTTCCAGACCCGCAAACTCGCGCAGCATGGCCGGCAACAAGATGCGACCTGTCGCATCCAGATCCAGATCTGCCGCATTACCCACCAGCAAACGCTGTAAACTGCGTGCCTGCGGATTGAAACTGGATAAGGCATTCAGCTTTTTTTCGATCGGCTCCCATTCCTGCAATGGGTACAGCAACAGGCACTTGCTTGGATCAGCCGTCACTACCACACGCCCGTCGCCCTGCGCTAACAGCACGTCACGATACTTCGACGGCACAGCGAGCCGTCCTTTTGTATCCAAACTGAGTGTTGTTACGCCACGAAACATGTTCTGCCTTTTAAAAAACCGGGGAGAAAATCCCCACTTTTCACCACTTATTACCACTTCTCACCACTATAGATAATAAAAATGGGAGGGTCAAGCAAGAAACAAGATTTTTTTAAATATTACAAGGACTTAGAAGCATAATTAAATGCTAATAAACAATCAAAATTAAGCACATAGCTAATATACTGAAAGTACACTATGAAGACTGAGCCAATGGCGTGCAGATCAAATAGAGAAAATCTCATTCACACACCGCTCTGAGGGAAAAACTGCCAGAATTGCCATGCCACCACAAAAAAGAAACGGCGGAGTCGAACTCCGCCGTTTCGTAACCACTAACCAACTGATAATCTACTTCGCTTCGCGCACCTCATCCATGATAGCCAGCATGTCCGCCTCCCAGCGATCAAACAAGGGTTTCAATTTAGGATCAGGGAAAAACCGCTCCAGCATTTTCGGGTGACTGGCCACCAGAATAGCCTGATCACCCTCGGCAAATATCGTAATATTCAGCGGCAGAAAAGGTATCAGTTCCGGATAACTGGCCGTCACCGCTTTCACTTCTTCATATTTGCCGAAATACACCACGCGGTACATATCGCTCTTGAAATCGCGCTTCGCCAGATTCTCATTCACTTCCTGCAAGCGAGTAATCTTGTAACCGCGACTGGAAATTGCGCTTTGCAACAACGTCATTGCTTCAGGAAACTGGTTATCAGTACGCGCCATCAGCACCCCGTCAGCCATAGCCGGTGCACTCAGGCACAACAGCAACCCGACCAACCCTACCCATTGCGCTAATCTTTTCATAACGTCGCCTCCTCCATAATGGTGGTATAACTCTGCGTCATCTGATCACACAAACGATTGAGTTCGGAATTATTGAATAAACTGCTCAACACTTTCGGATTTACCGACATCACTTTCACTTTGCCATCCTGCTCAAAAATGGTAATACGGCACGGCAGGAACATACCCACGCGCGGATCTATCGCCAGTACCTGATTCAGCAAACTGACATTGCAAAAATAGACGATAACCTGCTTGGGATTTTCATTCTCCGGCGCGGTAAACCCATACTCCAGGGTCTGCACCCGGCCATAGAAGAAATTATTATTGCTGACTGCCTGCTTGACGTTCTCTACCGTCGTTTTCAGGTCATAAGGCGAGTCACGCACGATGACCGGATTCTCCACCTGGAGCAGCGTCGCGCTGGCTGATAAAGGCTGCTGCTCCAGGCTGCGCACATAACTCACCAGATCGTTAATATCCTTCTCTTTCAGCCCGCGCTTAAGGAAAGACACCATCGGCGTACCCTCCCGCCCCTTCATCAACGTCGCTTTGATCATGGCGTCACTGGCAGAAGCGAGGAAGCCGGGGTTATGCAAAGCCGGCGCCATGATCGGCAAATCTCGCGGGCGCGAGAAGGTCACGCCCGTACCCCGGCCACCCTCTGCATTAGCACCATGACAGGCCGCACAATATTTGCTGAATAACTGCTTACCATGGGCCGGATCACCCTTGATCGGGGCAGAGGAGTACACCACAGCCGGCTGTTTATTCCAGGCACGAACATAATGCACTAAAGCGTCGACTTCCCCGGAACTCAACTGGGTAAATGCCGGCATCACCCGGCCCGGTCGCCCCACGCGGATAGTTTTGCGTATGTAATCATCGCTAATACTGGCCTGGAACGATGGCAATGCCAGCGGCACACCAATCCCCCCGGTGCCTTTCGCGCCATGACAGGCAGCACAGTTTCGCTCATACAACTGAGCACCAGACTGATCAGCTTGCGCTTGCGCTAAACCCAGCCACACCAACCCGAATACCATCAACCAACGCATCAGCATTTTCTCACTCCCCGAAATCCCCTGCGCACTACCGATATAAAACACCCGAGATATAGCGTAGCATAATTTAATACCACAATATCCTTTTATTCAACCGGTGGCATATAGCGCACGCTGATAATTTCGACTTCACGCAAACCAGCAGGGGTGTGAAAGCGTACCAGATCACCTTCGCGCGCCTTGAGCAGCGCACGCGCCAGAGGCGATACCCAGTTGATCAACCCATGCGCGGGATCGGCCTCATCTACGCCGACGATCTGATACGTCTGCTCAGCCCCGGATTCGTCAGCCACAGTTACGGTAGCACCGAAAAATACCTGCTCAAGATTTTGCTGGGTTTCAGGATGGACAACTTCGGCGGTATCCAGACGTTTGGTGAGATAGCGCAAACGCCGGTCGATTTCGCGCAACCGGCGTTTGCCATAGATATAGTCCCCATTTTCAGAACGATCACCATTCGAGGCCGCCCATGACACAATCTCCACCACTTGCGGTCGTTCAGTGCGCAACAAATGATCGAATTCGGCCTGTAGCAGCGCATGCCCACGTGGCGTCATGTAATTTTTTACGCCTTGAGGCAATGCCAGTTCCGACGTCAGTTCGTCGTCATCATCGCCGTCGGTTTCTTTGGTGAATGCTTTACTCATGGAAATACTCAGATGGAAGGAGAAGCTGATCGATAAGCCGGGTTTTGTCGTGGGCAATCATTCCTCTAGGCGACTAGTTGCCTAGCCGCTCAAGCAGCCTACCCGCAGACTCAGCGAGCCGCTTCAACGCCTGCCTATTTGGCCTTGCTCCGGATGGAGGTTACCGCGTTTCACATCCGCCAGCCCGAAAGCTGGCATACTCGTCTCTGTGGCCCTATTCCTCGCCTCACGGCGGCCGGCCATTAACCGGCATCCTGCTCTATGGAGCCCGGACTTTCCTCCCCCTTGATTACTCAAGGCAGCGATTGCCTGATCAGCTTCAACGCCATTTTACCTCAATTAAGATTAAACCAGACTTTAATCTCCACCAGCGACTTAACCGCACGACCGGCTTTTTGCGCCGGGGCGAAACCGGCTTTGGTAAAAGCGTCCAGCGCGGCCTGATCAAACACGTCTGGCGGACTGGAGTCGCCGACCGTGACTTGTTCGACCTTGCCAGTATCGCTTAGCTTGATTTTGAGTAGCACCCAGCCCTGAATGTTACTGTCAGCGGCCGCTGCGGGATAAACCGGCGTAATGGGCCGCAATGCCCGCGGATGCACATCGACTTCTTTTGCAGTGTAATAAGTGTTATCAACCAGCAACGGCACATTCACGGTAGGCAAACCGGATTTAACTGGAGGTGTCAACGGCTGTACAGTAATGGGCGATACCGGCTCAGAAGGCGAAACAGCAGGCTGCGCCGACATAACCGAAGTATCCGGCTTGGGCGGCAACATTTTAATTGGCAGGGCGCTGGGGGTAATCGCCGTCATTACCGCCACATCGCCCACCACAGGCTTGGGATGAGTTGCAACCACAGGCTGCGGCCGTTGCGACAACTCGACCTGCAAAATATTTGGCAGGCTTGATACCTGTGGCACCGACGGTGCCAGCCGCACCAGACCGATAAAGGCAGCGTGCAAGCCCAACGAAAACAGCAGCGCTGCCAGCACCCGGCGGGCAGCCGGACTCAGTTCGGGTTCATGCAACGCAGCCTGATCTGACATGGCAAATCACGCGATCAATGCAAAGTCCGGGGCATAGCCAATACAAATGGCGCAATCTCGGCATCAAAATGCTCGCCGTCTTCGGCAATCATCTGATAACTGCCCTGCATGGTACCGACCGGTGTATTCAATGCGGTACCACTGGTATATTCGAACGACTCGCCCGGCTTCAGCAATGGCTGCTCTCCTACGACCCCCAGGCCACGCACCTCCTGCACATGCTCGTCGGCATCGGTAATGATCCAGTGCCGCGATACCAGTTGCGCCGGGATCGTACCGGTATTGGTTATGGTAACGGTATAGGCAAACACATAACGCTCTTCTTCAACATCAGACTGATCTGGCAGAAATGCAGTTTGCACAGCGATAGTAATGTGGTTCTTTCTAATGTCAGCCATAGGTATCTTTCAAAAAATGGTATTTCTCAAAATCGTTTTGTTGGGCGCAATGCGGCGTTACGCGGTGCTCACTCCTCGCCTATCTACTTGATATGTCTTGTCGTTCCGCTCCGCGCGCCTTGCACTGCATCCCAACAAATCGATTTTGAGAAGCACCTAAACTCCTGCTGTTACTAGGTCACAATTACAGGTAAAATCGTATACTTTCATATCTAGCGCGTTATCAAGGAGCCATCGTGTCCAAACAATTCCGTATCGCACCAAGCATATTATCTGCAAACTTCGCCAAATTAGGGCAAGAAGTTACCGACGTAATCGCTTCGGGCACAGACATTATTCACTTTGACGTGATGGACAACCATTACGTTCCTAATTTAACCATAGGACCGCTGGTATGCGAATCGCTACGTCCGGTAACTGATGCAATAATCGATGTGCACTTGATGGTCAAGCCAGTGGATCGCATTATCCCTGATTTTGCCAAGGCTGGGGCGAACATGATTACATTTCACCCGGAAGCGTCCGAGCACATCGACCGCACTCTGGCACTGATCAAGGAATGCGGATGCAAAGCCGGTCTGGTCTTCAATCCAGGCACATCACTGCATTTCCTCGACCACGTCATGGACAAGCTCGACATGATCCTGCTGATGTCGGTTAACCCAGGCTTCGGCGGTCAGAAATTCATCCCTGAAACACTGAACAAGATTCGCGCAGTACGCCAGCGCATTGACGCATCGGGTCGCGATATCTGGCTGGAAGTTGACGGCGGCGTAAAAGTCGACAACATCGCTGAAGTCGCCCGCGCCGGTGCAGACGTATTCGTTGCCGGCTCCGCCATTTACGGCGCAGGCAAAGACACCGACCCTAACCGCTATGACAGCGTTGTTGCCGCCATGCGTGCAGAACTGGCAAAGGTAGCATAAACGATGGATTTTCCGATTAAAATTAAAGCAGTAGTAATTGACCTCGACGGCACATTGCTCAACACCGCACCCGACCTCGCCTACGCTGCCGAGCTGATGATGGCCGAGCTGGGCCTGCAAGCACCACCACTGGACACCATCAAAACCTACATCGGCAATGGCGTGTCGCGTCTGGCGAAACGTGTTTTGACCGGCGACATGGACGCAGAGCCGGATGCAGAACTGTTTGCCCGTGCGTTCCCGCTCTACGAAAAGCACTACGGCGCAAACGTCTCCAAGTATTCACGTCCGTTCGACGGCGTGGTTGCCGGTCTGGATGCATTCCGTGCGATGGGCGTGCATGTTGCCTGTATCACCAACAAAGCCGAAAAGTACACCGTCCCTCTGTTACGTGATACCGGCCTGCTGGATTACTTCGAGCTGGTGCTGTCCGGTGACTCCTTGCCTAAACGCAAGCCAGACCCGATGCCGCTGCTGCATGCATGCAAGCACTTCGGTATCGAACCGGCAGAATTGCTGCTGATCGGCGATTCGCTGAATGATACCCAGGCTGCACGTGCCGCCGGCTGCCATATATTCTGCGTACCGTATGGCTACAACCGCGGCCGCCCGGTCAGCGAGCTGGATCTGGATGCGGTTACACCGACGCTGCTGGATGCAGCCAAATTAGTCACCAAGGCCAATTAATCATGTTTGCATTTACCTTCCCGATGAAATTATCAGCACGATGGTGGCGATGGCACAGCTAACAAGCACTGTCTCCATCATTCTCATCGTATAAAGGTAAATGCATCATGACTGAACAGCAATTCTTTGAACTTGCCCGCCAGGGCTACAATCGCATCCCGCTCACCCGGGAATTACCGGCAGATCTGGATACACCGTTAGCGGTCTATCTGAAACTCGCCAACGCCCCTTATTCGTATTTGCTGGAATCCGTCGTCGGCGGTGAACAATTCGGCCGCTACTCTTTCATCGGCTTGCCTGCCCGTACCGTACTGCGCGTGCACGGGCATGTCGTCACCATCGAAACTGATGGCGTCAAAGTCGAGCAGCACGACAGCGCCGACCCGCTAGGCTTCATTGAATCGGTGCTGCAACGCTATCGTGCGGCTGATTTACCCGGGCTACCGCGCTTTGCCGGCGGACTCGCCGGTTATTTCGGCTACGACACCGTACGCTATATTGAAAAGCGCCTCGCCCACACACACAAGAACGACACCCTGCACACGCCGGACAGCCTGCTTTTGCTCACCGACGAGCTGGTCGTTGTCGATAACCTGAGCAGCTCGCTGACGCTGATCGTCTATGTCGACCCGCTGGAACCGGATGCCTACAGCAAAGGTTATGTGCGCCTCAACGAGCTCACCGAACAGTTACGCGCACCGCTTGCAGCGCCACACACCGAAGCCATTGCGCCTGCCGAAGTCGTATCCGAGTTCGGCGAAGACGCATTCAAAGCCGCAGTCAAACGTGCACAGGAGTACATCCTGGCTGGCGACATCATGCAGGTGGTACTGAGCCAGCGCATGTCGCGCCCGTTCAACGCCAGCCCGCTGACACTGTACCGTGCGCTACGCAGCCTCAACCCATCGCCGTACATGTTCTATTACGACATGGGCAGCTTCCATGTGGTCGGTGCCTCGCCGGAAATCCTGGTACGCCTGGAAGACGACACGGTCACCGTGCGCCCGATTGCCGGTACCCGTCCGCGCGGTTCCAACCGCGAATCCGACGCAGCACTGGCAACCGAATTGCTGGCCGACCCCAAAGAATGCTCCGAGCACCTGCAACTGCTCGACCTCGGCCGCAATGATGCCGGCCGCGTCGCTGTCACTGGTAGCGTCAAAGTCACCGAAAACATGCAGATCGAGCGCTACTCGCACGTCATGCATATCGTCTCCAACGTCGAAGGCAAACTTAAACCCGGCCTGAGTGCGATGGATGTACTGCGCGCCACCTTCCCGGCAGGCACGGTATCCGGCGCGCCCAAAGTGCGGGCGATGGAAATCATCGACGAACTGGAGCCGAGCAAACGCGGCATCTATGCCGGTGCAGTCGGTTATTTAAGTTTTAACGGCGCTATGGATCTGGCCATCGCCATCCGTACCGCCGTGATCAAGGACAACATGCTCTACGTCCAGGCCGGTGCCGGCATCGTCGCTGATTCCGTTCCCGAGAGCGAATGGATAGAAACCCAGAACAAAGCCCGCGCCGTGATCCGTGCAGCAGAACTTGCACAAGCAGGTCTGGAAGGGGCAGGGGAATAATATGTTATTAATGATAGACAATTACGATTCGTTCACCTACAACCTCGTGCAGTATTTCGGCGAGCTGGGTGAAGAAGTGCAAGTGTACCGCAATGATGAAATCGACCTGGATGCCATCACCGCACTCAAGCCCGACCACATCGTCATTTCGCCCGGACCATGCACGCCAAATGAAGCTGGCATTTCCGTGCCGGTAATCAAGGCTTTTGCTGGTCAAGTGCCTATCCTCGGCGTATGCCTCGGTCACCAGAGCATCGGTCAGGCTTTTGGTGGCAAGATTATTCGGGCGCAGCAATTGATGCACGGCAAAACCTCGATGATTCACCACAAGGACAGCGGCGTGTTTGCCGGCCTGCCCAATCCGCTGCGCGCCACCCGTTACCACTCGCTGGTCATCGAGCGCGAATCCCTGCCGGATTGTCTGGAAATTACCGCATGGACGGACGATGGCGAAATCATGGGCGTACGCCACAAGACCCTGCCGATCGAAGGCGTGCAATTCCACCCTGAGTCCATCCTCACCGAATATGGCCACGAAATGCTGGCCAACTTCCTCAAAGTCAAAGCGTAAGGCGGGCTCATGATTAACGCACCTCAACTGCTCAATCAATTGCTGGAGCGGCAGGACCTCAGCCGCGAGCAAATGCTCGCGCTGATGCACGCGGTGATGGGTGGCGAACTGCCGCCCACGCTGATCGCCGCTTTCCTTGTCGCCTTGCGCTGCAAGGGCGAAACCATCACCGAACTCGCCGCCGCCGCAGAAGTCATGCGTGCGCTGTCGATCAAAGTACCGTTAGCCGGCGTCGCAAATCTGGTCGACACCTGCGGCACCGGCGGCGATGGCGCCCATACCTTCAACATTTCCACCGCCTCGGCATTCGTCGCAGCTGCCGCCGGCGCCAAGGTTGCCAAACACGGTGGCCGCTCGGTATCGTCCACCTCAGGCAGTGCCGACGTGCTCGAAGCGCTGGGCGTCAACGTCAACCTCACACCGGAACAGGTCGCGCAGTGCGTGCAACAAGTCGGCATCGGCTTCATGTTCGCACCCAATCACCACAGCGCGATGAAACATGCCGCACCAGTACGCCGCGAACTGGGTGTGCGCACACTGTTCAACCTGCTCGGACCGATGACCAACCCCGCCAGCGCGCCAAACCAAGTCATGGGCGTGTATGCCCGCGAACTTACCGGCAAACTGGCGCAAGTGCTGCATACTCTGGGCAGCGAACATGTCATGGTAGTTCACGCCGCAGACGGCATGGATGAACTCAGCCTGAGCGGCGTCAGCTACGTCGCCGAACTCAACCACGGCCAGGTCACTGAATACGAAATCACACCGGAACAATTCGGTTTTGCCCGCGCTGACAACAGCAGCCTGATGGTGGATAGCGCAGCTTCAGCCAAAAACATGCTGATCAGCGCCCTCACCAACCAGCATCGGGCTGCCAGCGACATCGTCGCCCTCAACGCCGGCGCCGCTATTTACGTAGCCGACATCAGCGACAGTCTCGCAGCAGGCGTTACCCTGGCGATGCAGCAAATCACCTCCGGCGCCGCACACCGCAAGCTCGAACAATTAATCCAATACAGCCAACATGTCTGACATCCTCGATCGTATCCTCGCAACCAAACAACGTGAAGTCGCTGCCGCGCAAAGCCAGATATCGTTAGACGAAATCAAGGCACGTGCACTCGCGATGCCAGCCCCGCGCGATTTTGTCGGCGCCATTCGCCAGCGCGTAGAACAACAGCGCCCTGCCGTCATTGCTGAAATCAAACGCGCCAGCCCCTCCAAAGGCCTGCTCCGCGCCGATTTTCAGCCGGCTGAAATTGCCAGAACCTACGCCCAGCATGGTGCAGCGTGTCTGTCAGTGCTCACCGACCGCGACTATTTCCAAGGCAGCGCAGAGTTTCTAATTGCCGCCCGTTCCGCCTGCGAGCTGCCGGTATTGCGCAAGGATTTCATGGTCGACCCGTATCAGGTATATGAAGCCAGAGCCATGGGAGCCGACTGCATCCTGCTCATCGTCGCCGCGCTCAGCCTGACGCAAATGCAGGAACTGGAAGCCATTGCCACCGAACTGGGCATGGCCGTCCTCGTCGAATCACACAGCAGCACCGAACTCGACATCGCCCTGCACCTCAACACCCCGCTGCAAGGCATCAACAACCGCAACCTGCGCACCTTCGAAACCAGCCTCGACACCACGCTGCAACTGCTGAACAAAGTCGATGACAGCCGCATCGTCATCACCGAAAGCGGCATCCACAGCCGTGCCGACGTCGAACTGATGCAGGCGCATCATGTGCATGGGTTTCTGGTGGGCGAGGCGTTTATGCGCGCGGATGATCCGGGGATGGAGCTGGCACGGTTGTTTGGGTGAGATGGGCTGGATATTCTGATAGACTTGTTGCCGGTTGACGTGTTGGTAGCGGGTGTAGTTGTTTTTCTTGAAATCGGTGTGATTGAAGGCATCAACAACATACTTTATATTACATATCAACAATATATAGGATAAATACACTTATGTTATACATCGATTTGTTACATGAAATAGGCACCGATTTCGGTGCCTATTAAACGTTAGCCATCAACGGAGACTCTATGCCGCCGACTCCAACACCGCTGTACCTCGACTGGCAGTTCTGGGCTGCGGTGGTTGCGGGCCTCGCGCTTGTTCTATCGCAACTACCGCCCGTAGTTCTTTGGTTCCGCCCCCGTCGCCTTGAAGTCGAAGTCCATAGTCGAATTCAAGTAACCCACAAAGTCGGTAACCCAAATGTCGGCATGTTCGTGAGCGTTCGCAATACTGGTGGTAGAGAACTGCGCATTCGCTCTCTTAGAATTGTTCTCGCTCGTGACAACAGCCCATTAGCCAATCTTCCCGCACAGAACTACTTTGAGAGCCCATCCTCGCAATCCTCTGTTCTCTTTGTCCCATTCACACTGAAACCTGGCGACACTTGGGCACACGGAACGAATTTCCTCAATTTTTTCGACCGCGCGACAGAGAAGCTTTATCGAGAGTCCGAATCCAAGCTCGGTGCAGACATTCGTCGAAAGCTCGACGCGAGAGCCGAAGATGACAAAAGTGCAGTTGTTGCTGAACCTGATCTGGTTGCACCGTTTATGAAACTGTTTGACCAGCTATTCATATGGCAACCGGGAGAGTACGTCGCCGAATTGATTGTTGAAGCAGAACCCGGATCGGCATCGTTTAGCAGAAAGTACCGATTCACGCTCTACGAATCAGACTCTGCCGAACTCCGAGCACACATCGAAGACTACAAGTTCGGGGGCGGTGTTTCCTACAACGTCGATAAACATGCTGGCGTATTTGTTCCTCTCTCTCAGCATAATGGCTAACCACTCATTCCACCGGACCTGCGCGAAAAGCCGCAGAAGCATAGGGTCAGGCCTAATCAGTATTCGCCAATTACTTTGTCTACTGCAGGTTTTATTTTGGCACGATCAATTCTACTCAGGACGGCACAAGGGGCCTTGAGTCTTGCGGTATCAATCGCGAAAATTTCGTCGGTGGATAATACAAACTGCCCTTGTCCAGCAACTTCAATCAGCGGAGCCAAGATCTCGACAGGCTGAGCATTAGCGCGTAACGGAATGACGACAGTTGCACCAGTTTTACTCGTGATATGGTCGTTCTGAACAGAGACGAGATATGGTATCTCTAGCTTCATGGCGCCCGGATTGGGATAGATGTCAAATTGCGCCAAGGCTTAGATCCGGTCAAACTCGGCACCTGCCAACCCGGTACTGGATATATCCATTCCATGTGCAGCCAACGCTACCGCGTTGCGTTCTACCCAAGCGCGGTTCTCCAGTTCCTCGAGTATTCCGGCAAGCAATTGCTCAGCGTGCGCTGAAAAATTAACTTGCTGCTTGTAAGGTTCGAGGCGATCCAGCAGATCCTGATTGATCGACAATGACAGGCGGCCTTTTTTAGCGGTCGAGTCGTAATAGGTTTGCATAGTGCATCAACTCTGATAACAAGATGCGTATAATCATACGCATCTTTGCAACCATGTCAAACCAGTTCACAGAACCGGGTAGGGAACTACGTAGCCGGGCTTACATTAACCCATCTCCAACCAACCTGAGGATTGACGCAGGTTAGGTAGAGCTTGACGATGCCCCCTCAAATCCCGGTAAACAGCAAATCCAGTGCGGCAATAATTTCATCGCGTTGATTCTGCAGCGAAGTAACTTTATCCCCCAGCGAACGCTTCGCTACACCCGCCAGTTCGACTGTGGACATCACGACTAACGTGCCATTGACGGTAAATTGGGGATTAAGCACCTTTGCTGCCATGCTCATTTCTTCCGCACCCCGTGTCGCCAGCCTGTACAGCAACTCGGCCTGCACGTCGAGCTGTTAAGGAATCACCTTGCAGGTATCCTGATTCGAATTACGGTAGATATGCGCCATCAGAACCGCCGCATACTGTCGCTGAAGGTGCCATACGTTTCAATACGCCGGTTATAATCCTCCAGCGCATTCTGATTTTCTGCCAGCCACCGGCTGTGCTGCGCTTGCCGCACGATTTCGGCCAGATGCAACTCCAGGGTTTGCGAGAGGTTGATATTCAGTTGCTTGGCATGCTGCAATAAATCAGCATTGATGCTGAGATTGGCTAATTTCTTGGGCGCAGCCGGATTATAAAGTGTATTGCCCATGACTATATCCTTAGCATAGTTTATGCACATAAATTACGCGCATAAACTCTGATGTCAAGTATAAAAATCATGGAGGAAAACACCGGATACTAAATAGCATATTGTTCGTTAATTGCACCTATTCTTGATATGCTGCCGCAAATCGGGTCTCGTAAAGCGCTTGTGCTCAAATAAGTTTTTAAATTAGATATGGATTAAAAATGACTCAAGGATTTGTATTAACCCTGCTGGCGCTGTTGCTCTATGGTGCGTGGGGATTTTCCTACAAGCTACTGTCCATCAAAGGCATCCAGGGGGAATGGGTAGTCACACTGGTAATGCTGCTTGGCGCAATCATCTCTGCATCAATTGCCATGGTCCGCTCAGAACCGTTTCCTGTAGATAAAGTCAGTGCAAATATTCCCTGGCTGGTTCTCGCCGCCTTAAGTGGCGCCATAGGCAACATCTTATTGGTAAAAGCCATGACATTCCCGGGTCTTAGCTCCGGGCTGGTACTGGCCATAACCGGGGCCTATCCACTGGTAGCCGCCCTGCTTGCCTACTTGTTTCTGAATGAGCAACTTACCGGCATTCAAGCCATGGGCACCGCCACGATCGTCTTCGGTGTCGGGTTGCTCATGTTCAAGTGAACTGCGACTGCAAATAGCTACCGGAGCATATTCAACTCATTGAGCCCTCGGTCTTGCATTCATGTAGTTCAGGAACTTGAATCTAGGAGCATAACGATACTTATCAAATCCCCGCACTCCAGGAAACTGATACACCCCAAACACCATGATTCAGTGATGCTAACCTGAGCCGCTCGTCTTCCCAACCCAACCATTAACCTCTTAACAGGCCACGAACAACAACATCTTCGTACTGCCCACATTTTTTCACATGCTGCCGCAGCATCCCTTCCATTTGCATACCAAGCTTCTCCATGACACGACCTGAAGCTTGATTCCTGCTGAAGTGGGTGGCATGTATGCGGTTCATCCCAAGCTCGGTAAACGCATATTCGATTACTGCCTCTCCAGCCTCGGTGCAGTAGCCTTGTCCCCAATAGGGACAACCTATCCAGTAACCCAACTCAGCATTATCAAAATCACGCTTAATCCGCAGTCCTATACAGCCGACAAGCTCACCTGACGCTTGCAGCACAATAGCGAACGTAACCGAATTCCCTGTTGCAAATTGCAATGCATGGCCGGAAATCCAGCATTCTGCAGCGCCGTCTTCGTAGGGATGAGGCACATTTTGAGTCATATCAGCAATCCTGCAATCACCGGCTAGGCGTTGCACATCACCTGCATCACTCAACATGAATGGGCGCAACAGCAAGCGCTGCGTATTCAACTCAGGACAGGAATTCATGGCCACATTCATTCGACATAAATATCCGAATGTTAAAACTGTAACATGACAAAGCAGTGACGGAAAACCACAAAAAATATTAAAATATCAATACAAAACAATACGTTACTTTTAACAAAAATTCACGCCAAGGCAATCCGATGGCAATAATTATCTACTAATATTCTAATTTTTAACCTTACAAGTTACTTACCATGCGCCGCTGGCAAGATACCCCTCGCAACAAGGCCCGTATCGAAATCATACCGATGATAGACGTCATGATGTTCCTGCTGGTGTTCTTTGTGCTGATCAGCCTGAACGTCATTCCGGCACAAGGTTTGAAGATGCAACTACCACAGTCGGGTCATACCGAACCAATACAGTCAGTACGTAATGTGGTGATTACACTGGTGGGCGACAACACGCTGCAGCTTGAAGGCAAACCGGTCACGCTTGAAACCCTACCCGCTGCACTGAATGCGCTGGGTAACACGCACACCAAGCTCAATATCATTATTAATGGCGATAAAGCCGCCAGCCTGCAAGCGCTGGTCAACGTGATGGACGCGCTCAAAACACACGGCTTCGAATCGCTGTCCATCGCTGCGAAGCAACGCTGATGCTACTCGACCCAATTTACCAATTACGTTCCTGGCTGGCCAGCGCGCCCAGCCTAATTATCATTGCACTGGCAGTGTTCTGGAGCAGCCAGGTTGCACCATTGAAATCGCTGCCTAAACCAAAGCCTCCCATGCAACTGCGCATGATTGAACTCACACCGACCGTACCAGTGGTAGTACCGCCGCAACCACGGCCCGCAACACTGCCGCAACGCGAGCCGGCTAAACCGGCAATACACAAAGCGGTATCCGTTCCATCGCCAGCCCCAGCAGTTACAGCGCCCGTCGCGGTAGCGGTAGCAGCACCAGCAGCGACGTCAACCGCTCCCGCCGTCAGCAATGCCGCCACAGCACCACAACTCGCGCCCCCACAACCAGCCAAGCGCGTTGCAGAAACACCGCCGCCACCACCAGTTCCAATCAGCGCCGATCTGGAAGCGGGTTATATAGCCAAATTGCGCGCCTATATCGACAGCAGCAAACGCTACCCTACCGGCCGCGAGGCCAGCCTGATGCGCCCGGCCGGCATGGTGCGAATCTGGCTGGAACTGGATCGCAACGGGCATCTGCTGGACTCCGGTATAGAACAGAGCTCGCACTCCATGCTGCTTGACCACGCCGCACTCTCTACCGTACGCCGTGGCGAATACCCGAATTTTCCGGCTGATGTCTGGCCGGGTGGAAACAGCCACCGATTTACTGTTGATATTAATTACACGCCAGCAAATTAATTTACTTTCATCAATCAGGGAGAAATAAATGTTCAAGCGCAAGATCATTCCGGTTCTCATCACCGGCCTGCTCGGTTCCGGTGTCATCTGGACGAGCACTACTCATGCTGATGAAAACACCAGCAATGTTGGTCAAATCGACGTACAAGGAGATACCAGCTACGGCTCCGGATTGATCGTGCCGGAAGAATCAAGTAAAGCACGCAGCGAAGTGAGCAAAAGCTACCTGGAGAAACAACTGCCAACTGCCAGCCCTTATCAGAACATCAGCATGCTGCCCGGTGTGAACGCGTCTTCGCAAGATGCTACCGGCCTGTTTGGCGGCAACCTGACGATCCGTGGATTTAACAGCAGTCAGATCGGTTTTACCATTGATGGCGCACCGGTAAACGACTCGGGCAACTTTGCAGTCTATCCGCAGGAATATGTGGATACGGAAAACCTGGACCAAATATTCGTCACTCAGGGTTCAACTGATACCGATGCGCCACACATCGGAGCATCAGGCGGAAATATAGGTATCGTATCGACCAACCCGACTGATTTTGCTCGCGTGATGGCCGAACAAACCGCTGGCGATCTGCGCATGTACAAGAGTTTTGTCCGCCTTGACACAGGCATGTTCGCCAATGGCGCGACCAAGGCATTCCTGTCGTTCTCTCAGGCCGGCGCGGATAAATGGCGCGGTGGCGGCAATGCCGATCGCGCGCATATCGATGCTAAAGTGGTCACCAAAATCGGTGACGCGAGCCAGGTATCTTTCGGGCTGATGTACAACAATGCGGTCAATAATTTCTTCAAGAGAGAAACCCTTACCGACTATCAAACCCAGAATTATTTCTACGATTATGCCACTACCTTTCCGGGACGCCTAACCGCAGTAAACGGCACTGCGCAAAATGAATCAACCTCAGTCAATGGCGTATCGCGTGCCGACTACTACAAACTGCAAGTCAATCCATTCAAGAACACGCTGTTGACGGCCAAAGGGAATTTCCAGTTAAATGATGCATGGCGTCTGGATGTCGAACCCTACTTCTGGCACGGTTACGGCAATGGCAGCTTTGGCACCACCTTGCAAGAAGCTTCTGGTACCGGCGTGACCAAAGTGCAGGATCTTAACGGCGACGGCGATACACTGGACAAAATCCTGATGTACCGCTCATCCATCACCAAAACCAATCGCCCTGGCGCCACAGCCAAGCTCAACTGGCAGAATGACATGCACAAGTTGGCTTTCGGTATTTGGTTCGAACGTGCTGAACATATCCAGACCCAACCATTCTCCAAAGTCGATGCCAACGGTAATCCGCTGGATATCTGGGGCGAAAGCTACCTGGCGCTGGACGGCAACGGCAACATCTATCAGGGTCGTAACCAGAAGACCATCACCACAGTAACGCAACCGTTTGTCACTGACACACTCTCGCTGATGAGCGATAAACTAAAACTGACGCTGGGACTACGCATGCCGCACACTGTGCGTGACGGCACCAACTACGCCAGTGCGGGTTACGGCCTGACCACGTATTTCACAGCATCGCGAACCTATGACGCCACGCTGCCGAGCGTAGGCGCAACTTACCAGTTATCACCCAAACAATTGGTTTTTGCCAATATCACCAAAAACTTCCGGGCACCGGCCAATTACACTTTATATGAATCCGGTAATGCACAAAATCTCGAACCGGAAACTGCTGTCAACTTTGACGTAGGTTATCGCTTTCAGGGCGACATGCTGACGTCATCCGCCACCATGTTCTACACCGACTTCAAGAATCGCCAGGCCTCTTCCAAAGACGCTACCGGCTCATCCATCACCTACAACGTCGGCAATGTGCGCGATTTTGGTGTTGAACTGGAGACAGGTACGCGACCGGTCAACGGTTTCAGCGTGTATGGCTCATTGACCTACACCAGCTCAATCATGACCTCGGATTTTGCCACTTATGACGCGGCACACAATCCGGTGATATTGCCGACATCCGGCAAGACATTTGTCGACACACCCACCTGGCTGGCCGGACTGGGTCTGAGCTACACCAAAGGCAGATTTTTCTCGGATTTCAAAACCCGCTACACCGGTATGCGCTACTCCAGCCTGATTAATGATGAACAAATACCGGGCTTTATCACAGCTGACCTGTCCATGGGCTATCACTTCAAGGATGTCAGCTTCCTGAAAAATCCGCTGTTGCGTTTTAACATCGCCAACTTGTTCAATAAACACTATCTGAATTCGATCGAGAGCACCACGACCAATGCGCAAACCTACAGCACAGTGACGGGAACTGCGCCGACATATATGCCAGGCGCGCCCCGTTTTGCCAGCATAACTTTATCGGCTGACTTCAAATAACCACTTACAGGAGACCGGGGGATTTCCCCCGGCACATACTATGCATTTTGATATCCAACTGTTGCACAGCTTCATTTTCTATTTACTGTATGGCCTGGCGGCATTGGTGACATTCATCGCCATCGAACGGTTTATCTTTTACATCTATACCATGCGCCATGCGCTACGCCTGCATCATGCACCGTCCGAGAACGGCGGAAGCAATGTCGCAGCCGAAATCGTGCGCCAGGTTCGCGATGGCCAAAAAACACCGCGGGAAGAAATGGAAGACCTGACCGAGTCCATCTACATCAAGGCGCGCACCCATCTGGTACGCCATCTGTGGGCACTGGACACTATCGTCACTGCCGCGCCATTACTTGGGCTGATAGGTACTATCTTCGGCATTATCGATACCTTTGGTGCGCTGGCACATTCCGGCATTTCCGATCCATCCGCTGTCAGTGCCGGCATCGGTACTGCCTTGTATGCTACTGCGCTGGGCATAGGCATAGGCGTAGCCTTGTACGGACTGTTTTTCTACAATCTGTTTCAGGAGCGCGTTGAACGTATCGCCGATCAGTTCAAGCTGCTCATACTCCACCATAGCCGGGAAACCAATTATGCGTAATCTTACTATCGGGCTGGCATTTCTCACCCTGCCGCTAACATTGCCCAATGCTGCTGCCGCAGCACAACTACAGGCCGGCCCCATGGTAGGCAGCGTCAGCATGCGCAGCGCGATGGTCTGGGTACAAGCGGACGCGGCCACTCAGGCCTGGCTGGAATACCGCACGCCCGATGGCAAATTGCACCAGACTGCAAAAACCTCGCTCACAGCGGCGCACCATTTCACCGGGCACCTCGCCGTCACGGGTCTGGAGCCGGGGCAGCACTATGAATATCGCATGATGTTCGACAACAAGGCCGTGGCCGATAAACTCAGCTTTAATACCCAGCCACTCTGGCAATGGCGCGCAGATCCGCCCGCATTTACAGCCTTGACCGGCTCATGCCTGTACATCAACGAGGCGCAATATGATCGCCCCGGCACTCCCTACGGCGGCCACTATGAAATTCTCAAAAACATGGCGGCAGTCAAACCGGATCTGACTGTCTGGCTGGGCGACAACCTGTATTTCCGTGAAGCGGATTACGGCAGCCCGCTGGACATGCCGCTACGCTACCAGCATGATCGCGCATTGCCCGAATTGCAGAAACTCCTGCAGACCGGCCAGCACTACGCCATCTGGGATGACCACGATTACGGCCCCAATGACAGCGACAAAAGCTTCATCTTCAAGCAGGAAAGTCTGGAACTGTTCAAGGACTACTGGGCAAACCCCAGCTACGGCTTGCCTGGCACGCCCGGCGTATTCACCAAAGTCAGCTATTACGATGTCGATTTTTTCCTGCTCGACGACCGTTATTACCGCGACAACCAGAATATGCCCGATACTGCTGACAAAGCCATGTTCGGCAAAGTGCAAATGGACTGGCTGAAAAACGCGCTGCTGTCGTCCACCGCCAGCTTCAAGATCATTGCTGCGGGCGGGCAAATGATCAACGACGAAAACAAGTATGAAGGCTGGCAATCCTATACCACCGAACGCAAGGACTTCCTCGACTGGCTGACGCAAACGCACGTCAACGGTGTGATGTTCCTGTCCGGTGACCGCCATCAGTCCGAACTAATGCGCATGCCGCGTGCCGACGCCTATCCGCTGTACGAGCTGACCTGCTCGCCGTTTACCTCGGGTACGCACAACGTTGACAGCGAGCGCAGCAATCCGGAACTGGTAGACGATACCCTGGTAGGCGAACGCAACTACTGCACGCTGAGCTTCTCCGGTCCGCTCAAAGCACGCGTCATGGATGTCAAAAGCTTTGATGTCAATGGCAAGCAAATTTGGGCAAAACAGCTGACATTGCAAGAACTCACAGCAAAACCGGTGCGATAAGGAATACCACCGCAGCAACTCGCTTCGCTGCGGTGACACGCTTCGCATCCCTGAACCGTCTCTCAGCAATCCGTCAGCATTCTGCCGCACTCCCGTCATTCGCGTTAGGTAAGCTAACGCCACCATCAATTCACGTAATGACCAAGTTCATCATGAATACACCTGCTCTAAAACAAATCTGTTTAGCGCTGGCTGCCAGCCTGCTATTATCCTCATTACCCGCCCAGGCCACCCCCGCCAAAGCGCCGACCAATTCCCGTCACGTGATTATTTTCGTGTGGGATGGCCTGCGCCCGGATTCGGTGACTAAAGTTGACACGCCCAACCTGTACCGCATGCGTACAGCGGGAGTGAACTTCACTGCTAACCACGCGACTTATCCGACCTTTACCATGATGAATGCGGCCAGCTTTGCGACTGGCAGTTTCCCCGAACATACCGGGTTCTATGGCAACACCGTGTGGCACGCCAGTGCTGCAGGCAAGGATGCACACGGCAAGCCGGTGGATTTCCAGCAACCGCAATTTACTGAGGATTACGGCATCCTCGATGCGCTCAATGCTTCCTATAACGATCATCTGCTGATGGTCGGCACCCTGTTCCAGGCAGCACAGGCACGCGGCATCACTACTGCTGCCATTGGCAAATCCGGTCCGGCCTATATGCAGGATTTCAAGCGCGGCGGGTTATTGCTGGACGAGCGCACGGTGCTACCACTGAGTCTGGCGCAGGAATTACAGGCCGCTGGCATAGCGCTACCCAAAACCACACCACTGACGGACAGCAATGCCGCGCTGGTACTGAAAGACGACAACGGTGATCCGACTGCTGCCGACAAAGTCAGCAAACTGGATGACAAAGTCACCACCGACCCTACCAATGCCAGCGGTTCGCCGTACAGCAAGGCGAACGCCTACATGATGCACGCTTATCTCGGCTATATCCTGCCAGCCCACCAGCCCGGACTGAGCGTGGTGTGGATGCGCAACCCGGATTCCACCCAGCATAATTACGGCCCCGGCACCGCCAATGCGCTGGATGCATTACACGCGCAGGATCAGCTGCTGGGCGAACTGCAAGCCAGACTCAAAGCGTTGAAAATGGCAGCCAATACCGATATCGTCGTTGTCTCCGATCACGGTCACAGTAGCGTTGCCGGGGATGCGGACTGGTTCCCGCTGCGCGTTATCGCCGACGGCAAGCCTGGTCAAACCAGCGAGCTGGCCTATTCGGTATCGGGCGATGTGCGCACGGCGGATCTGCTTACCCGCGCCGGTTTTACTGCGTTTGATGGTAATGGCTGCGTGCTGGATCCGGTGATGTCCGGCATCCGTGCCGACAACACCCCGGTTTATGTCACCCAGACGGATAATGACGGCAGCATCTGCGGTAAAGCCGGACAAAAATACACCACTGCCAGCTTCAAGGTTCCCGCTACACTGCCGCTGGATAAGCACCCTATCGTGATTGCCGCGAATGGCGGCAGTGATTATCTGTACCTGCCTGACCACGATGCAGACACCGTCGCCAAAGTCGTACGCTATGTGCAATCGCGCCCGGAATACGGCGCGGTGTTTATCGACAGCCGCTACGGCAAACTGCCCGGCACACTGCCGCTGCAACTGGTGCATCTGGAAAATACCGAGGGACGCAATCCTGACATGGTGGTGAGCTTCAACTTCAACGATAAGGCTGTCGTCCAAGGCATGCCAGGCACGGAATACGAAAGCGCCGGCAATAATCGCGGTATGCACGGCAGTTTCAGCCCTATCGATGTGCATAACACACTGATCGCTTACGGCCCGGATTTCCGCCGCAGCTATCGCGACGTAGCACCTAGTGGCAACGTCGATGTGGCACCGACCATCGCGCATATCATGGGCTTGAAACTGGCCGGAGAAGGGCATGACGGACGAGTGCTGGTGGAAGCCTTGCGCAGCACCAAGGCCAGCTATAAGCCAAAAGTGACACAGCATGTGCTGACATCATCCCGTGCTGACGATCTGAAAGTCGTGTATCCGACTGATCCGGACGGCAAGGACATCAACCACACGCAGCAGCACTACCAGATCGAGTTAAATACCCACACGCTGTATCAGCGCGGCAAGCCTTATACCTACTTTGATAGTGCAAAGGCTATTCGCAACTGAACGCAACGAGTCATTCCGGTAAGGTTGATCGTGCTCGCAACACTGACAGCCACGCCGGAATGATCAATCAGCCTGGGCGTCACGCAGCAGTACAAGGGAATACAACGACATGATCAGCCTCGATGCGGATACCGATCATCTCTCCATAGGCATGATTGTGATGACTGGATACCAGAGATAATACCTTCTGCCCTCCTGCAAGCATAAGCGTGTAGAGTATGTCTGCGCCGCGAAACGCTTTGTGCACCACTTCGGCTTGCATGGCACTTGCATCATCGTGCACAACATCATCCGGACGCAACAGCACTTCCACTTTGCATGCATTACCGCATTGCGGCGGTATTTCCCCTGCCAGAGTACCCAAAACGGTTTCTACCTGATTACCATTGCGTACAGTACCGGGTATCAGCACCCCTTCACCGATAAAATCAGCGACGAAACGGCTGGCTGGCTGGTGATAAAGATTATAAGCAGTATCCCATTGTTGCAGCACTCCATGATGCATAACGCCGATCTCGTCGGCGATAGCAAACGCCTCATTCTGATCATGCGTGACTATCAGCGCCGTGGTGTTCTGCTGCTTGAGAATGTCGCGCACTTCCTGGCCAAGCCGCTCGCGCAGCGCGACATCCAGACTGGAGAAGGGCTCATCCAGCAGCAATAGCGCCGGGCACGGCGCCAAGGCTCTGGCCAGGGCAACACGCTGCTGTTGTCCACCCGATAATTCATGGGGAAATTTACGGCCGCTGTCCGGCAGGCCTACGACCTCGAGCAGCTCTGCCACACGCTGGGCACGTTCCCGCCTGCCCACACCGTGCAGACCGAAGCCGATGTTGTCAGCCACGTTGAGATGGGGGAACAAGGCATAATCCTGAAACACCATGCCTACTCGTCTTTGTTCGGGTGGCAGCACAAAACCAGACCGGCTCACGCTGGCACCGTTAATCATGATTTCCCCGCCACTAACCGGCTCGAAGCCAGCCACGCCACGCAGCACGGTGGTTTTGCCGCAACCGGAAGGACCGAGCAGGCAGCCGATAGTGCCTTGAGCAAGCTTGAAGGAAAGGCCTTTCACCACTGCCTGGTCACCATATCCCTGGTGTATAGCCTGCACCTCCAGCTGATAAACGCCTGGCACAGGGACGGGGCACTGTATAGAACTAGTCATCTGGATTTTTCCGAGTGTTTTACCAGCAAGGCAATGGGCAGCAATCCGGCAAGTACCAGTGCCACAGCGGGCAATGCCGCACGCTCCCATTCACCTTCCGAAGTCATTTCAAATATGCGCACTGCCAGCGTATCCCAGCCGAATGGACGCGTCATCAAGGTAATCGGCATTTCCTTCATTACATCGACAAATACCAGAGCGGCAGCCGACAGCAAACCACCGCGCAACATGGGCAGATGCACGCGGCGCAACATGGCCAGCCCGGAAAAACCCAAACTGCGCGACGCCTCTTCCAGGTTACGGGTAATGCGCTGCATGGCACTGTCCATCGGATTATAGCCAACCGCTAGAAATCTGGTCAGATAGGCGGGCAGCATAACCAATAGTGTGCCCTGCAAAATCAGACCAGTGTCGATACCAAACCAGCTTTTAGCAGTACCGATCAACTGTTGATCGAGCCATGCCAGAGGAATGACGATACCCACGGCCAGCACAGCACCGGGTACTGCATACCCCAGTGTTGCGATGCGTACCATGGCAACTGTCCAGCTATCGTTATGCTGGCGCTGGGCATAAGTCAGTAACAATGCGGTCACAACAACCAGCACCGCGGACAATCCACCCAGTAACAGTGAGTGCCAGAGAAATTCGACATAACGCGCATCAAAATCCTGCACAAAAACTTTTGCCGACCAGGACAACAATTGCATTACCGGGATGATAAATGCCACCAGCAAAATCAGAGCAGCAAAACCGCTGGCCAGCCATGCGTTATACCCGCGCAGAACAATTCTATCCATGCGCGTATGTCGCCCAGCCTGCGTAAAGCGCAAACCGCGGCGCGACATTTGCTCTGCCACAATTAAGGCGAACACCAGCACTATCAGCACGGATGCCAGCTGAGATGCGCCTTGCAGCGAAAACATGCCGAACCATGTTTTGTAGATAGCCGTAGTGAATGTGTCGTAATTGAATACGGCAACCGTACCGAAATCCGCCAGCGTTTCCATCAAGGCCAGCATCAGACCTGAAATAATCCAGGGGCGTGCCAGTGGTAATGCCACCTTAAAAAATCCGGATTTCCGGCTGTAGCCAAGCGACTGCGCCACTTCCAGCGCTTGTCTCCCCTGGGTAAGGAACGCATTGCGTGCCAGCAGATAAACATAAGGGTACAGAGCCAGAACCATTACCAGGATCACGCCCCCGGCTGAACGAATGGGCGGAAACACGACCGGACCACCGGCAAATTCACGCAGCCAGGTTTGCACTGGCCCGGTGAAATCAAGCAGAGCAACGTAAACAAAAGCAGTGACATAGGCTGGCACGGCCAGTGGCAGCAACAACGCCCAGGAAAAAAAGCGCCGTCCGGGAAATTCGCATACGGCAGTCAGCCAGGCCAGGCTGACACCAAGCAGCGTAACACCAATTGCCACCCCCACCACCAGCTTCACGGTATTGCCAAGCAGACCGGGCAGCACGTATTCCAGCAGGTGCTGCCAGATTTCCCGTTCCGGATTAAACAGTGAAGCCAGTACGATTACGAGCGGGATAATAACCAGAACTGCGATCAAGGTCGCAGTCAGTCGCCAGCCATTGCCTCTCATCTATAACCGGCGCGATCCATTAATTTAACCGCCTCAGCCTGCAATTCACCTGCTTTTGCAAGGTTTACCGGGTTTTGCTTGAAGCTGCCCCAGGCGGCCACCACAGGATCAGCCTTGACGGCTGGATTGACCGGATATTCCATATTGACATCGGCAAACAGATTCTGCGCCTTGGGTGATGACAACCACTCCAGCAGTGCTACCGCTTCTTTTTCATGTTTGGCATATTTCACTATACCAGCACCGGAAACATTCACATGCACGCCGCCAGCTTTCTGGTTAGGCCAGAATACAGACAGCGGCAAGCCCGCTTTTTTCTCCATCAAGCGCCCATAATAATAGGTGTTGGCTATACCTACATCACACTGACCGGCGGCAATCGCTTCCAGCATTTTGGTATCATCCGGGAACGGATCTGTAGCGAGATTTGCAACCCAGGATTTGACGATCTGTTCTGTTTTAGCTGCGCCATGTTCTGCAATCATCATGGCTACCAGCGACTGGTTGTATACTTTTTTGGAAGTGCGCAGGCACAGACGACCCTTCCACTTAGCGTTACCCAAATCTTCGTACGTTGACAGATCGCCAGGCTTTACCTTCTGGTTGTTATAAAAAATAGTGCGGGCGCGTACCGACAACCCGAACCATTGATCACCCGGGTCACGCAAATAAGCTGGCACATTTGCATTTAATGTTTTCGACTGCACTGGCTTGAGCAGCCCCTCCTTCGCAGCCTCCCAGAGATTACCGGCATCCACGGTAATCAGCATGTCGGCAGGCGTATTCTGACCTTCCGCCTTGAGACGCTGGAGCAAAGCACCTTCTTTATCAGTAATAAACTTCACCTCCACACCCGTATCCTTGGTGTAAGCATCGAACAAAGGTTTAATGAGCTGTTCATTTCTGGCAGAGTACACGACTACTTCAGCCGCACTCACTGAAGTTGCCGCCAAACTGAGCATGGTGCTGACAAGCAAGGTTTTAAGCATATTCATCACAATTTCCTTAAAATTAAAATAACGATGAATGAATTTTACATTAAATGAGAATCACTATCAATAGTATTTATTATTTTTCAAAGCAAACCACATTGGCCTACATAAATATAACGCGACTTACATCAAGCTCCTTCAACATGCCAATCCCTGATTAATATTGGCAATGCAATTCACCTCAGCATCCCAGTAACCGGGTAAGGTATCCCACGGATTAGTCCCCGTATCGTTGGTCAGATACACCAATCCGGCATTACGACTTACCGCAAGGTTAAGATAGGTACTGAGCTGACTGCTGCTAGTCATGCTGTACACCAGATTGCCAAAATATTGACGATTGTAACCAGCAACCCACGCACTGGGTACGAAGCTGTTATATGCCCTTGCCTTACCCTCAAACACCACCAGCGCATCAGCCGTAGGCAGCGTGAGATAGGACTGCTGGGTATTGGTGCCGGGATTACCGATTACCCGATAGTTATAGTTAATGGTTTTGATCTGATCATAAATCGACTGATAATACGTGTAATGGCTAGTGTTGGCATCGTTGCTCATTTCGTCGAGGAAGATGCCGTCTACCGGATACCACGCGATATACAGATTGATATCATTGATCACGTCAGCCATGGGGCGCGTGCCATAGCCGGTGGCCACATAACCCAGCACATGGCCGCCGGCCAGGCGCACATTCTGCACTGCGCTGACATAACTGGCGTCCTGCGCGGCACCCGGCCCGGAGGCGGGATTCATGATGACAGACAGCGGAATTTTCTGAGCAGCAGTCGCCAAACTGCTCCAGCCTGCCGGGTTGACCGGCGGATCAAAATAGGCAGGAACCAGCGCTTCCAGCAACGGCTGCGCACTGACGACCTGACTTGCCAGCATGCCAGCCGCGAACATAGCTGCCACCGAACCTGTTATTGCTGTTTTCATATCCCCTCCGGTTGTATCCGTTATTGTTATAAAGGGTGAAAAAAAACTACCCCGGTTTACGTGCCACCACATCAATTAGCGCTGACATGCCATGGTGATGAGCGCCTTCACTGATGTGCTCGTCATGTTCGTGCAAATGCAGAATTTCCCAACCGGCAAGAAGCTCTCTGAGCATAGGCTCGGTATACATATTTTCAGCTGCCGATGGACCGCCAGTTTTAAATTCCAGCTGGCGTGGCGTATAGCCTTGCAGCAATAATAAGCCACCGGGCTTGAGCGCAGCTTTCATGCCCTCAAACAGGATTTTGCGACCAGCAGGATCGGCGAATTGGATAAAGATAGCAACCACGGCATCAAACCGTGCTTCACCCCACTGCCACCGCAGTAAATCGGCACACTCAAAATCCAGATTCACGCCACGCTCCTGCGCCAGCTTCTGTGCTTTCGCCAACGCTACGCTGGAGCCTTCAACAGACAACACCGACAAGCCCTGTTGCGCCATCCACACACCATTGCGGCCTTCGCCATCGGCCACCGCCAGCACGCGCTGCCCGGGAGTCAGGCGGAACGCCTGTTGCGTCAGGAATACATTTGGCTCGGTACCAAAAATAAATTCCGGTACGTTATAACGTTCGTCCCACATCGTTTATTCCTTGATTATTTAGATGCATCCAGCAATTTTTCCAGCTTGTCTGCCGGCACCATGCCCGGAACACGCTGGCCGTTGGAGAATATCAGGGTCGGAGTGCCGGAGATACGCAGCTTGTTACCATAAGCGACATTGGCATCCACCGGATTTTTGCACTTGCCATCATTCTTCGGCAACACGCCTTTCAATAACGCATCCTGCCAGGCTGCATTACGATCCGGTGCACACCAGATTGCCTTGGATGCAGCCGTCGCCTGCGGATGCAAACCGGCTATCGGGTACGGGAAAATGTAAATAGTGACGTTATCGACCTTGGTCAGCTCCTGCTCGAGCTTTTTGCAGAACGGGCACTCAGGATCAGAAAAAATAGCCAGCTTGCGACTACCATCGCCTTTTACATATTTGATTGCATTCTCGAACGGCAGGTTATCAAACTTCACTTCATTGAGCTTGGCCATACGCTCATTGGTGATATTTTTCTTGGCCTTGGTGTCCACCACGCTGCCTAAAAACACATAAGCAGCAGTTTCATCCGTGTAAATAATTTGCCCGTCAATCAGCACTTCATACAAGCCGGCATAAGGTGTTTTTGTGATGCTGCTAATTTCTGCGCCGGGGAATTGCGCTGCCAGCGTTTTTTTGATTGCAGTCTGATCAGCATTGGCGCTGCACGCCAACAAACTGCTAACCAACATTAATGACAGCACACTACGTTTAAACATATCTGATCCTTAAAAAATAAAATTGAATTAACCCAGAGCCTGGCGCATCAGCCAGGTTTTGACCGGGTTAAGATGATTGGTAAAATCCATACCGGCATTACGCAGCTTCATCAGCAGCGGGTTCTGGCTGCGGAACACATGATGCAGGCTGTCTGTTACAGTTTGCATCGCTGCGATATCACCTTTACGAGCACGTTCATAACGCCGCAGCAATGCCAGTTCACCGCAAGACGCACCACCACGCTGCTGCAATACCTGCGCCAGTTCGCGTGCATCGCGCAATCCCAGATTCACACCCTGCCCTGCCAGGGGATGTACGCCGTGAGCCGCATCGCCGATCAGTGCCAGGCCGGGCTGTACCAGCGTCGATACGCGATTGATACTCAACGGGAAAGCCGCAGTACGCCCCACTTGGGATAACCTGCCCAGTTCATGCCCGCCTGCAGCCGCCACTTCCGCGGCCAGCTGTTCCGGCGTTGCCGCCAGCAATGCCTGAGTATGCGCTGCATCGGTAGACCACACCATGGAGATATGGTTCTCCGGCAACGGCAGCCAGGCCAGCACGCCATCGGCACGGAACCACTGCCGGGCGATACCGCGGTGCGGGCGTTCCACACTGAAATTTGCCACCACACCTGACTGTAAATAATCTTCGCGCTGCGAGGTAATTCCGGCCTGTTGACGCACCCAGGACTGCCCACCATCCGCGGCAACAATCAACTTGCTGTGCAACACCGTGCCATCAGCCAGTGCCAGCCGCGCACCCGCTGCCGACCAGGCCAATTCGGCACAGCCAGCACCGGCGAACAACGTAAGATTAGACTGATCCTGCAGCACCTCCCACAAACCATACTGGATGCGACCACTCTCCATGATTGCCGCCAGTTGCGGCACGCCAGCACTATAGGCATCGAATTTCAGTGCAGCGCCACTGTCGCCGCGGATATGCATGCCATACACCGGACCGATACGGCCTTGATCCAGGGTTTGCCACACGCCCAAGGTTTGCAAAAAATCGGCACTGCCCGGGCTGATTGCATAAATACGTGTATCCCAGTCAGCAGTGGGTGGCGCTGGCGGGTGCGGCTCGATCAGCGCCAGTTTCAATCCGCTGTCACGCATGGCCGCAGCAAAAGCCGCGCCGACGATGCCGGCACCGACGATAACCACATCATAAGTTTGCGCTGTCATCCGCGAGCTCCGAATATCATGCGCCGCGCCACCATATGCTTGGCGGGCGGCACTAACTGCAGCGCCATCAATCCCAGACTGCGGCTGTGCTGCAACAGCGGATTGGCATTGGAAAAAAGCCTTACCAGCAGATCGGTAAAGAAAATACTGGCCGAGGTATCGACGCGCCGGCTGGCCTGATAGCGTTTCAGCATATCCAGACTGCCCAAGGCTTCGCGGTCGCAGTCGCGCACCATTTCCGCCAGCTCCCACGCGTCGCGCAGACCCAGATTAAAACCCTGCCCGGCAACCGGATGTAGCGTCTGCGCAGCATTACCTATCATCACCTGATGCGGCGCCACAGTATCCTGAGCATAACGCAACACCAGCGGGAAACTGGCGCGGGCGTGAACACTCAGAAAGCGTCCAACGCGATCGCCAAAATGCGCATGCAGCGCCAGTAAAAATTCGTCATCTGGCATGGCCAGCAGCTCGGTCACCCGTTGCGGGGTTGCCGTCCATACCAGCGCAAAGCCATCACCTTGCGGCAATAATGCCACCGGACCATCTGCGGTAAAGCGTTCATACGCGCAGCCCTGATGCGGCAGTTCTGTCGTTACCGAAGCCAGCAACGCGTGCTGGTCATACTCTCGCGTCACACGCTCGGCGCCACCTGCACCACCATCGGCGACCACTGCCAGCCGCGTGGTAATGTAATGCGTCGCGCCACCTTGCTCAACCTGCACTCGCGCATAGCCGGTGTTGTGCGCAATCGTTGTGACCCGTGCACCCACCACCACATCCACAGCACTGGCGCGCAATGCATCATGCAGCACACTGTCCAGCTCAGCATAATCCACCACATAACCCAGTGCCGGCAGACCTTCTTCCGTCGCGCGCAACCGGCTCATGCCCAGGCTGCCGCGTTGCGACACATGAATATCCTTGATCTCGGTCACATCATCCAGTCGCGACCATACACCCAGCCGCTCCAGGATCAGACGGCTGCCGTAGGACAAGGCCAGCGTGCGTTTATGCGCCGCCCGGCTCAGATCGGCGCGTGCCTCCAGTACCTGTACGCGCCAGTCGCTATCGGCCAGAGCCAATGCCAGAGTGGCACCCACCGGCCCGCCGCCTGCAATTACAATATCGCTATGTTCACGCATACAGCCTCCTAAAGCGCTCCCGGCCATTCGGCAACCTGCCGCTGCTGCATCCAGCTTTCAATCTCCACTACCGACTTCGGCGCATCCACGGTCAATACCTCGGCACCACCGGCAGTCACCAGCACATCATCCTCGATGCGGATACCGATATTCCAATAAGCTTCCGGCACATTATCCGCCGGACGTATATAACAACCCGGCTCTACGGTAACCACCATGCCGGGCTGCAGCTTGCGCCATTCGCCATCCTGTTTGTAATCGCCGACGTCATGCACGTCCAGCCCCAGCCAGTGCCCGGTGCGATGCATATAGAAGCGGCGATAATCGCCCGACTCGATCACGCCGTCCACACTGCCGTGGCACAGCCCAAAATCGATCATGCCCTGTACCAGCACACGTACCGCTGCTTCATGTGCGCTATTAAAATGTGACTGCGGATTGACTGCAAAAATTGCGGCAGCCTGCGCCGCCAGCACCAGTTCGTACATATCACGCTGTGCACCGCTGAATTGGCCATTGACCGGGAAGGTGCGGGTAATATCCGACGCATAACCATCCAGTTCACAACCGGCATCGATCAGCAGCAAATCACCCGCATGCAGGCTGGCGTTATTGTCTACATAATGCAATACACAGGCATTGGCGCCACCCGCCACAATAGAGGTATAAGCCGGGGATTGCGCACCATAGCGGCGGAACTCATGCAGTATCTCCGCTTCGACCTGATACTCATAGCCACCCGGCTGCGTTGCCAGCATGGCACGACGATGCGCGCCACAGGCAATCGTTGCCGAACGCCGCATCAGGTCGATTTCAAAATCGTCCTTGAGCAAACGCATCGCATCAACCAAAACACGCACATCGCGCAGCTCGGCAGGCGCAGAGACACCGCTGCGAGCCTGATCACGGACGTTATTGAGCCAGCCCAACACGCGCTGATCCCAACTGCTATCGGCGCCCAGCGCATAATGCAGCGCCGGCTGATTCGCCATCAGTTTCGGCAGGCGCTCGTCCAGCTCGCGGATGGAATAGGCTTCATCAAAACCGAATGTCTCCGCCGCCGCAGTCGGCCCATAACGGAAACCGTCCCAGATTTCACGTTCCATATCCTTGTCGCGGCAAAACAGAATTGCTTTATTGCTATCTGCCTGCAATACCACAACGGCTTCCGGCTCGGTAAATCCGGTCAGATAATAAAAGTGGCTATCAAAGCGATAAGGGAAATGCGAATCACGGTTACGCACCCGCTCCGGTGCAGTAGCCAGTACGGCAATTCCGCTGCCAAGATGCTGCATCAGGCGTTCGCGCCGCTGAATAAATGGGATGCAATCAATCATCTAATTCGTCCTCATCCTCATCATATTGCGAGTCCAGTAATCCGGCCCATTGATTTTCCAGATCAGGCAAGCGATCCAGCAGACATTGGTGCAAGGCAATCACACCTGCTGCGAACGCGGCGTAATCCGTACCACCATCCACATCCTGGGCGGCGCGCTCAAACTGCAGCAAAGCATCTTTCAGGCTGTACGCCGAGCCCAGCGCATTTTTAACCTGTTCACGCGGATGTGGGATCCATGCCCGATCAGCGACCAGCGACCGTAATTTCTCACCAACTTCCAGCAGACGTTTACGCATGCGTGACGTAGCGCCCATGCGCGTCGATTTGACTTCACCCCACACCGCCAATTCCATCAATACCAGCCAGTGCTGGCGCAACGCGTTTACCAGATCAGTATCTATTGTGACGGCGAGCTTTACTGCGTTTGCATCCATTAATGTCCGTTCCGCATATCATCAAACAACATCGCATCCAGCTCTTGCAACCGCGCCGGCGTACCAATGTCGTACCACAGCCCCGCATAACACTCGCCGCTGACCCGGCCCTGCTGCATGGCACTGCGCAACAACGGTGCCAACTTGGCCGGCTGCTCGGGGTCTAACCCGGCAAACAGCGCCGGGTGGTAACAGCCGATACCGCTAAACGTCAGGCGCGGGGTACCCTCGCTCTGCACCAGCCCATCCTTCAACGCGAAGTCGCCCTTCAGGTTGTGATGCGGGTTAGCCACCAGCACCAGATGCGCCAGTCGCTCCGCCGCCAGATCACTGCTGCATATAGGCGCAAAATCATAATCCGTCCAGACATCGCCATTCACCACCAGGAACGGCTCATCGCCCAGCATGGGCAAAGCATGAGCAATACCTCCCGCTGTTTCCAGCGCAGTCTCCTCAGGCGAATACTCGATTTCTATGCCAAAATCTGCGCCGTTACCCAGATACGCTTCAATTTGCGCCCCCAGATAGGCGTGATTGATCACCACGCGGCGGAACCCGGCGGCAACCAGACGTTGCAGATGCCAGACGATCAACGGTTTGCCACCTGCCACTAGCAAAGGTTTAGGCGTACGGTCGGTGAGTGGACGCATGCGTTCACCGCGTCCGGCCGCGAGTATCATGGCTGTATGTAGATTCAAAATGTGTACCCTGTGTCAACTTGCGTTCCATGCAGCTCGTCCAGCAGCTTCAGCAATGGCCCGAATTCACGATAACGGTCAGCTGTGCGGCGCACGTAATGCATGACCAGCGGCATATCCTTGAGGTAACTGTCTTTACCATCACGGTGATACAAGCGGGCAAAAATGCCCAGCACCTTGAGATGGCGCTGCAAACCCATCAACTCGAAATCGCGGTAAAACGCGCCGAAATCGGCAGGCACCGGCAAATTCACCAACCGCGCTTTTTCCCAGTAGCGGATCAGCCAGTCTATGACCACTTCCTCATCCCAGGCGATATAAGCATCTTTAAACAATGACGCCAGATCGTAAGTAATCGGCCCGAACACCGCATCCTGAAAATCCAGCACACCGGGATTAGGCTCCGTCACCATCAGATTACGGCTATGATAATCACGGTGCACGAATACTTGCGCTTGCGCCAGATTGTTATCCAGCAGTTTGGTAAATGCCGTTTGCAGCACTCTGGACTGCTCATCACTTAGCGTAGCACCCAGATGTTTTGCCACATACCAGTCCGGAAACAGCTGCAATTCACGCGATAACAGGGCAGCGTCATATTCGGGCAGCACGCCCGGTTGGCTGGCAGATTGAATTTGGATTAACGCATCAATCGCATCCATATATAATGGGTGTGCATTTGTGGTATTTAGCGCAGCAAGGTAGGTTGTATCACCCAGATCGGTGAGCAGCAAAAAGCCTTGTCCCAGGTCTTGCTGCAGCACTCGTGGTACATTAACCCCGGCGGCGGCAAATAATTCCGCCACATGAATAAAAGGTTGGCAATCTTCATACTGCGGTGGCGCGTCCATCACTATATAATGGTCACCGTTGGACAACGTAGCGCGAAAATAGCGCCGGAAGCTGGCATCCGCCGAGGCTGATGTCAGCACGGGTGCTAAATCGGGAAATAGTGTTTCTAACCAAGATTGGATAAGCTGTTGACGCTGCATGATATTCCTAATAAACGACTAAATTTAATTAACCCATTTTAGCATCATTCGTTTACCGCCTACACAATGCCTAGACACCGATTTAGCCGCCACCTTGCCGCACCTCTGTTGCTACTCAGCGGTGTCGCCGTGGGCGATGATGCGATACTGCTGCAAAGCAGTCCCGATCTCGCGCCTTTAACCAAATCGGCGGAAGATTCGTCACTGTTCATACGCGCAGACGAAATGCACGGCGTGCAGGGCCAGCAAATTAACGCCAGCGGTGATGTAGAACTGCGGCGCAACACCGGCATCGTTACTGCGGACAAATTGCACTATACCGAAACTACCGACGTAGTCGAGGCCAGCGGCAATGTCTGCTTAAAGCAACAAGGCCTGACCCTGACCGGCCCAAAACTCGATTTCCAGATGAATTCGCAGGTCGGCGCCATGGAGCAGCCAGTGTTCAGCCTGATCAGCACCGAACCCAGCACCCCGACGAATCGCGTCATCGCCAATCGCCGCGGCGATGCATCGGTACTTAATTTCGAAGGCGAAGAGCAGTACCGCTTAAAAGATGCCAGCTACACCACCTGCCCAGTCGGTAATGACGACTGGTATTTGCGCGTCAAGGAATTGCAAATAGACAACACGCGCCATGTGGGTACCGCGCATAGCGCCTACATAGAATTCAAAGGCACACCGATTTTATATACACCGTGGATAGACTTTCCTCTGGATAACCGACGTCGCAGCGGATTACTTGCACCTACTTTCGGCACGACCGGCAATAGCGGTACCGAAATTTCCATGCCGTGGTACTGGAATATCGCCCCCAACTACGATGCCACCATTACCCCACGCTTCATGACCAAGCGTGGCTTACAAATAGGCGGCGAATTCCGCTACTTGGCCGATACCTATCGCGGCATCTTCAATGGCGAATTTTTGCCGGACAGCACGACCAAAACCAACCGCTGGAGCATCTTTGCCCAGCATGACCAGAGTTTCGCGCCTGGCTGGACTGGCCATGTCGTGTATCAAAGCGTGTCGGATAACAATTACTTCCGTGAACTGTCCAACCAGATCAGCGCTACCTCGCTGACCAACCTGAATCAGGAAGCTTCGCTGACATATCAGGCCAGCTGGTGGCGCGCAGTCGCACGAGTACAACAATTCCAGACCCTGCAGGATCCCAATGCGCCAGTTATCCCGCCGTACAGCCGCCTGCCGCAACTTAGCCTGCAAGCGGCACGCAGCAACGACTATGGCCTGGATCTCAGCTTTAATGGCGAGCTGACCCGTTTCGCGCACCCGACCCTGATTAACGGCTCTCGCCTGGTCGCTTACCCCAGCGTGAGCATGCCGCTGCTGAATGAATTCGGCTATATCACCCCCAAGATTGGGGTACATGCCACAGAATACATGCTGGATTCAACAGCGACGACGCCCGCTACCAATGCTTCACGTGCGCTGCCGATCATGAGCCTGGATAGCGGCATGTATTTTGATCGCAACATCAACGTCTTCGGCCGCAATTATCAGCAAAGCCTGGAGCCACGCCTGTATTACGTTTACATCCCTTACCAGAACCAAAGCACACTGCCGAATTTTGACAGTGCCGAGATGGATCTGAACTACGCACAACTGTTTACCGAAAACCGCTTTGTCGGCAACGACCGTATCAACGATGCCAACCAGCTCACTATGGCCATGACGTCACGGCTGCTGGACACCGAAAACGGACTGGAGCGTCTGCGCGTCGCAGTCGGGCAGCGCCTGTATTTCTCGCCGCAACAAGTCACGCTGCCTGGTGGCTCAGTGACCAATAACACCGCCAGTGACATCCTGGCCTCTATCGGCGGACAAATCAATCAGGCATGGCGTGCAGAAGCGGCGATTCAATACAACACCCAACTGAATCAAACCGTACGCAACAGCTTCACGGCCAGCTATCGTCCAGAGCCGGGCAAAGTCATGAATTTCAGTTACCGCACCATCAGCGGACAAATCAATCAGATTAACCTGTCCGCGCAATGGCCTATCGCTCCACGCTGGTATGGCATGATGCGTTATAACTACTCGATTTTTGACAAGAAAATTGTGGAAGGCTTGGCCGGACTTGAATATAACGGCGGTTGCTGGGCCGCCCGCGGCGTATTCCAGACCATCGCGACCGCCGCCAGCACCACCAGCACATCATTCTTTATCCAACTGGAATTGAACGGTCTTGGGCGTTTAGGCTCTAATCCGCTCGATGTTCTTAAACTTAGCGTACCTGGATACACCAACACCAATGAACTCAATAACCCTTAAATCTTATCTGGTTTTATTTGCGCTGTTACCCAACCTGCTGTTTGCTGCTGAAAACCAGCCGCTACAGAAGAGCACTGACCTGTCCAGCAGCACGGCAGCGAAAATCCAGCCCATCGACCATATTGTTGCCGTGGTAAATGAAGATGTCATTACCCGCCATGATCTGGATAAACGTTATGCCCGCGCTGTGCAGCAACTGGAAAGCCGCAAGACACCATTACCGCCGCATGACGTGCTGGAAAAACAGATACTTGAACGCATGATCAATGATCGCATTCAGCTGCAATTCGCCGCACAAACCGGTATCCGGGTTGATAGTGCCATGCTGGATCGCGCTATCGAGCGCATCGCTTCCCAGAACCAGATGTCGATAGAACAGTTTCGCGCGGCATTAACTAAAGAAGGCATTGCCTTTGACAAATTCCGTGACGACATCCGCGACGAAATTATCCTCAGCCGCCTGCGTGAACGCGAGGTCGACAACAAGATCAACGTCACTGAAGCCGAGGTAGATGCCTACCTCGATGCACAAGCCAAACAGGGTGTCGACGACGAATACAATACCGCGCACATCATGATCCGCATCCCGGAAAACGCAACGACTGAACAAATCCAGGCTGCGCGCGCCAAGGCCCAGAAGGCACTGGATGCAATCCGCGGCGGAGCCGATTTTGCCCAGGTTTCCGCCAGCTACTCCGATTCGCCCAATGCACTGGAAGGTGGTGCCATGGGCTGGCGTCGCGGCTCACAGATACCTACCCTGTTTAGCCAGGCTGTCACCACCATGAAACCGGGTGAAACCAGCGATATCCTGCGCAGTAATAATGGTTTCCACCTGATCAAACTGATAGATAAACGTACGCAAAACAAGGCCACGATTATCAGCCAAACCCATGCCCGCCATATCCTCATCAAAACCAATGAAATCGTATCGGAAACCGATGCAAAAAACCGACTTGCCCAGATTCGTGAGCGTATCGAAAACGGCAGCGCGAAATTCGAAGACATGGCACGCCAGTATTCCGACGACGGCAGCGCTACCAAAGGTGGCGACCTGGGCTGGCTCTCTCCCGGTGAAACCGTGCCTGAGTTTGAACATGCCATGGACACACTCAAACCGGGTGAAATCAGCCAACCGATACATTCCCCGTTCGGCTACCACCTGATTCAGGTGCTGGAGCGTCGTTCTCAGGATGTCACTAAAGAGCGTCAGCGTCTGCTCGCCCGCCAGACCCTGCGTGAACGTAAAATCGATGAAGCTCAGGAAGACTGGTTGCGCCAGCTCCGCGATAGCGCCTACGTCGAATATCACAACGCAGACTAAGGCCAGCAGCCCGGCATGACATCCACACTAGCTCTCACTGCCGGCGAACCTGCCGGCATAGGTCCCGACTTATGCGTCATGCTGGCACAGACACAACGCCAGCAGCGTATCGTAGCAATCGCTGACCGTGACCTGCTTAGCGCCCGCGCACAACAACTGGGTTTACCGTTACGCATCGCTGAGTATGACCACGACCTGCCCGCTACCGAGGCCGGCGTATTGAGTGTATTGCACGTGCCACTAGCCCAACCAGCTCAGGCAGGAGTACTCAACCCAGCCAATGGTGCCTACGTGCTGGCAACCCTCAGCCGCGCAATTAGCGGCTGTGTCGCCGGCGAATTTGCGGCGATGGTTACCGCTCCGGTGCATAAAGCAGTCATCAACCAGGCCGGCATAGCTTTCACCGGCCATACTGAATTTCTGGCCGATGCCACTCACACTGCCCGCGTGGTGATGATGCTGGTCGGTGGCGACATGCGCGTCGCGCTGGCGACGACACACCTGTCATTACGCACGGTCGCCGATGCAATTACTGCCGAATCGCTGACCACCACATTGCGCATTCTGCATCAGGATCTGGTGCAGCATTTTCACATTGCCAAACCGCATATACTGGTTGCCGGACTCAACCCGCATGCTGGCGAATCCGGCCATCTCGGTGATGAAGAAATCCGCATTATCGAACCGGTACTGGCAGCCCTGCGTGCAGAAGGCATGTATCTCACCGGCCCGCTGGCAGCCGACACCCTGTTTAACCCGGCGCGCCTGGCCGAAGCGGACTGTGTGCTCGCCATGTACCACGACCAGGGTCTGCCGGTACTCAAATACGCCAGCTTCGGTGAAGGCGTCAACGTCACCCTGGGCCTGCCCATTATCCGCACCTCCGTTGACCACGGCACCGCACTTGACCTTGCTGGTACCGGCAAGGCGCATGCCGGTAGCCTGGCTGCCGCGATTGCTCTTGCTGAACAAATGGCACTAAACCCACATGTCTAAACATATACCCCGCAAGCGTTTTGGCCAGCATTTTCTCTGTGACCATGACATTATTAACGCGATTATCAACGCCATACATCCCCAGCCTGGCGACAATTTGGTGGAAATCGGCCCCGGTCTTGGCGCACTGACGATCCCATTACTGACGCATATCCCCCACTTTCATGTGGTAGAGCTTGATCGCGATATCATTGCCCGACTGCAACGCACCTACCCTGCGGAACGGCTCACTATCCATGCCGGCGATGCATTGAAATTCGACTTTGCCAGTCTGGGTAAGGGATTACGCATTATCGGCAATCTGCCGTACAATATTTCTACCCCGCTGTTGTTCCACCTCGCCGAATTTTCACCCAACATCATCGACATGCATTTCATGCTGCAAAAGGAAGTGGTAGAGCGCATGACTGCCAGTCCCGATACCCATGATTACGGGCGTTTAACAGTGATGCTGCAATACCGGTTTGAGATGGAATCACTGTTCGACGTGCCACCCACCGCATTTGATCCACCACCCAAAGTCGACTCCGCCATCGTACGCATGATGCCGCGGGCAGCTGAAGACATGCATGCCAACAGCGTCGATACACTTGCCCACGTGGTCTCCAGCGCATTTGCGCAACGCCGCAAAACATTACGCAACACCCTCGCCGGCCTGTTAAAGGCCGAAGATTTCGTACAATTGGACATTGATCCGCAACGTCGCGCTGAAACCATCAGCGTGGCCGACTTTGTGCGCATCGCCAACTACATACAACCTAAGGAAAAAAAATGAATTTAATCGACATCGCCCAAGCCTGTCTGGATGACATGCACCTGCCTGCCACACGCGTGCCTAATTTACCGGTTATCAATCTGCCTATCGAAAACGAAGACGGCAAATTGAATATGTTCATCCACAGCCATGAAGAAGCGCACCGCGTCTTTGTCTATACCCGCCCGCAGGACTTGCTGGTGCCCATCGAACGCATAGGCGCTCTGGCAGACTTTTTGACCCGTGCCAATTACGGCCTGCCGCTGGGCAATTTCGAAATCGACATGAACGATGGCGAAATGAATTTCAAAAACAGCCTGGACATCAGTGATGGTGTACTCACCACCAAGATGGTACAGACCCTGATCGTGTTCTCGCTGGAATGCATGAATCGCTATCTGCCTGGTATCCGAGCAGTTATCGCCGGCGCTGAGCCTAAAACCGCAATCGAAACCATAGACGGCCCGACTAAAGTCGTCATCAAGTAAAGACTCACAGACCTAGCCTCAAGGTGAAGCCGATGCAAGACCACTACGACCCGCTCGCAGCTTATCAAACTACCAGCCCCGTCGAATCAGCTTATGCCTGGCTAGGCAAACCGCAAGTGCGACTCAGCATCATGCTGATACTGGCGCTGTGCGGTGCCGTTGCGCTGCTGTATAGCCGTGGCTTGCATTACCCGTTTGTGTTTGACGACCGGCCGTTCTTCACCGAGACCAACCTGCGCCATTATGGCGAATCGCTGTTCCACTTCGATCTGCGCTGGTTTGCCTATGCCAGCCTGGGCTGGACTTATCAACTGTTCGGCATGGACATCCCGGCCCTGCGCTGGGGCAATATTATTTTGCACGGCATCACTGCCAGCCTGCTATTTCTCTTCTTTACCCGCCTGCTGCAGCTGACCAATATCGCCAGCGACCACAAATCTGCCAGTTATACGGCATTTCTGCTATCGCTGGCATTTGCCGTCCACCCGGTCGCTGTGTATGGCGTCGCCTATCTGGTGGAACGCAGCATCATCATGACCACCCTGTTCAGCGTGGCATCATTGCTATGTTACCTGCACGGTATCAGCCGTGAACGTGGCAAAGCGTGGCTGGGAGCGGCTGTCGTTTTCTATTTTCTGGCAGTATTTTCCAAAGAGCACAGCGTGATGCTGCCGGCTGTCGCCGTCTTGCTGTCGCTGCTGCTGCGCACGTCATTACGCGACATTGCGCGCAAGACCTGGGGCACCTATCTGGGCTTCGCCGCGGTTGCCATCTTCATCACCCTGCGCAGCAAGGGCGTGCTGGGCGCGCCGTATGAAATCTTTGCGCAGAGCATGCTGGCGCAAATGTCGGAAAACAACAGCGGCATCATGCCCGAGCATGTGTATCTGTACAGCGTTATCTCGCAAAGCTACCTGTATTTCAAATACCTGCTGCTATGGTTACTGCCTAACCCGGGCTGGATGGCAATCGACCTGCGCCAGCATTTCCCCGACCATATCCTGAGCTGGCCTGAGTTTGCCGGATTCATCGCTTTTATCATCTATCCTGTTGCCAGCCTGTGGCTGCTGCGCCAGGGTGGACGTCGCGGCCTGATCGGCTTCGCCCTGCTCGCGCCATGGCTGCTGTTCTTTACCGAGCTGGTGACAGTACGTCTGCAGGAGCCGTTTGTGCTGTACCGCAGTTATCTGTGGATGAGCATGCTGCCGTTGCTGATTGCCGGATTATTCGGCAGCCTCGACAATTATCGCAAGCAGCTGCCGATACTAGCGCTGTGCGCAGTCCTTGCGTTTATCAGCTGGGGGCGCATCGGAACATTTGCCGATCCGGTGACACTATGGACTGACGCCGTTAACAAGAATACTGATACCAGCCTGATCTGGGCAGAGCGACCACTCACCAACCGTGGCTATGCCTTGATGCAGACCGGTAAACTGGCGGCTGCAAAACAAGACCTGCTGGCCGCCCTGGCGATCAACCCGAACCAGCATGACGCCAACTTCAACATGGCCGTACTCGACATGAACGAAGGTAATGCCGAAGCAGCCATGGCGCTGTACGCCAAGACTATCGCGCTTAAACCCGATTATGCCGATGCCTGGCTCAATCGCGGCTACCTGCTGTTCAAACTGGGCCGCGTGCAGGAAAGTATCGCCGATTACAATCACGTCATCGAACTCCAGCCGGAATATGCCGATGCCTGGCTTAACCGCGGCCTGAGCTATGCCGCACTCGGCCAATTCGATAACGCGCTGAGCGACACCAATCATGCCCTCAGCCTTACCCCCAACAACCCTCAGGCCTGGCTCAACCGCGGCATTGTCTATGCGCAGCAGCATCAGCCACAGTTAGCGCTGGCTGACATGAATATGGCCATCAGCATCGCCCCTGACTTCGCTCCGGCCTATTACAACCGCGGCTATCTGGCGCTGATCGGCGGACAACGCAGTGACGCCGCACACGACCTGCAAACAGCACTGAACTACAATCCCAACTATGTGGAAGCACTGGTGCAACTGGCCACACTCAACATCATCGAAACCCGCTACGACACCGCATTAAGCCTGCTGGATCGAGCCATTGCGCAACAACCGCAAGCCGCGCAGCTCTATGTTAGCCGTGGCGCCGTGCAAGTGGCATTGACCCACAACGAGGCTGCGCTGCAGGACTATGAGCACGCGATTCAGCTGGCGCCAGACAATATACGGGCACAACTCAGTAAAGGCATGCTGCTGCTCGGCCTCAATCGCCGCAACGAAGCCATGCCGGCATTGCAAAAGGTATGCCGTCTGGATCAGGGTGCTGCGTGCGCCAAGGCGCAACAGTTAATGGCCAATGGCAGCCGCTGACTTTAACCAGACTGCGCTTGATCCCGACCTGTCTGTTGTCGTCGAGGCCTGCGCCGGCAGTGGCAAAACCTGGCTGCTGGTAGCACGCATCGTTCGTCTGTTATTGGCGGGAGTGCAGCCGGCCGAGATACTGGCCATTACCTTTACGCGTAAAGCCGCCCGCGAAATGCGGGCACGGCTGGATGAATGGCTGCGCTTTTGCGCCAGCGCCGATGATGACGCCGTGCGCCAGTTCCTGCGCGAACGTGCCGTCGCTGAATCTGAGCTCGACGCCAAACTGCCGCTGGCACGCGGCCTGTTTGAAAGCGTACTCACTGCCCAGCCAGGTATCACCATCAGCACCTTCCACGCCTGGTTTCTGGAAGTTATCCAGCGCGCACCGCTGGAAACCGGCCTGGTCGGCCGCGGCCTGGCAGAGCAGACGCTGGCCCTGCACCAGAACGCATGGGCGCAGCTTACCCAACAACTGGCGGCACATCCTGACACTCCGCAAGCCCATGCCATGCAAAATTTGCTGGCAGAGCTGGGCTTATCCAGCACCCGCAAACTGCTGCAGAATTTCATGCACAGGCGCACCGAATGGTGGGCCTATACCGAATCGCAAGCTGACCCGCTCGGTTATGCGCTCACCACCCTCAGCCAGCAAATTGGGGTCGCGATTGATGCCGATATTGCTGGTGAGCTGATGGCAGACCGTGCATTTAGCGCCGAACTGCATGAATATGCGCGCCTGCTGGGTATGAATACGGCCACCACGCAGAAACGTGCTGACGACATCATCACCACACTCAGCGCCGAGCTGGCCAATGAACAACGTTTTGAAGCACTGTGTCAGACCATACTCTCCGGCAAAGGCGAGCTGTACAGCCTCAAAGCCAGCGCGGCGCAGGAAAAACGCCTGGGCACAGCGGCACAGGAGACCATGATCAACCTGCATCACCAGGTTGGCGAACGCCTGCTCCAGGCCCGCCGGCAACGACTGGCGCAGGCCAGCTATCATTTCAATGCGCATGCATTAACCCTGGGTACGGCATTACTCGCACACTATCAGGCCGCCAAAGCCGAGGCGCGGGTACTTGATTTCAGCGACGTGGAATGGCAGGTTGCACAGTTACTCTCCAATTCCGAACACGCGGAATACATCCAGCTTAAACTGGATGCCCGCTACAAGCATATCCTGCTCGATGAGTTCCAGGACACCAATCCGGTACAGTGGCGGGTATTGCAGGCCTGGTTTGAAGCTGCGCATCAGGCCGGGCAGATGCCAAAAATCTTTCTGGTCGGCGATCCGAAACAGTCGATTTATCGCTTTCGCGGCGCAGAGGCCGGGCTGTTTGATCTCGCCAAAACCTATCTGAGCGCACGTGGTGCCGCCTGCCTTAGCCAGAACCACACCCGGCGCAGCACCGCGCACATTATCCAGGTACTCAATGCGACCTTTGCCGGCATTGCTGACGATTACAGCCTGTTTCAGCCGCATCAGGTGTATGACACCAGCCGCCCCGGCAGGGTCGAAGTGCTGGCGCTGGCCACAGCCCCGACTACCGAGGAAGTTGCGCCTGTCAGTTACCGCAATCCACTGACCGAACCCCGGCCTGACGATGCTGAGAACAACGCTCGTGAGCTTGAAGCCGAGCAGCTCGCCACGAAAATTAATGAAATCGTCAGCCACTGGGTGATTGATGACGCCAATGGCGGCACCCGTCCGGCGCAATTCAGCGACATCATGATACTGGTGCGCAGCCGCACCCATCTGGCCAACTATGAACGCGCGCTGAAACATGCGCAAATCCCATACAGCAGCACGCGCCGTGGCGGTCTGCTGGACAGTATGGAAATCGGTGATCTGCTGGCTTTGCTGCAATTTCTGGTTACCCCCAATGCCGATCTGGCGCTGGCACGTGCGCTACGCTCGCCGATTTTCGCCTGCACTGATGCCGAATTACTGACACTGCGTGCCGCCCAACTGCAGAATGAAGCGACCCACTGGTGGCCGGTATTACAATCGCTAACACTGCCTGGCGCGGGTTTGCAGCGCGCTTCCACGCTGTTGCAGCACTGGATCACCCTGGCAGGAACATTGCCGGTACATGATCTGCTCGACCGCATCTATTTTGAAGCCAACCTCATCGCTCGTTACCGTGCAGTAGCGCCGGCCGCATTGCAAAATAGCGTAGAGGCCAACCTGACTGCATTCATCGCGTTAACACTGACCCAGTCCGGTGGGCGTTATCCGAGCTTACCGCGTTTTTTGCTCGATATCGCCGCACTGCATCAGGACAGTGACGAAAACCCGGACGAAGGCGAGACCCTGGATGCCGGCAACACCGTCACCATCCATACCGTACACGGAGCTAAAGGTCTGGAAGCGCCTATCGTCTGGCTGCTTGATGTCGGTGCGCGCAAAGCCAAAGCGGACAATTACCGGGTATTACTCAACTGGGAACCGGATGCGCCGCGTCCAGATCATTTTTCACTGGTGACCACACAGGAACGCATGGCCGCGTATCAGCAAGCGTATCTGGATAAGGAAATGCAGCATGCCCAGCGCGAAGACTACAATCTACTGTATGTCGCGATGACCCGCGCACGGCAGGCACTGCTGGTGTCGGGTGTAGTCAGCAAGAGCAACGGACAGAACTGGCATCAAACGATATTGGCTGCACTGCAGCCAGATGCAGCAACTGCCATCAGTGGCGATGACCTGACTCAACGCAGCATCAGCAAGACGCAAGCTGTGACTAGCGGACCAGCTGCCATGACGCTGCCAGCTGACATCAACCAGCCGTATCCGCTGGGTACATACACCGCACGCAGCGACACCGCAGCCACCGATTACGGCACGCTGGTGCACCTGCTGCTGGAAGCAATCACGCCGCCTGACCCAGTGCTGGACACGACTTTACTTCAGGCGCAATTCGGTGCCCACCCACAGTTTACAAATGCGCATCAGCACGCGCGCAGCATTCTGGATCAACCGCAGCTCCAGCGTTTCTTCGACCCGACACACTATCGCCGCGCCTGGAATGAGCTCAGCTATCTGCGCCAGAACGGCAGCAGCTACCGTATCGACCGTGTGGTGGAATTTGCTGATGAGATATGGATACTGGATTACAAGACTGATCAGACAGATGATACGCAGCAACTCATACAGCGCCACCGCGTACAACTAACCGAATACCGGATGGCGATGCAGGTTTGCTACCCTGCACTCACTATCCGCTGTGCGATCGTTAGCGCGGGGGGCGAGCTGGTGATGCTTTAGGCTAAAGGCTAGTCCACGAAAAACACGAAAAGCACGAAAAAATTCAAAAAATTCAAAAAATTCAAAAAATTCAAAAAATTAAAGAACCATTGATTTCAACAAACACTGATTGCGAAATGGGGAAGGAATCAATGTTCTTTTGAAGTTATGTTTTGAGTCTGTTGATCTTGCTTTCTTTCGTGCTTTTCGTGTTTTTCGTGGACAAAGTTTTTCAGCTATCAGGCAGACAACATCGAAATATCAGCCACCTGATTCATCATTTCACCCAGGGCATTCAGCAACGCCAGTCGATTCTGGCGTACTGCCATATCTTCTGCCATCACCATCACCCCGTCAAAAAACGCATCAACAGCAGTGCGTACGCCAGCCAGCGCAGTCAGTGCCGCGGTGTAATCACCTGCAGCCACAAATGCCGTGACCTGTGGCGCCAGCTGAGTAATGCGTTCGAACAATTCCTTTTCCGTATCTGCTTCGAACAGACCCGGATTCACCGCACCTAGCGGCTCGGTTACTTTTTTCAGGATATTGCGTACCCGCTTGTTGGCCGCAGCCAGAGCAGCGGCTTCCGGCAACTGACGGAATTCACGCACAGCGTGGATACGCGCCAGAATCAAATCCATGCGCTCAGGCTGATTAGCCAGTACCGCCTCGATTTCACCTGGCTCGAAACCCTGTTCTTTGAGGTAATGGCGCATGCGATCCAGCATGAAACCATACACATCAATATTGACGCTATCCGCGACCACGCCAGGTGGGAATGCTGCCTGCGCATGCGCCAGCAAAGCTGGCAAGGACAATGCCAGCGGAGTTTCAATCAAAATCCGTAGTACACCCAGCGCAGCGCGACGCAAACCAAACGGGTCTTTATCGCCCGTCGGGATCAGGCCAATACCGAAAATACCAATTAACGTATCCAGCTTATCTGCTAACGCCACACTGGCAGCAATCGCCCCTTGCGGCACGGCATCACCGGCAAAACGTGGCTGGTAATGTGCGCTGATAGCTGCTGCCACGTCAGCAGCCTCACCATCATGCAATGCATAGTGCGTACCCATCATGCCTTGCAGCTCTGGGAATTCACCAACCATATCAGTAACCAGATCAGCCTTGGCCAGATAAGCGGCACGTGAAGCTGCCACCGTATCCGCATGCAACAGGCCGGCGATGCTGCTCGCCATGTGCTGCATGCGGTTCACGCGCTGCAACTGACTGCCGAGCTTGTTGTGATACACCACCTGCGCCAGTTTTTCCACACGGCTATCCAGACGGGTTTTTCTGTCCTGATCAAAGAAGAAACGCGCATCGGACAAACGCGCCCGTAACACACGCTCATTGCCTTGAATAATATGACGCGGATCATCAGTTTGCAGATTGGAAACCACCAGGAAACGCGGCAATAAATTGCCATGCTGATCAGCCAGCGGGAAGTATTTCTGATGCTGCTTCATCGACAGAATCAGACAGGCCTGAGGTACTTCCAGGAAATCAGCGCTAAAGGTGCCGGCATATACGGTAGGGAATTCGACCAGACCCGTAACCTCATCCAGCAACGCCTCATCCCACAGCACTTGAGCGTCGCCAGCCGCAGCGGTCAGTTGCTGGCGGATACTGTCACGACGTTCAGCGAACCCAGCCATGATCTTGCCCTGTTGCAGCAAATTATGCGCATAGTCATCCGCATGCGCGATGCTGATTTTGCCTTGCGACAGGAAACGATGGCCCAGTGTCACATTACCACTGACCAGACCCAGCAATTCTCCAACCACCACCTGTGTACCATGCAGCATGATCAGGCCATGCACCGGACGTACGAATTCAACATCGCTATCGCCCCAGCGCATGAGTTTGGCCACCGGCAGCTTTTTCAACACATCGGCAACTATTCCCGCCAGATGCTGCGCCAGCGGTTCACCGGACTGAGTAGAACGGTACACATAGCACTCCTGCTTGCCATCATGCATCGTCGCCAGATCAGCCACTTCCACACCACAGGAACGGGCGAAACCTGCCAATGCTGGCGTAGGTTGACCGTCTTTCATACCGGCAGCAACGGCCGGACCCTTACGCTCAATGTTGCGCGGTGGCTGTATTGCTTCCACCTGCGGAATACTCACTGCCAGACGGCGTGGGGTAGCATAAGCACTCACGCCACTGATATCGTCGACAAAACCTTGCGCTTTCAATGCTGCCACAATGCCATTACTGAAGGCATCAGACAATTTTTGCAGCGACTTGGGTGGCAGCTCTTCAGTCTGCAATTCTATTAATAAAGTGGCGTTCATACTGACTCCCCCGATTTATTCAACATAGGGAATCCTAATGCTTCGCGCGATTCGAAATAGGCTTGCGCTACTTTGCGTGACAAGGTGCGCACCCGACCGATATACGCCGCTCGTTCAGTTACCGAAATCGCACCACGCGCATCCAGCAAGTTAAATGTGTGCGAGCACTTCATCACCATTTCGAAGCCGGGCAAAGGCAAGCCCAGATCCATCAACCGTGCTGCTTCGCGCTCAAAATCATTGAACTGCTGAAACAGCCAGTGCGTATTGGAATGTTCGAAGTTATATTTGGACTGTTCTACTTCATTCTGATGGTAGACGTCACCATAGCTGACACCTTCCGTCCATACCAGATCGTAGACATTTTCCACCCCTTGCAAGTACATTGCTAGCCGTTCCAGACCATAGGTGATCTCGCCCAGCACCGGCTTGCATTTCAAACCACCGACTTCTTGAAAGTAGGTGAACTGGGTAACTTCCATGCCGTTCAGCCAGACTTCCCAGCCCAGACCCCAGGCACCCAAGGTCGGGGATTCCCAGTCGTCCTCGACAAAGCGAATGTCGTGCACGGTTGGGTCCACGCCCAGCGCGCGCAGGCTATCCAGATACAACTCCTGAATATTATCGGGGCTAGGCTTCAGTACAACCTGAAATTGATAATAGTGCTGCAGGCGATTCGGGTTTTCCCCATAACGGCCATCTTTAGGACGACGTGATGGCTGTACAAAAGCAGCTTTCCACGGCTCAGGGCCCAATGCGCGTAAAAACGTCGCAGTGTGGAAAGTTCCAGCGCCCATTTCCATGTCATAGGGCTGCAACAACACGCAGCCCTGTTTCGCCCAGAACTGCTGGAGCGTTAATATAATTTCTTGAAAAGTCAGCATGACACACGCTTAAACGGTAAAAATGTAATTTTAACCCAGAAACGGCTGTTGAAGGAGTTGAATCAGACCTGTAACGACGCTACCAGCCCACCACCCTCTCGCGCAGAGAGATTGAGCTGCCAGCCATTGGCTTGCGCCAACTGGCGGGCAATGGCCAGCCCCAGGCCACTGCCACCGCTGGTCAGATTGCGCGACGTTTCCAATCGATAGAACGGCCTGAATACAGCCTCAAGCTGGTCCGCAGGTATGCCCGGACCTCGATCCATGATTTCGATCAAGGCACCATGCTTATTCGGTGTACAACTTATCTCTACTTGACTCTCAGGGGCGTAGCGCAAGGCGTTTTCAATCAAATTCACCACGATACGCTGCAATGCCTGCACGGCAATCGAATATTCATAAACCCCTGTTACATTACATACCACTGTGCCACCGCTGCGTCCCGCATCTGCAGCTATCTGGCACAGCAGGGCATGCAGATCCACCTGCTGCCTGGCTTCGGTCTGCAAGCCACGCGCCATATCCAGGAAGCCACCGATCAACTGATTCATCTGCTCCAGATCGCGTTCTATTTGCGCAACCAAAGCAGGCTCTGCATCGGCTGGCAACATGGCGACCGCCAGGCGCATGCGCGCAATCGGGGTACGTAAATCATGGGAAATTCCAGCCAATAACGTGGTGCGGTTGGCGAGCAAATCCTGCACTTCATTCGCCATCTGATTAAATGCACGCGCCAGCGTGACCAGCTCGGCAGCGCCTGTTTCTGGCAATGGTTGCGGCATCTGGCCCTGACCGACCTGGCCAGCTGCTGCGGCCAGTTGCGCCAGGGTCCGGGTAATTCTGCGCACCACAATAAGTGCCGTCAGCCAGATCAACAGAGCGCCCAGGCTGACTAAACCAACTGCCGCCAATGGTGAACGTATGTTGTAACGATTCTTTTCGAATCCGATATGAATGTAATGTCCGCCCATTTGCAGATCAGCCCATACCCAGCCATTCTCACCGGCTTCCAGACTAATCTGCTGACCTGTACGGTGAGACAATGCTGCCTCGATATTACGGCTATTCAGGAATCTATCAGCGGGCACGTCAGCAATATTATCTATCTTGCTGATGCGCAAATGATGATGCTCGGCCAGTTCGCGTTCAAACGCGGGGCGTGTTTCGGGCGGCAATTCCACCCAGGTCTGTGCAGACAACACGATCAATGCCGCCAGATCATCTGCTGAACGGAGCGCCATAGGAGTTAGCACTGTATATGCAACCAAAGCAAGAGCGGCAGTCTGAAATAACACGAATGCCAGACCCAGCGTGGCCGCAGTGCGACCAAACAACGAATCCGGCCAAAGCTTGACCGGACTACGCCACCATTTCACTTGGCTATTCCTTTTGGTGCAAATAAATAACCCTGGCCCCACACTGTACGTATATAAGCCGGCTCAGCCGGATTGACCTCGATTTTGCGGCGCAACCTGGTTACCCGCACATCGATGCTGCGATCAAATGGATCCCGATCGTAACCTTTAAGCATATCCATTAACTGATCGCGCGACAGCACGCGGTTAGGATGGCTGGTGAAAATTTGCAGTATAGTGAACTCTGCCGAGGTCAGACTCACCTCCACGCCGGCCTTGCTTAAACGCTGCGCATCCAGGTCCAGTTCAAAATCACCGAAGCGTACCATATTCCCGGTAGCTGGTTGTTCTGTGGCTATCGCATCCTGCTTACGCCTTAACACTGCACGTATACGCGCCAGCAATTCTCGCGGATTAAACGGCTTGGCCAGATAGTCATCTGCACCCACCTCCAGCCCCACTATGCGATCAATATCCTCACCGCGCGCAGAGAGCATAATAATTGGCATGTGAGCGTTACCACGCAACCGCCTCGCGATAGACAAACCATCCTCACCGGGCATCATTTGATCCAGGATAACCAGATCGGGCTTTACGCTTTGCAATACTTCATCCATGGCAACACCATTAGCTGCCAGGCTCACCTCGAACCCGTTGGTAGTCAGATATTGCTCAAGCAAGCTGCGTAAACCATCGTCGTCATCCACGACTAATATATGCTCTTTTACAGTCTCATCCATATATAACTCAGTCAACAATATTATTCGATAAAGTTTATCACGCCCATAAAAAAACCGAGGGGTAAACCCTCGGTTTTTAGCTACGAGCCAGCTTGTGACCGGCTATCGCTTAAATTACATTTTCCAGCCGTAAGCCACACCAATGATATCCTGGTGCATGCGAATTGTAGTTGGTGAAGTAGGAACGGCTGCATTTGGACCAGTGATAGAATTCTCAAAGCCGTGCGTATAGGCCACTGTCAACTCACCACCAGTTGAAGTCAAGTAAGTAGTACCCATGGTCAAGTGATCCTTGATTACACCTGGAGCAACGATATTACTGAAAGCATCAGTAGCGTTAATCGGGTTATCGCCATGATTCCAACCAGCACGCATAGTCCAATTTTTGTTATATTTGTACTGAGCACCCAGTTTCCACACATCTATATCGTGCCAACCAAATCCACGCTGAGCAGTTGGAGTACCAATAGAAGCAACATTACCATAATTGATGCGCATGTAATCTAACGCCACAGTCAAATCAGGCATCATTTTATATGCCACACCTACGCTATAGTTCTCAGCTAAGTCCAGCGCGCCATTACCTGGAGCAAGCAGATTATCTTTATATTTGTCAAATTTTTGCATGGTTACTTTACTAGAGTATGATGCGCCAACTGTCAAATCAGATGTAAGTTTACCCATGTAGCCAATACGCACGCCATAACCGAAAGCATCGTCATAACCTGGATTAATACTATTGCCTGTACCATTACCATTTGCATTATCACTCAACATACCATCCGCTTTAAAACGCTGATATGCAATTAACGGTGAAATACCAATCGAGTGATTCGGTGCGATTTTAAATGCTGCGGTTGGCGCAATTGCTAACTGAATTAAATCAACGCCCAGACGACCTGTATTACCATAAAAGTTAATGTTATTCGATCCTGGCTTATAGTCAGTATTCATGCCGCCGTTACCATATACTGTCACACCCAATGATAAGTCTTTATTCATCATTTTGTTATAACCAAACTCTGGAACAACGAAGTAATTTTTATCGCTTTGTATTGTTGTTGAGCTACCATTACCAGCACCAAAATCCATACTTGTCGCTTCACGACGTGGGCTGAAAATTGAAGCACCGAAATCAATACGATCTCCAACGAACACCATAGATGCAGGGTTGTTAGCACCACCAAAAGCATCTTCAGACATGGCCGTAGCCGCACCACCCATACCGGCAGCTACCATACCGTAGCCGTCAGCGAACATACCGTTAGTTGCCATAGCAGCGCCTGGTAAAGCAATACCGGCAACAGCCATCACTGTCATTAATTTCTTCAATTTCATTGTGTTATCTCCGTGTGAAATGTTTTATGAATCGAACTACTACAAAAATAACTTTGTCATTATTTTGTGAACCAATAGTACATTATTACTGTCTGCGTGAACAAGCATTAACTTAACAACGCATACTTTTGTTACATTTTTACAACACCAGCAAAGAAAATGGCTGATTTATTAACATAGAAACATGTATATAAATCAGCCAGATTGTTCAAACTCTATTGCCTTATCAGATCAAACCAGCACCTATATCTTCACCAGCCATTTGGCGTTTGACGTTTTCAACGTCCTTACGTGCCAACGCAAACGGGAAAGAGAAAATGTCGGTTGGGCTGGAATCACCATAAGGACGGTTGCATGCTGACACTTCTTCGTCATCCTTGCCTGGGCAGCCTGATGTCTGGAACGGCTTGCCGGAATTCACCAACTCAGCCAGTTCATCTTCGGCCAGTCCGAAATCAATCACCTTGCCTTCAGCATCAAACATCATGTTGCTGATATGACCGCCTGCGTAGTCGATGATGAAGCGTGCTAATTGCACGCGGCGCCATTGTCCACGGTCACAAGCGGGCCAGTCTTCCATCATGGAACCTTGCTCCGGGAAGAATGCAAACATGTGGTTATGACCGCCCATGTCTTTGATCTTCTGGCAGACTTCGAGGATTTCTTGTTCAGTTTCACCCATACCGCAGATCAGATGCGCACCGAATTTCTCTGGTCCGAATATTTCTGCCGCCCACTCCAGCGCTTGCCAGTATTTTTCAAAACGGTGCGGGCTATCAACAGTCTTGCCACGGGTACGTTCAAAGATCGCCGGTGTAACCGCATCCAGTGCGATAGTAAAGATATCTGCGCCCATCTGTTTCAATCGTGCCAGATCTTCTTTTTCCATGGTGGTTGGATTTGAAAGAATAGACACTGGTATGTGCGGCAGTTCTTTCATCCACTTATCCAGCAATACAAAGGTATCGGAATCAGAATTAGGGTGAGTGATCATGGAGATGCACATGCGCTGGAACTGACCTTTGTCATTGCCCAGCTTGACGCGCTCAATCACGTCATCATAGCGAGCGGTCGGCCATTCTACGCGAATAAAGTTACGATCAGCATAATCACGCGTTTCTTCACGGTGACGCGCCAAACCACAATAGGTGCAGTTTGCACGACAACCTTCAGGATAGGTAACCAGCAAGTTCAAGCAATTGGTGCAGGCTGTACGATGCATATTGCCTGGTACCAGCCCTAAAGTAATCGCCGCAGCAGTACTCATCTGCACATATTCTGGCGAACGCATTTCCGGGGTTTTGACGTGATAGTCGGGACGGTAAAACTGAACCACTTGGGGTTGATCTAAGACTGCGCTCATGCGTATCTCCTTAAAAAAATGGGTTATGCTAAAAAATAATCGGGGAAGGCTATCCAGCTTTTGCGGTGCAAACTGTCCGTTTGCGCAGCCTCAGTCTTCCAGTATTGATCCAGCCATTTGCGGCGAGTAACCGCACGGCTTACAGCCACTTCAAATTGGTCGCGCACGTCTTCTTCAAAATCAGCCAACGCGTCTTCGTCTTTATCCACTAACATCGCTACAGCAGCCTGTCCGGCGCGTTCACCGGATATTACTGCCGCAGCAATACCGGCACCGGTAATAGGGTGTGTCAAACCCGCCGCATCGCCGGTAAACATTATATTACCAACTACCAAATTCTCACGTAATCCACCTACCGGTATTGCACCACCTGTTCGGTAAGTTATTTCTTCGCCTACCAGGCCTTGCTCTACCAGTTGTTTATGCAGCGCATCCAGTGGTTTTTTCATGTCCGCTGCAAAACGTTTATCCAGACCTAGCCCCAGGTTAGCCCATTTACCTTTCGGGAACAGCCAGGCGTAACCACCGGGGTAATCCGCAGATAGCCAGATATCTGTATCTACATATTCACGCTTGAGCGGCACAGTATATTGCCGGGTAGTAACCACTTCCATTTCCGGTAGGCCAAGGGACTCTGCAACCAGTGAATGCGGGCCATCTGCTGCAACCAGCAATTTATACTCTACAGTGACTTCACCCTTCGATGTCGAAATTCTTGCACTGGATTTCTCCGCGTCAAGGCTTACTAAACGGCTATTCAACCAGAGCTCAGCACCATGTGCACGTGCTTTATTAGCAATCGCCTGATCAAATGCCGCACGATTGATCATCAGACCGGGAAATTCTGTCTCAGCAACGGCACCTGATGGCAAAAAGCTCTTCATGCCCTTAATATGCTGGTATAACACGCCATCCGCTTTGGCGTATTTACCCATAGGCAATGGAATAAATTCTGCGCATTGCACAGGGATACCGATTTCATGCCGGCGATCTACACCGATAACTGACAAACCCCGCTCAGCAGCGGCTGAGGCGGCAGCTGCGCCAGCCGGCCCTAATCCTATTATTAAAACATCCGCTTTATGCATCATGCTGCTGCCTCGGCGACATCGAGCGCTTCTCTGATCACGGCGATAATATCTTCAGGCGTAAGCGTCAACATATCGACCGTTCGTTGTTTAAAAAAATCAGTCACAATTATGCTTAATTTATCTTCGTGGCTATCTCGCAAAGCAGCTTCTAAATCTATTAGCGTTCGTCTCGGGCTGATAAACACATCACCACTAAACCATACCTGCTTGATGCGGTGCATAGTCCGATCATATGCAACATTTACCCTTAACATACCGGCTGCAAATTTGCGTGCAGCTGTCACCACTGGCCTATCATCTGCCGGCCGTTCTATCATATTCACCCAGTCGGGATGATTGATCTCTTGCAACGCCTCGGTATATAACTGCGTTTCTTCGGGAGTTAACTCTCCCGACGCAAACTGCACATTGAATTCCGCAGCCAGCGCTGTACTTATCGCCAGGAGAACATCTGCACGCAATGGCGTATAGCCCAGCAAATCGGCCAGATTGGTTACGCGCTCACGTGCTGAAGCAATCGCCTTATCTGATAATTTTTCTGCCGGTATATTCAGCACCCGCAGCATTTTTTCCACATCGAATTCAATCAGCAATGTCCCCTGATACATCAGGGCATCACCATCAAACGCGCCACCCGTACCAGATATCTTACGTCCTTCTACTTCGATATCATTCCTGGGTCTGAATTGTGCGGCGACACCCAACGAAGAAATCCCTCTGGCAACCGCTTCACAAATGCGCTTAGATATTGCCGTCATGTCGGCAGTACCCAGATCGCGCTTATGCAAATACAATTCCCAGCCCAGTTGTGTGGTGTCAAAGTAAATTGCACCACCACCGGTTATGCGCCGCTGAATTGTGACTGCATGGGTATTACAGTATTCAACATTAAGCTCTTGTTCAGCGCTTTGATGGAAACCAAGCAATGCACAAGGCTCAAATCCTAGAAAACGTAATGTATTCGGAGATTTATCCTGCTGCCGCAATTCCAGCAATGCACGATTAAGTGCGATATTTTCTGCCGCCGGCCGTGTACCTGTATCGAGCACACGCCACGTGTTTACTGGCAGTTCCATTTAACCGCAGCAACCACCAACCGTCTCCGGTTGCCCTGCCGTAACTACCTTAATTCCAGAGAGGCTACTGCTGCTTGCAAAACTCGGACGCTTTGTGCGCTCGTGTTCAATCACCTTCTGGATGTCAACTTGCAATCCAGACTCGTCAGTTTCAATTGCCATTACTTCATCGCCAATTGCGATGGAACAACATGCAGGCGTTACACGAACATCACGTTCCAGGCGCACAGCCAATTCGACCATACCATCCGAAGGATGAGCCAAGCCGTTCAAACCAGCCATAACAGCATAGCTGTCGATCTCAAGCTTTACCCGACCCGGTGGTCTTGCGCAACCCAGCAATAATGGCACATCCGGCAGCGCGGCGCGCGCATCCATGAAGAAACGACCGACTTCCTTACTATCAGGTGTAACGAATGGACGATTTTCAGGGGCATAGAATGGCATTACCACTACCAGCACGACCGCTTGCGGTTTATGGCGCTGAATAATTTCAAGCGCATTCCACTCACCCAGCATATGGCCATAGTGCAACCCAAGCACAATGTGCGGCACTACTTTCAATTTTGTCGATACGAGATACTCTAATGTTCTTTCAAAATCATCAACGGTTCTGCGCAAATGATAGACTTGCGTAATTGTATCTTGCGAACCGATTACGTCCATCATTGCCGCATCAATACCGCAATCTTCCATACGGCGCGCGATATCCATATCGACAAGCGCTGTATGCATTGCAATTTTAAACTCAGGAAATGTATCCTTGATTTTACGAATGGTTGCGTAGTAGTCGTCGTATTCAACTTCGTTGCGGTGATTAGAACCTCCCGTCAACAGCATGCCCTGTGCACCACCGTTAATCTGGTCATTAACCACACGCCACAAATCTTCAGGTGTACGCGCAGCAATCATGGGCTCCAGAATTTTTGCCTTACAGTGATCACACTGCAGCTTGCAGTCACCACCTGTAATCGAAACAGCAGGCCATGCACTCTTACCACAACCAGTAATTTCGGAGCTTGCAAAGGCTTTAAATGTTGGCGTATAAAAATTCACTCGACCAACACGCTCTCCTTGCAACCCAGCAAATTTACTCTGCATCTCATTAACCAAGGCAGCATCCAACTCAATGCCATCCAATGGTTCAACACGCCCAACGACTTCTAGCCAATCACTCATGCTTTTTACCCGAAACCCTATTAGAAACAAGGTTTTGTAGTTTTAGAAAGCAACAGGGGCGATAAATCGCCCCTGTTGCATCACTTCAATCTAACTACTTAGCAACCACCAAAGCCGTCAGCATTCATTTTTGTTTCGAACGCGCCAGCAACTGCACCGCCAGTAATTAAGGAACCAGACTCACCATCCCAGTTTGTTGGCTTCATTTTAACCAACCAGCCGCTACCATAGGAATCTGCGTTGATGGTGCCAGGCTTGCCAGCAACATCAGGATTGATTGCAAGAATTTCACCAGTTACAGGAGCTTTAACCGGACCAACCCACTTACCAGACTCTACTGTACATACAGATTTATTCTGCTCGATTTCTTTACCCACTTTTTTAGGGGTATAAGAAACGATTTCGCCAGCCAATGAGCAAGCATAAGCAGTCATACCAATGGTAAGAGTACCATCAGCTTCACGGCGTGCCCACACGTTGTTGTCGACGTTGTAATATAGATCGTCAGGAAGGTTGCAACCACGTACTGTTGCCATATTCATTTCTCCTCAGAATGTTTTCACTAAATAAATATGCTTGCAACAACTTAGCTGCTGCAAACGGAATCCGCACAAATGCGAAATAAATAATGCAATAAATCAGAAAAACATTGATTTATCGCATGCCAAAATCAAATCAGCCATCTTGCTAGCGTTAGCAATTTCATCAACTTCATCAATAATGTCTGATTCAGTTAACTTGTAACCAGGCATTGCAGGCTTGCACAAGTATAATTTTACACCAGCTGCTTTAGCATCACGAATAAATTCTATTATCGTTTTGCCACCTTCCATAGCTGCGAAATTATCTGCAATCCCTTTTTGCGCTAACTTAACGGCTTCCATGGTAAAAAATATACTTACATCTGCTTCCATTGAAGCCAGTATTGCACCAATATAAAACGGAGTCGCGCACCTATGTGGCGTCGACGGACCACTCGTCATGACGATGATAACCGACTTCTCTTCATTATCTAAATAATGATGGTCTGCCATTATCGCGCACCCCTTTCACAATGTATATCTTCTCTGCGCGTACGCTCACAGTAACCAGCTTGCGCAACATCGCCTGTAAGCATACTTGCTAGTGCATCATCAATACTGCCAGACGGTCGTACGCGAGCAATCCAAGCTTCATAGGGTTCGATATTGAGTAAATTCGGGTCATCTAATACATCATGATTGGCTTCTTCAATCACGCAGTCGAAAACGTTTGGAACTGGACCAGCCCATTTCCCACTTTCGATGGTAGCTACTGGCTTGCCAACAGGGCGGAGTGTACCCGGTCTACGTACCCGCACATGTAAAATTTTACCTGCTACTGTTTGGGATATATCAGTCATACCAACTGTAAGCGTACCGTCTTCCTCACGGCGCGCCCAAATCTGGTATTGATCATCATAGTAGAGTTCCGGTCGGAACTCGCAGCCGTTGCATTCCATAATTTTAATAGATTATTTAGTCGGCTTTAAAGTGGGCACTGAGTCAGTGCCCACCCCCTACAGGCTTAGATTAAACTACGCCTTTTTCATGCAAAAAGTCTAATGAGTCGCTGACGTTTTCATGAACACCCAGCTTACGAGCTGACAAGCCCATTGCTAAGCCAAGCAGTTGTGTGAAATACAGTATTTTCACATTGGTTTTAATACCAAACTCAGTCTCGGCCCGCACCTGGTGCATTTCCAAACCAGAATGGCATGTTGGACACTCAGTTGCAATCACTTCTGCACCAGCATCTTCAGCAGCCTGAATGATATTCAGAACCAATTGGGTTGATGTATCAGCATCAGACAAAGTATGTGCACCACCACAGCAAGCTGTTTTCAATGGGAAATCAACATTGACTGCGCCGGCTGCGCCAAGCAAATCATCCATAAAATGCGGCTTATAGCTAGACTCGCTACCTGGCCCTTGATCTTTTTCGGGAAAAATCTGGCGTGGACGTGTGTACATGCAACCATAGTAGTTTGCAATTTTGATACCGTTCAAGCTCTTTGATATCTTTTGCTTAATACCATCAGCACCTAAATCTTCCATCAGCCATTCGAGCAAGTGCACTGTACGTACATCACCCTTGTAAACAGGATCATCCGATTTTTTGGCCAAACCTTGCAACGTATCCAAAGAATCTTTAGAGGTTGCAAGTTCATATTCAGCTTTTTTCAGGTTGTGGTAACAGCCATTGCATGGTGCCATAACGGTGTCATAACCCATTTGCTCGCTTGCAATTGCCATGACACGTGCTGACATATAGGTCTGCAGCATAGGGTGAATGTTTTTAACTTCCATTGCACCGCAGCAGTTCCAGTCATGCACTGTTTCCATTTCCATGCCAAGACTCTTAACCAAAGCACGGGTTGAGCGATCATAAGGACCGCCTGAACCTTCCAGTGCGCATCCTGGATAATAGGCTACTTTAGCCATGTGATAACTCCTTCTGCTCTTTCACGTATTGACTCAGAACTTCACCTGTACGACCCCATGACTTAGTCTTAGGCTTGAATACCATAGACCAGCCCATATGCAACGAATGCATAATAGGAGTGCGTGTCAGGAACTTGAACACATTACCCTTACGCAATTCGGTCCACTTGTTCATACGCGCAACAAAAATACCCAACCAGCCATTTAATGCCATTTCCTTAATATCTTGGTTGGTATTTTTGTAGAAGTTGGTCATCACTTCAGAATCTTCGATGCGACCACGCTCCAAACATTGACGAGCAAATTCTTCATCAAATATTGTTGATTTGGACTTCTCACCATAGCCTTCAGCTTCGATCCAGTGTGCAAGCGCCTTCATAACTCCCTCAGGGCGCACATCTTTTGGACATATATTTGTACACTTATTGCACGAAACACACTGCCAGATAATATCCTTATCTTTCAGAATTTCATCTTTCAAACCCAGACGGGTCAGATAGATCCAGTAGCGTGGATTAAAATCCGTATTTTGTGCGTACATGGTGCACGAGTTGGTGCACGAACCACATTGCCAGCAACGATGAACGTTTTCAGCACCTTCGAAAGTTTTGATGTGGGTTTCAAATCCATCATCATATTCTTTCAATGTGCGCGGCAGTATCATGGTATTCCAGTGACCCGACACGTCAACGCCATCAACAACCAAGGTATCGCTAGTAATGAGCCGATCCGGGTCAATCAGTGTTTTTTCATGAATTGCCATTGAAGCTTCTCCTAAAATCCTTCAAAACCAAGCAAGTAATTTACTTGCCGTCACAATAAGCCAGAACGCCGTCAAACCTCAACTTCGCGTCTTACTCTAGACAAACCTTCTTTAGCTGGGGCATCTATCCCAAGAAATTTCTTGATATGATCAGCTGGTCCACTTGCACGGCCAAAATCTGCGCTTAACATGCCTTCCGCCATTGAGCGAAAGTACTCTGCATATGCCTGAGCCTCTACCAGATCTACCCAAAAATGGACGTCTTTATAGAGCCCTTGCTCAGCCAGTTGTGCAGCAAGCCAAGTACGTGCACCTTCAAACATTTCCGGGCTATTACCCAATGGAACATCAGGTAAATGATCGTTCCCTCGAATGAACTCCCTAAGTGCACCGCTTACTGTATTTTGATCCCAGACCCAGCGTGTCATCAAAGGATATTTAATTGGGTCATTAAAGTGCAATATTTCCGCACCGAAATCAAATGCAGCTCTGCGATTTTTGGCAGCTAATTTTCTCGCCGCTTTATCAGCCTCTTCGTCTATTCCGATTACTTCGGAGAAACTATTTAACCGATCAAGTAAGTTCGCCTTACCATAGAGCAATTCTCGTATCGCTGCCGTTGTTGCCTCTATTCCCATTTTGCTAAATGCAGGGTATACCCTACGCCTTGCTGAGAATACAGTTTCAAGCAGAACTTCAACGTTCTCCATAGTTAGCTGATCAATTACTTCTTGATTTAGCAAACTTGAAAATAGCTTATGCTTAGCTTCTAAACTAGCCAAGAAAGCTTCAATTCCAGCATCCTCTTCAGCAATATGCTTTAAAGCCGAAAATCTTTGCTGAAATTGTCGCTCATCTAGCGGTAGAGAAAGCTCAGCCGGAATAATTAAATCCGCCTCACTTTCTGCTACTGCGCTATTAGGCTGCTTTTTGAACCAAAGCATTCATATCACCCACAGCACGCATAGCCATGGCCAAGCCATGTGAAATGCTGGTATCAATATCTTCAGGGCCCAGTGCTGCACCACCTACATAGATACCACGTCTTGTGCTGCTGAAGGTGCTAGTGTACTGCTCACCCTTATCGACGAAACCATGCTTTTCCAAGCCAATTCCAAAGATTTTGGAAAGTTCTGGATTTTCTTCACTAGGATCCATACCAATGGCATGAACTACGATATCCATAGGGATAACGATAGGACGCTTAACTAATGTATCTTCGCCCTTTACCAGCAAACGGCCATCTGCAGATTTTGTAACTTCTGCAATACGCGCTTTAACGAACTTGGTCTTGAACTCTTCTTGTGACTTCCAATAGAATTTATCTTCGTACAATCCGAAAGTGCGAATGTCCATGTAATAAATGAACACTTCAGTTGTAGGCGAGATTTCCTTGATTTCCATCGCGAGATTAGTTGAAACGGTACAGCAAATCTTTGAGCACCATTCACGACCGATTTGACGATCACGTGAACCCACACACAACAGAATAGCAACACGCTCAGGCACGCGACCATTTGAAGGGCATGCAATCTTGCCACTCGAAACCATCTGTTCCATTTGAGTCGTTGTTAAAACGTCTTCATGAGTACCAAAACCCCATTCAGGCTTATTGATAGAGTCAAAGTGGGTAAAACCAGTTCCCAGAATAATGCTTGCAACATTAGCTGTTTGTCCGTTTGACAAAGTCACTGTGAAATTACCTGCCTCACCTTCAACCTTAACTACTTTAGTTGATTTGTGAATAGTCACGTTGGCATTATCTTCCACCCGCTTAACCATACGGCCAATGGCATCTTTAGCCCATTCACCGGACGGAACTAATTTGGCATAGCCAGATAAGATTGGCGCTCCACCAAGAACAGCTTCTTTTTCGACTAAAATTACTTTTTTGCCGATGGATGCCACACCTGCCGCAGCAGACAAACCAGTCGGGCCTGCGCCCACTACTAAAACGGTATCAGACATTTTATTGACGGCCTCCTAATGCCAGCTCAGGGTTATATAAATACTCGATGTTTCCTGCTTCTACTTCTTTCAAATAGGCTTCAAATGTCTTCTTGGCTTCAGTCCAGGAAATACCCATTTTTTCAACCAATTCTTCGCATGGTGATGCATGCCATTGCAACTGAACAATCTTGAATGGATCTGCTCCACATGCCAATGCAGCAAACTGCACATCAGCCATGATAGGCACAGAAAAATCGTTGTCGTGCGCTTTACCAATCCACTGGTTTTTATCCATGGTGGTAATACAACCAGTATCAATACCCAGCATCACATCAGCATTTGCCTCTTCACGCACTACACGGATTTTGCGATCCATAGTGAATGAGCGGGTGAACTCACGCTCAGAGATAATATGACGGAAGCCGAATCCACAGCAGTCATACCATGTTGAATAGTCAATTACCTGAGCACCCAGCGCCAAGGCCATTGAACTACCTACGGCAGTGCGATTACCACCCAGAATTTCCGGGTCGTAGATTGCATCTTCATGAACCATCTTGTAGTAGTGACAAGCAGCGTGCATAGTGACACGTATATTGGACACATCTACAGTTTGCAATTCAGACGCAATGCGATTACGCACAACGTGAACCCATTCGGAGTAATGAATAATCTCTTCAGGAATAACTAATTTACCATCAACCAGACGACCCAGCTTGCCCAGAATCTTGGTTACACGCTCACGCAACTCTGCAGATTCAACGAGGTATTTACGAATTTCTTTATAGTTACCGAAAGACGTTCCACAATGAACCAACGGGAAGAAGTGACCCGCTTCAAATCCATGCTGCTTACCGGAGATATACGCTTGATGGAAATTGCGCATAAATACAGCAGCCAGCGATTCAACGTTACCAATACCGGAGCCGTGGTAATTCCATGCGGTGCATGATGTTTGATCTGTTTCATCAAGGTAATCCTTGCCTGGAACATAACCAAAGTTATTCATGAACCACAAAATCGAGGTTGGATAACCTGGAATATTACCGCACTGACCGCAAGATTTGTGATGCCACAACTGTGTGGTAGGAATTTTCTTATTCCAGCCAAATAAAGTTTGTACATCCACAGGTTTATGATCATCGGTAATACGATGAACAATAATCTGCCCATCTTTTTCCAATTCCCACATGTGATCACGGATGTCATCCATCCGCTCACCCAAATCTACTGTGCGTTTGTCGACGTGCTTGCGCACCCATTCAGTTGCCTTAGCAGCTTCTGCACCAGACAAGTTGGTTTGCTGAAAGAACGAACCGTGTCCAGCAATCCCTTCATTTTCACTTCCATTCGCAATATTGCTCATGATGGATCTCCTGATAAATTAATTACAGAATCGATGTAAACGATCAGTCGTCTTCTTGCTCTTCCAACCACTCTTCATACTCTTCGCGCTTTTCGTCGATAAAATCTTCGATAACGTCAAACAGGTTTTCATCCATGGCTTCTAATGAAGACAATACACCGGTCATTTCCCAGATAGTGTACATCTCAACTGAAGTTTTTAATGATACTTCCCACGCAGTATCAGTAGTTTGCAAGGTGCGAACAGGAATTGCCTTACGCAATGTCTTAAGATCGCCTTCAACCTTCTGAATATTAGGACCCCAGTCCGGAAAGTGATCCGGCTGAATCATATCTGGTGACAACTGGTTACCAGTTGTAATCAACTTCAACATAACGCGACCAAACGGGCGCAACACATCCTTAGCTGATTGCATACCATGCTTGATTGATACCTCACGCATGATCATCACCAATCCACCAGGTGAGTTTTTAAACGGACAGCGCGCTGCGCAAGTCATACATTGGGCACAAGCCCAAATTTTTTCTTGCATTGCGTCGTAAATTTGCTCTACGTTCTCTGTCCATAACAACTGAACAATTTCACGTGGGCTGTAGTCATAAAACTGTGCCGATGGGCACGTCGCAGTACAAATACCACAATTTAAACACCCGTTTAATTCATGATCGTAGCGAAAGTCACTACGAATATCATCATAAATCTCGCGCATTTCAGCGTAAGTTGCCATTATGCACCTCTCGATTAATCATGCCGTAACATTAAAGACTGGAATCTACGTCAGCGCAGTCCAGACGTTCAAAATAACAAGACGAAAATAATACCACTTCTTAATAGAAATGGCTAAATATTAGATACTAGGCTGCTACAGCAGCTAGTTATTTGACAGCTCAGTTGATTTACCAAACCGCTTTGGCAACAAGTCGGGAATTTTGTCCCCGACCTCACTACCTTTAATTCTACTTACTTAATTACAGATATAAGCAAATATCTGAATCACCTGCAAACGAGAAGAACGAAGCTGCACCTACATAATCAATGCCATCTATAAAGTCACTATGCTCAAATCCGAACAACTCTACCGTCATTTGGCAGGCCAGGAATTTAACATCCGCTTCTTGACACATCATACGCAAATCTGCAATTGTAGCCACACCGTTGTTAGCAATGGTTTGCTTCATCAGCACCGTTGCCAATGATTCATAACCCGGCACTATAGCCTGAATTGCATTTGGGACATTCCAGTTAATTCCACGAAACCATTTTGGGCCAAACGGCATTTTCATTGGCATCCCTGGGTTGCCCAGCGGGCTAACCTTTAACACGGACAAATCTTTGCGAACCAACTGCAAACCGTAGAACGTAAAAAATATCTCCACCGAATAGTCTAAAGCAGCTGCTGTAGACGCAAGAATAAATGGAGGATACGCCCAGTCTAGCGTTCCCTTAGTTGCGATGATTGCAAGTTTCTTTTGATCCATGCCTTACCCCTCTTTTTATGCTGATCGTTAAATATCAAACTTCATCTAACGATCAAATAAATTTATTATTTCTTCTTCATGAAGAAAGTAAATTCACCACCCGCTTGAGCGGAGGACAACAATTCATTACCGGTTTGCTTAGCAAATGCTTCGAAATCCTTGATTGCACCTGGGTCAGTTGCAACGATCTTCAGCACTTGACCAGTCGTCATATCAGCCAGGCTTTTTTTGCAGCGCAAAATTGGCAACGGGCAGTTTAAACCTTTAGCATCTAATTCTTTATCGAAATTCATTCCCATCTCCTTCAGTTTAAAAAATATAAATCTTACTTAATACTCGACTACCAATGAATCAAATAGAGGAAAGCGGCTTTCCGGAACGAATCCATCCCATAATGCCGCCTTGCAAATTATAAACTTCACTTATTCCTTTTGATGCAACAAATGCACAAGCCTGCGCTGAGCGACCTCCAGATTGACAGTAAAATACAACCGGCTGGTCTTGAGGCAAGTCTTGCGCCTTCAACGGCAACAGGTGCAAGGGGATATGCACCGCACCCTCAATACCGCCTCGAGAAACTTCAGCATCAGTACGCACATCAATTAACATGCAACCTGAGTTTGCTTTTATATCTTCCAAACCCTGCACATCAACTTCTTTAAAACCGTACATAAGTGCCTCAAATTTATTAAAGTTTACTAATATACCAAAATGATCAAACGATGCAAATAGTTTTCTTTAATATTTATGTGTGCTGAGCGCCATGATACAAATTTACTACGTGGCGAGCCTCGGCGAAAAACAACCATCGCTCTGCCACCACACCCAGTATTGCCACGACCGTTACCAAATAAAGACCGTCCTGCGATGCCTGTGCAGTCAACAGTAGAACCGCTGGAATGACAAAGGCAGCGATAAAAACAAACATCTTCAATATCAGTGAGAATTTACGCGCAATTGAGAATCCGAATTCTTGCGTCAGGAACGTGCCATGCGTATGACCGGTATCTAGCAAGCGCACTGTCCCTCTCGTAAATCCGGTTGCAGTTTTGATTGTTGAAGTTGCGCCAGGATTCGCTATCCAGAAATAATATATCGCCTTTAAAGCTGCCGCCGCTACCAGCCACACTATTGCTAGCGTTACATACCCATCAAGCGCAACACCACCACTGCTTGCAACAGCCAAGAGCAGCAACGCCCCTAGAAAATGACCCAACGCCAGATAATTCGCAGGGACTAACGGCGAATTCCACTGACGTATAGTCTTCAGACAGGCGTAAATCATTCCCGTACTGAATATAGTTATCCATGCAATCACTGCAGCAACAATACCCATTAACACTTTTAACCAATTATAATCATCCCAGCTTAGCCAGGTTAACCCTAAATAGGCTATTGCAAATGGGAAAAACGCTATTGCAAACACCCCTTCCCTAGACAACCAGGACGTGCGATAACGCGTCACGGCGCGCCAAGCATTTTTTGGATTTGCCAAATGGAATACAGATGATGACAAGCCAGCTGAAATCAAAAACAATGCGACTACGCCTGCCGTCATTTTTTGATCCGTTGACAGACCACCACCCATACCCAGCAAGTCAGCTAGCACCAATAGCGCGAACAGACCAAAGCCCGCCCCTGAACTTACCGTGAAGAATATGACCGAAAATGCGGGATGCATTCTTTTACTCCCTAATAATTAAATTCACTTCAAAAGTGCTGACAGACTAGCGCTTGACGATTTTATTTGCGATACCCTTAAGCCTGTCCTTAAATCCAATCTTACCCATATTATCAGTGGATATAGGCGTCGCCTTACGGACTGGAAGGTAATGGTTAGTTGGGTTATACCCCAACTCCGGCATCAATTGATAACCGCCGCGCTCACGGATAACCACACTCACTGCTGAATTGGCATCATCCATATCGCCAAACATGCGGGCATGCGCAGGGCAGGTTAAGACACAGGCAGGCTGACGCTCCTCTACCGGCATCACCGTGTCATAGATACGATCGATACACAGCGTACATTTCTTCATGGTGCCGGATTCACGATCTAATTCTCGCGCACCGTACGGACAAGCCCAGGAGCAGTAATTACAACCCATGCACTTAGTCTGATCAACCAGAACAATTCCGTCTTCTGCACGCTTGTATGATGCGCCAGTAGGACAGACAGTGACGCAATCTGCATCTTCACAATGCATACAGGACATTGGAAAATTAATCGTTTTATTATTCGGATAATCACCTACTTCATAGCTGCGTATCCGGTTAAACCAGACACCGGATGGTTCAGCACCATACGGCTGATAATCAGTCAACGGTGCAGTTGTACCCGATGCATTCCACTCTTTACAGGCAATGGCGCAAGCATGGCAACCCACACACACATCCAAATCGATCACTAAACCTAATCTCATTTATTTCTTCCTAAAGTCAATGTGATAACAGCATTAGTCGTCAGTGCGTGTGCTATAGCGCAACACATCCGGACGCTCACCATCATCCCACGGCAATGGTTTCAATACAGGGAACTCAGGCCAGCTACCTTCTTCCCCCTCAGCTGCTTTGTATACTTTAACCCGCAAGTCAAACCACGCAGCCTGACCAGTTACTGGGTCCGAGTTAGTAATCCGTCGCTCACCTTGCTTAGCTGGCAACAACTCGGAAATCAAATGGTTAAGCAGGAAGCCTTTTTTAGCCTCCGATGCATCCGGCTTCAAGCCCCACGCACCGCCTTGTTTGCCTATCGCATTCCAGGTCCAAATCGTGTTTTCTTGCGTACCTTCCATAGTCCGCAACTGGCAACGGATTTTGCCGTTATGCGACTCAACCCAGATCCAGTCATCATCCTTCAATCCCATACGCCCGGCTTGTCCGCGGTTCATGTACATGAAGTTTTGCGCCAAAATCTGACGCAGCCACACATTCTGCGAATCCCATGAGTGGTACATCAGCATAGGACGCTGTGTCAGCGCAAAGAACGGATACTCTTTCTCATCAACCCTGGATTGCTCAAGCGGCTTGTACCACATCGGCAACGGATCAAAGTATGTAGCCAAACGCTCGCGATCTACCGGATTTGTCGGCTGCGGCCCGTCATACAAGCCCTGTCCAGCCAAACGGAATTTCTGCAATGGCTCAGAATAAATCTGCATGATAATTGGTTCGGATTTCCCAACAAAACCCACCTCTGCAGCAATATCCAGATACTCTTTGTTAGCGAACCGATTGTATTTCTGACTATCCGGCCAATGGTGTGCAAAGAACGATTCGTTCTCGATGTATTTTTCCCACTGTTTAGGGTTTGGCTCACCCTTCAACGATTTTTCGCCATTCTTACCACGCCAACCTGCCAGGAATCCAATGCCAGGTGCACGTTCGTAATTCACGATAAAATCAGGGTAATCCTTGAATTTGCGCGTACCGTCTTCGTTGGTAAACGCAGGGAATTTCATGCGTGATGCCAATTCCACCATCACTTCTTGCCATGGGCGCACATCACGGTCCAGCTTAATCAATGGATAGCGGATTGCATCCGCGGCTGCATCCGGCTCGGAAATCGGTCTATCCAACAGCGAAATCGTATCGTGCCGCTCCAGATAAGTCGTATCCGGCAACACCAGATCCGCGAAGTTAACCATTTCGGAATGAAAAGCATCCACCACTACCAGGAATGGAATTTTATGCTGATCAGGCTTGGCCGGATCCTTCTCGCGCAACATATCCTGCACATTTTTGGTATTCATCGTCGAATTCCAAGCCATGTTAGACATGAACAACAATAACGTATCTATTGGATACGGGTCATGATTGGTCGCGTTGGTAATAACCATATGCATCAGACCATGCGATGCAATCGGTATTTCCCATGAGTAAGCCTTATCGATACGTAACGGTTTACCATCAGCATCGATCACCAGATCTTCAGGGCGCGTAGGGAAACCTAACGGCGTACGTGACAACGGCGTGTTCGGCGCATTAATCACATCTATATTATTTTCCGGTAACTGATGCGGCGGAATTGGTTTCGGATAAGGTGCGCGAGCACGGAAATTACCCGGACCATCCAGCGCTCCCAGCAACATCTGGATCAAATGCACAGCGCGACAAGCATGGAAACCATTAGAGTGCGCCGCAATACCACGCATCGCATACATGGACACTGGACGTCCAATCACTTTGTCGTGCTTGCGACCCCAGCTATCGGTCCATTCGATATCCAGCTCAACCGTTTCCTTGAATGCCACATGCGCCATTTCTAAAGCCATGCGCTCTATCGTTTCCGCCGGCACGCCACATTCTTGCGCAACATTTTCCGGCGCATAGCGATCATCCAGATAACGCTCGGCAGTCAAACTCATCACGGTTCTAACCGGACGACCATCCGGCGCAACAAAGTCACCAAACAATGCCGGCGCAACATCTTTCGCCAGACCGTTTACGAAGGTCTCTTTCTCGATATCCCATACCAGCGGATTACCCTGTTCATCCCGCAGGAACAGGCCATGGCCTTTTTGACCCGGGGTATCAACAACCAGCCACGCTGTATTCGTGTAACGAATCAGGAAATCCCAGTCGAACAGTTCACGTGAAAGCAGGACGTGGACAACGGACAACGCCAGCAGGCCGTCCATACCCGGTTTAATCGGTATCCATTCATCGGCAATAGCCGAATATCCGGTACGTACCGGATTCACCGATACGAATTTACCGCCATGACGCTTGAGCTTTTCCAGACCAATTTTAATTGGATTGGATGAATGGTCTTCTGCTACACCCCACATAATGAAGTATTTCGCGTAATCCCAATCTGGCGCACCAAATTCCCAGAAAGAAAATCCGATGGAATACAATCCCGCCGCCGCCATATTAACCGAACAGAAGCCGCCATGAGCTGCCCAGTTCACCGTGCCAAACTGTTGCGCCCACAAACCTGTCAACGCCTGCATCTGGTCGCGACCTGTAAAGAATGCCAGCTTGGATGGATTGGTCGCACGAATCTCGGACAAACGATCCGACAGCATATCAAGCGCCTGATCCCACTCAATCTCGACAAACTCACCCTCTCCGCGTTCGGAACCAGGCTTGCGCATCAACGGTTTACGCAGCTTGGCGGCAGAGTACTGCTTCATAATACCGGCCGAACCTTTGGCGCACAGCACACCCTGGTTTGTCGGGTGGTTACGGTTACCTTGAATAAACCTGACCTTATCTTCTTCCAAGGTTACTTTAATGCCGCAGCGACAAGCGCACATGTAACAAGTAGTGAATTTAATTTCCTGCTTGTCGTGATTTTCGATTTTTACGATTGCATTCATTGGGATAGCGACTTCTGTGAGAAAGTGGACAATAACCTGAGCTTTCCATTTTCGCTCAATCGCCCCACTTAACGCAAACTATAATCTTTAATAGGGGTATAAATAATATTGTGAGCAAGGCACCGCGCACCTCAACTGTTTACGCCCCACTCTTTCCATGATAAAGTTTTGGCAGTTTGTATTTCCATTCAATACAATGGATACCAATCCGAATTCAAAAACCGAGCAAGATGCTCAGCAACAATAGGAGTATGGCAGTGGATAAGAGCAACTTCAAAGAAAACACACGTTACACGATTACTTGGCGCTCGCCTGAAGGTAAGCTGCGTCCGGCAAACATTTACGTCTACAAAATGTTTGAAAACGCCATGATTGCACGCATGACGGATAAAAGTGGTTTTTTATACAAAATTGCTTACGATGACGTCACTAAAATCGTTATGGAAAAAGCTGTTGCCAAGGAAGATCAATTCGGCATACCGTCTGCTGTACTTGATGAGAAGGTATGGAAAGATCGCACCATGATGGAGCGCTATTCTTCATCACCACACATGGGCAAGTAACCCCCGGCTGCGACGGCACTCCCTGCCGTCGCTCTGCACTTGACAAGCCTTACACAAACTCTAAACTAGAGCGCATCTTCGTTACTGACTCACCCATAGCTTGAACGACATTTCAATTGGCGTGCTTTTACTGGCATTGCTTGCTCTGCTGCTGCTTTCAGCTTTTTTCTCTGCTTCCGAAACCAGCATGATGGCGATTAATCGTTATCGACTCCGTCATCTTGCCCGGCAAGGCCATCGCGGCGCCACTCGCACTACCGAGTTGCTTGCCAATACGGACAAACTGCTTGGCGTCATCCTGCTGGGCAACAACCTCATTAATGCCGCCTCAGCGACATTAGTTACGTACATTTCCATACGCCTGTTTGGCAACAGTGAATGGGTGCTCGGCATTGCCACATTAATCGTCACATTCGCTATTCTGGTATTCAGCGAAGTCACGCCGAAAGTCATAGGCGCAGCCTACCCCGAAAAAATCGCTCTGCCCGCCAGCTTAATTCTGCGCCCATTGCTTACACTTGCTTTCCCGATAGTGTGGTTTGTCAATTTGTTTGTCCAGGCCTTACTGCGATTAATGCGTTTGCGCCCAAACGTCGACAGCACCGAAAATATACTGGGTATAGAGGAATTACGCTCTCTGGTAATGGAATCCGGAAAACTTCTGCCCTCTACACATAAAAGCATATTACTGAACCTGCTGGATCTGGAAAAAATCACAGTAGACGATGTGATGACACCGCGACACCAAATCGAAGCCATCGCAATCGATGAATCACCAGATACCATTACACGCCAACTTACCAGCAGTCACCACACCCGCCTTCCTGTCTATCGTGAACAACTCAATGAAGTCCTCGGCATCATACATCTACGCGATATCGCACGGGATTTACGCAACAATGACATCAACAGCGACTCGATACTCGCAGTAGCCCAGGAACCCTATTTCATACCATCAGGCACACTGCTTTTTAGCCAGCTGCGGCAGTTTCAGGAAAACCAGCGCAGCATCGGCCTGATTGTCGATGAATATGGCGAATTATTGGGCTTAGTATCGCTTGAAGACATACTCGAAGAAATAGTCGGCGAACTGGGTAATTCAGCACACCCCCAGCTTACGGGATACATAGCGCAAGCCGATGGCAGCTGGCTGGTTGAAGGCATCAGCCCTATACGCCAAATCAACCGGAAATTAAAATTCCAGCTACCGGAAACAGGCCCAAAGACAATTAACGGACTTATATTGGAACACCTCCAGGATATTCCGGAACCAGGCACAACACTAAAAATAGAAAATTACCCTATCGAAATCATCCAGGTACAGGAACGGGCGGTCAAAACCGCGCGCATTTTCCCGCAACAAAAAGCGCTGTAACGGGTTTACAAACACCCCATCTCAGCGCATCATTATTATTGATAATGGGATCACTCGGTTTAATCACTTAACTATCATTCTAAATATGTCAGCCACTTCATCCGCAATTACATTAACAGGACTCGCTCGTGCACTTGTAAGCCAGCAATGGCTTACAGAAGAAGAAGCCGAAGCCTTGATGAAGCAAGCCAAATCCAGCAATGAGCATTTTGTGACACAGGTTCTCAACAGTAAAAAAATCAAGGCTATCAAATTAGCTGAATTTGCTGCTACCCAGTTTGGCTTTCCCTATTTCGATCTGAGCGCCATCGATCCCGAAGTCATTCCCAAAAAAATACTCGACCCCAAACTTATCCATAGCCGACGGGTCATTGCACTCTATCAGCGCGGCAATCGTCTTTCAGTGGCTGTATCCGACCCGACCAACCTTCAAGCCATTGATGAAATCAAATTTCAGACCAATCAGGCTGTTGACATCATCGTCGTCGAAGATGACAAGTTAGGTAAGCTGATTACCGAGCTTGGCGAAAGTGAAAACAACACGCTTGCCAGCATAGACACCGAAGACCTTGATCTGGATTTTACTGACGACGAGGCGCTGGCCAAGGCAAATGAAGCCGATACCCAAGATATTGATGACGCTCCGGTAGTACGCTACTTGCAGAAAATATTGCTGGATGCAATTAACGATGGTGTTTCTGATATTCACTTCGAGCCTTATGAGAAATTCTACCGCATCCGATATCGACTGGATGGCATATTACGCGAAGTGGCACAGCCACCTTTAGCCATCAAAGACAAATTATCCTCCCGTATCAAAGTCATTTCCAAGCTCGATATTTCAGAAAAACGCGTACCACAAGATGGTCGCATGAAGCTGGTTCTGTCTAAAAACCGGGCCATCGATTTCCGCGTAAGCACACTACCAACGCTGTACGGCGAAAAAATCGTCATGCGTATTCTCGATCCAACCAGCGCTACGCTGGGTATTGATGCGCTAGGCTACGATCCACAACAGAAAGAATTATTACTGAACGCAGTGCAGCGTCCATACGGCATGGTACTGGTGACCGGACCTACCGGTAGCGGCAAAACCGTGTCTTTGTACACCTGTTTAAACATTCTGAATCAGCCTGGTGTCAACATTGCGACTGCGGAGGATCCTGCCGAAATCAACCTGCCTGGTGTAAATCAGGTCAACGTCAACGACAAAGCCGGCCTCACCTTTTCCGCAGCACTGAAATCATTTTTGCGGCAGGATCCCGACGTAATCATGGTGGGTGAAATTCGCGATCTGGAAACTGCAGAAATCGCTATTAAAGCAGCTCAAACCGGCCACATGGTGCTATCAACCCTGCACACCAATGATGCCCCATCGACGCTGACCCGGCTCATGAACATGGGTATAGCGCCCTTCAACATCGCATCCAGTGTCATTCTGATTACCGCCCAACGACTGGCGCGCAGATTATGCAAATGCAAGCAACCCGCAGACATCCCCGAAGCCGCGCTACTGCGCGCAGGCTTCAAGCAAGAGGAACTGGATGGCAGCTGGCGGCCATATCGCGCTGTAGGCTGTGATATATGCAAAGGCAGTGGCTACAAAGGCCGTCTTGGTATTTACCAGGTAATGCCGATTACAGACTCAATGACGCGCATCATCATGAATAACGGTAACGCCATCGATATCGCAGACCAGGCTCGCAAAGATGGGGTTCGAGATCTGCGGCGATCCGGTTTAGACAAAGTACGGTCAGGACTCACTTCGCTGGAAGAAATCGAATCCGTAACCAACGAATAGCCCAGCACCTTCACGCCACAACTTCAATAATGAAATAGAATTCGGAGACTTAGCATGGCTGTCGCAAAAAATGTTAAAGCGCAAAAAGATGTCGCATTCAGCTGGGAAGGCACAGACAAAAGCGGCAAAAAGGTTCAAGGTGAAATGATCGCCGGGGGCGAAGCCGTAGTCAGTTCTACCTTGCGTCGCCAAGGCATCAATGTCAAGAAAATCAAGAAGAAAGGGTCTTTTGCGGGCGGTAAAAAAATCACAGCCAAAGATGTCGCGCTGTTTACCCGGCAACTGGCTACCATGATGAAGTCAGGCGTGCCTTTATTGCAGGCATTCGACATTGTCGCCAAAGGTCATGCCAATCCTGCTGTACAGAAACTGCTTATTGACATCAAAACCAATATAGAAGGCGGTAACAGTCTCGCCAAATCGTTTGCAAAGTACCCACTGTATTTTGACACCTTATATGTAAACCTGGTTGATGCTGGCGAGCAGGCGGGTATTCTTGACGGAGTACTGGATCGTCTCGCAACCTATCAGGAAAAAATTCTCGCCATTAAGGGGAAAATCAAATCCGCACTGTTCTATCCGCTATCCATCCTCGTGGTAGCGTTTGTCATTACTGCGGTAATCATGCTGTTTGTTGTGCCCGCCTTTAAAGAACTATTCAGCAGCTTTGGCGCTGATTTGCCCGCACCGACCCTGATCATGATGAGCATTTCCGACTTTTTTGTCAGTTACTGGTGGGCTATTTTCGGCGCCATCGGCGGCGGTTTCTGGTTCTTCTTCTATACCTGGAAACGCTCACGCAAAATGCAGGAGGTCATGGATCGCGCCATGCTCAAACTGCCTATATTTGGTGTAATTCTGGAAAAGGCGGCCATTGCGCGCTGGACCCGCACCCTGTCCACCATGTTCGCCGCAGGTGTGCCACTGGTTGAAGCGCTTACTTCCGTGGCAGGAGCGGCAGGCAATATAGTTTACTATCATGCCACCATGAAGATTCGCTCTGAAGTCAGCACTGGCATCAGCCTCACCATCGCCATGCAAAATAGTGGGATTTTCCCCAACATGGTGCAGCAAATGGTCGCCATCGGCGAAGAATCCGGCGCACTGGATTCCATGCTGGGCAAAGTTGCCGATTTCTATGAAGCTGAAGTCGATGATGCGGTAGCATCTATCTCCAGCCTGATGGAGCCTATCATCATGGTAGTACTCGGCGGCCTGATCGGCAGCATGGTTATCGCCATGTACTTACCTATCTTCAAAATGGGCAGCGTGGTCGGTTAATAAATCAAGGTACTCTGCATATGCTCGCTTTACTGCAAGCCGACCCAATATTATTCACTGTCACTTGCGGGATAGTGGGTTTGCTGGTCGGCAGTTTTCTCAATGTTGTCATTTATCGCCTACCGAAAATCATGGAACGCGATTGGCAGGAACAATGCGCCGCCTTAAATGGACTGCCGTCGCCACATCAGACAGCATTCAGTTTATCCATACCCCGTTCTGCATGCCCGTCATGCGGGCATAAAATCGGTGCAACCGAGAACATCCCCATACTCAGTTACTTGTGGTTGCGCGGCAAATGCGCGGGTTGCGGAGTACGCATCAGCCCGCGCTATCCTATAGTGGAAGCCGCAACAGGCATTCTTACCGCTGCAGCCGCAAGCTATTTTGGTTTCGGGCTCAGCGCGATAGCTGCGATTATTTTCATTTGGGCATTAATTGCCCTCACTTTTATTGATTTTGACACCCAGCTATTGCCTGACAGCATCACGCTGCCATTATTATGGGCCGGACTCTTATTTAACCTGCAATCCACGTTTGTGCCATTGCAAACGGCCGTCATCGGTGCAATGGCTGGCTATTTGAGCCTCTGGGCTGTTTACTGGGCATTCAAACTTATCACCGGCAAGGAAGGTATGGGCTACGGCGATTTCAAGCTACTCGCCGCCATTGGCGCATGGCTGGGCTGGAGCATGCTGCCACTGGTGATTTTATTATCGTCGGCTGTCGGCGCCATCGTAGGCATTATTTTGATCGTTCTCGCCAAACAGGGCAGATCAGTCCCCATCCCTTTCGGCCCATATCTGGCCGGGGGCGGACTCATTGCATTATTTTGGGGGCCCGCAATTCTACAGAACTATCTGGCAACGCTGGCATGACCTTCATTGTCGGCTTGACTGGGGGCATAGGTTGCGGCAAAAGCACAGTAGGTCAGCAATTTGCTGACCTTGGGGTAGATGTCATTGATACAGACACCATTGCCCACGCCCTCACGCAAGCTCATGGCTCGGCCATACTCGAAATCGCCAGCGCATTCGGTGAGCGTTACATTAATCAACACGGCGCCCTTGATCGCGAGCGCATGCGGGAACTCGTGTTTACCGATGCTAACGCCAAAGCCAAGCTGGAAGCCATCCTGCATCCCCTTATATACCAGGCCGTCATCGCAGCAATTGCATCAGCCGATGATGCCGCTTATATCCTGCTCGTCGTACCACTATTAATAGAATCAAAACGGTACTTGGACATAGTGCAACGCGTACTTGTGGTAGATTGTGACGAACAGCAGCAAATCAACCGGGCGATGGCCCGAAGCGGCTTAACTGAACAAGCCGTGCAACGTATCATGCAAAATCAGGCAACTCGTCAGCAACGACTTCAACACGCTGACGATGTCATCCTGAACACCAGCTCACTTGATTTTGTACAGCAGCGGGTTATGGAACTTCACAAGACTTACTTGACTCAGGCACAAATTTTGCCTGCAACGCATTAGTATTTGCCAACACAAACATTATCATGTCAGAATCTGGTTTGCTTTTTAAGCTTGTGATGAAACAACCTAACTCGTGATTCACTACGAATACCCACTCAGTGAGCGTGTCCGCACCTTACTTCGACTAGAGAGCCTGTTTCAGAAGGCTCTCTATTTTGTTACGCTTGAAGACCGCCTGCCGCATCACGCAGCACTGCTCGCCATATTTGAAATTATCGAAGTTGCCGCACGCGCCGACCTGAAATCAGACATTCTGCAAGAGCTGGAACGCCAACGCCAAGGATTGGAAGCACTACGCCGCAATCCTGCAATCGATCAGGACAAGCTGACAGAAATACTAGGCGAAATTAGCCAGTGTCTGAAATCAATCCATAGCCTGACCGGCAAACTCGGTCAACACCTCAAAGACATTGAATGGCTGATGAATGTCAAACAGCGCGCCAGCATCCCGGGGGGCACCTGCGAATTCGACTTGCCTGCTTATCACTACTGGCTATATAGCACCACAGCGAAACGTCGCAGCGACTTAACCGCATGGATTACTCCCATGCTGCCGATTCACCAGGGCCTGAGCGTAGTATTGAAGTTGCTGCGGGAAAGCGGACAACCGCAACCAGTAATCGCGGTCAAAGGTGCTTATCAACAAATGCTGGGGGGGCGTAATGCGCAATTGCTCAAGATCAGCGTCAACCAGACACTGCCTTGCGTACCAGAAGCCAGTGCTAATAAATATGCACTCAGCATCCGTTTTTTGACTGTGTCCCAGGAACACCCCAGCCAGTGTACGGAAAATATTGAATTCAGCCTGACATTCTGCAATCTATGAAGCCACCCGCCATCGTCAAATGCCCGACCTGCAAGGACCCGGTAGAATGGACACCGGCAAGTAAGTATCGTCCTTTTTGCTCGGAGCGTTGCCGCCTGATTGATCTGGGACAATGGGCGACTGAGGCATACAGCGTACCGGTCACCAGCTCACCGGACCAGGACACCGATACCTCATTCAGTTAAATTAGTTACCGGCCTGCATGGTTTTGACACCTTCAGCCGTACCCAGCAGTAACACATCAGCAGCACGCTGTGCGAACAAACCGTTCGTCACCACACCCACAATCTGATTCAACGTTGTTTCCAGCTCTACCGGATTCATAATACTCAGCCCATGCACGTCCAGAATGACATTACCATTATCGGTAATAAAGCCTTCTCGCAACTGCGGCTGGCCACCCAGCTTAACTATTTCACGCGCAACATAACTACGCGCCATCGGAATAACTTCCACGGGCAACGGAAAACGCCCCAGCACATCCACCAGCTTGGAAGCATCCGCCAGGCAAATGAATTTCTTGCTGCAAGCTGCAACGATCTTTTCCCGTGTCAACGCACCGCCACCTCCTTTAATCATATGCATATGCTTGGTGATTTCATCCGCCCCATCCACATATATCTCCAGCTCACCGACCTCGTTCAGCTCGTATACGCTGATGCCATGGCCTTTCAGGCGTTGCGCGGTGGCTTCAGAACTAGCGACAGCGCCATCAAAGCGGCCCTTGATCTTGGCCAGCTCATCAATAAAGAAGTTGGCAGTCGAACCGGTGCCCACACCGATAATGCCTTGCGGCACATAATCAATCGCGGCACGCGCCACGGCCTGTTTCAATTCATCTTGTGTCATTGTCATCCTCAATCACTAGCTCATTACAAAAACAAAGAGGATAACCATAAATTAGAATTTTCACAAATCGTGCAAGGTCTGTTAATCTTAGGGTTCTGTTTGACACATACCGCATCATGGCACATAACGATCTCACCCACGACTATCTGGCAGCCATCCTTACCGCGCGCGTTTATGACGTAGCCATAGAATCGCCGCTGGAACTCGCACCCAATTTATCTGCACGTATCGGCAACAACATCTACCTGAAACGGGAAGACTTGCAACCGGTATTCTCCTTCAAGTTACGCGGCGCCTATAACAAGATGGCAGGACTATCCGCAGATGCATTGGCCGCAGGTGTGATTACCGCGTCCGCTGGCAACCATGCCCAGGGTGTAGCATTGGCTGCCCAGAAACTGGGCTGCCGTGCGACCATCGTAATGCCCACACCTACTCCGCAAATCAAGGTCAATGCAGTCAAGGCGCGTGGCGCCGAGGCCATACTGGTGGGCGACACCTACGATGACGCCTACGCCTACGCCAGGAATCTGGCGGAGACATCGGGCGCGACCTACGTCCACCCCTACGATGATCCGGCGGTCATTGCCGGCCAGGGCACCATTGCGATGGAAATCCTGCGCCAGCACAGTGCGCCGATAGACGCCGTATTTATCCCCGTGGGCGGCGGTGGCCTGATCGCCGGCATGGCGGTGTATATCAAGCGCCTCAAACCCGGCATCAAAGTCATAGGTGTCGAACCCGAAGATGCCGATGCCATGGCGCGCTCACTCACCGCACAGCAACGCGTATTACTCTCACAAGTCGGTATTTTTGCCGACGGTGTTGCCGTCAAGCAGGTCGGTGAAGAAACCTTCCGCCTGGCCAGCCTGTATGTCGATGAAATCATCCGCGTCGATAATGACGCCATCTGTGCGGCAATCAAGGATGTATTTGAAGACACCCGTTCCATCCTCGAGCCGTCCGGCGCGCTGTCAGTCGCCGGCGCCAAAATCTGGTGCGCGCGCGAGCAGGTATCCAACAGCACCGTGGTCGCCATCGCCAGCGGTGCCAACATGAACTTTGACCGGCTGCGCTACATTGCCGAACGTGCCGAACTGGGCGAACGCCGCGAAGCCATCCTTGCCGTGACGATCCCGGAAACACCCGGCAGCTTCAAGGCATTCTGCACCTTGCTGGGTACGCGCAACATTACCGAATTTAACTACCGGTTTGCCGACAACCAGGATGCGCATGTATTTGTCGGCGTACAGGTAGCCAATCGCCAGGGTGCAACCGATCTGGTTAACATGCTGCAAGCTAATCAGCTAACTACGATAGACCTGACCGATAACGAGATGGCCAAATTGCACGTACGCCATCTGGTTGGCGGACACGCCCCCCAGGTGGAACACGAACTGGTTTACCGTTTTGAATTCCCGGAACGTCCAGGTGCATTAATGCGCTTCCTGAACGCCCTGAGTCAGAACTGGAACATCAGCCTGTTCCACTACCGTAATCACGGCGCTGACTACGGGCGCGTACTGGTGGGTATACAGGTACCACCACAGGAACAGGCCGATTTCCACGCCTCCCTGCACCGCCTTGGCTACCCGTACTGGGACGAAACTGCTAACGTAGCTTACAAGCTATTCCTGAACTAGATGCGTTATCTTGTCGCCTGCCTCCTGCTGGCAGCCAGCTTTATCACCCACGCCGACGACAGCAGCGACTTTGTCGCCGCGCGTGACGCATTCCGCACTGGACAAATCCAGCGCCTGCCCGAGTATGCACAGCGTTTACATGATTCCGTATTACTGCCATACGTTCAATACTGGCAAATAAGCTCGCAACTCAAAACTGCCAGCGCAGATGACATTCGCTATTTCATTGACCGCAACAGCGACTCTCCGCTATCCAACAAACTACGCAGTGACTGGTTACGCCTGCTCGGACAACAGCAAGACTGGACAACCTATCTCAACGAATATCCTTTAGTGGTCAATCCAGACGTCACTCTGCAGTGTTATGCGCTGCAGGGTCGCATTGCGCAGGGCCAGCCACTCGCGCTCAAGGATGGTGTGGCATTATGGTTTACCGGCAAGGATATGCCATCCAGTTGCGACAACCTGTTCAGCAACCTGATTGCCAGACAGTACATCAGCCAGAATGACATCTGGCAACGTATCCGTCTGTCACTGGAAAACAACAACACCAATACCGCGCAGGCTATTAGCGCCTATCTCACTGAGCCCTCACAGCTAGATCAAAAACTGCTGTCCAAAGTCGCGAATGCACCGGAAGCATTGCTGAACAGCAACCGGCTCAACTTACAGCAACGCGGACAACGTGAGTTGGCACTCTACGCGATCAGCCGGCTGGCACGCAGCAACGCTACAACGGCAGCCCAACGCTGGGAAAAAATTAAAGCAGACTTTCCCGCCGCCGACCAGCACTACGGCTGGGGACAAATTGCACTCTATGCCGCACGCCAACACTTGCCGGCAGCCGTGACCTGGTTTGACCTGGCTGGCAACACCGAACTCAATGAAGAACAGCAGGCATGGCGTGTCCGCGCTGCGCTACTGGCTGGCAACTGGACACAAGTACAAAGCGGCATTCTGAACATGCCCGCCACCCTGCGTAATGAAAGCGCCTGGCGCTACTGGCTGGCACGGGCCTATAAAGCCCAGGGCAAAACCTATCAGGCTAATACACTGCTGGCCCCACTCTCGCGCGAATATGATTTTTACGGCTTGCTGGCAGAGGAAGAACTCGGTGCGGCGGCAGGCAGCCCGACGATCAACTTCAACGTAGCCAGCGATGAAGTCGCTACCATCAGCCGCATCCCCGCCATCCAGCGGGCGCTACTGCTCAATCAGCTTGATTACCGCACCGAAGCCAACAACGAATGGAACTGGGCAATCCGCAATTTCGATGATCGCCGCCTGTTGGCCGCGGCAGAACTGGCCCGGCAACAAAACTGGCTGGATCGTGCCATCAATACCGCCACGCGCACTCAGCAATTGCATAATTTTGATTTGCGTTTTCTCGCGCCTTATCGCGACACTGCCCGCCAATACGCCAAAGAGTATGGGCTGGATGAAGCCTGGGTCTATGGATTAATGCGGCAGGAAAGCCGCTTTGTCAGCCAGGCCAAATCCGGTGTTGGGGCTTCCGGTATCATGCAGATCATGCCGGCTACCGGGCGCTGGATTGCCAACAAGCTGGGTATCCATCACTTCCAGACTGAACACCTGCATCAGCTTGATACCAATATGCAATTTGGCATGTATTACCTCAAGAGCATCCAGCAGAGCCTGGACAATTCGGACGTGCTCGCCACTGCCGCATACAATGCCGGCCCTGGACGCGCACGTCGCTGGCGCACTGAAAAAGCCATAGAAGGGGCGATTTATGCAGAAGCAATACCTTTTAGCGAGACTCGTGACTACGTCAAGAAAGTCATCGCCAATGCCGTGTTTTATGCCCGCCGCTTCAATCAGCCGGAAACCTCGATCAAAGCTAGACTCGGCATCATTGCTGGCACAGCCTCACCGGCATTATGCGGCGGCAACAATGAAAACGCGCCCAGCTGCGACAATTAAGACACACCGGTTACTTGCACCAGCGCAGCCAGGCTGCCTCGAACGAGCTGGTCAATTTCAGCCTCGCTAATCACATAAGGAGGCATGAAATACACTGTATTACCGATTGGGCGCAGCAACAAACCCTGATCCAGTGCCGCCAGATAGAACTCACGGGCAAAGCTGGCATCAGCACCCGCCACATCAAACGCCCAGATCATGCCGGTACGCCGGAAATTGGTCACGCGGGCATGCTCACGCAATGGCACCGCCACTTTATCCAGATAATCACCTTTGCTGCGATTATTAGCCAGCACCTGATCCTGTGCAAAGATATCCAGCGTAGCCAATGCTGCGCGGCACGCCAATGGATTACCCGTATAGGAATGCGAATGCAGGAAGCCGCGCGCAGTGGCGTCATCATAAAACGCACTGTAAATTTCATCCGTAGCCAGTACCGCTGACAATGGCAGATAGCCACCGGTAATCCCCTTCGACAGGCACATCAGATCAGGCTTGATGGCAGCCTGCTCACAGGCAAACATGGTGCCGGTACGGCCGAAACCCACGGCAATTTCATCAGCGATCAAATGCACATTGTACTGATCGCACAATTGCCGCACCCGGGTTAAATACACTGCATGATACATCGCCATTCCAGCCGCACCCTGCACCAGCGGTTCGACAATAAGCGCCGCCACCTGCTGATGATGCTGCGCCAGATGACTGGCCAGATCCTGCGCTGCGCGCTCAGCATACTGCTCAGCGGATTCACCCGCTTCCGCCAGCCGCCAGTCCGGGCTCATCACTTGTGTGCTGTGTCGTAACAAGGGTGCATACGTGTCTTTAAAGATCGCCACGTCGGTTACAGACAGCGCTCCCAATGTTTCACCGTGATAGCTGTTCTGCAAACTGATAAACTCAGTTTTACCGGCCTGACCACGATTGCGCCAGTAGTGAAAACTCATCTTCAACGCAATCTCGGTAGCCGATGCTCCATCCGAACCATAGAAAGCATGCCCAAGGCCAGTCAACTGCCCCAGACGCTCCGACAATGCCACTACCGGGGCATGGGTACACCCTGCCAGCATCACATGCTCTATCTGATTCAACTGGTCGCAGATGGCCGCATTTATCCGTGGATTGGCATGGCCGAACAAATTCACCCACCACGACGAAATCGCATCAATATATGCCCGCCCATCGGCATCATGCAGCCACACTCCATGGCCCCGCGTAATTGCCAGAGGCGGGGTTGCAATTTGCTGTTTCATTTGCGTACAGGGGTGCCATACCGCTGCTTGGGTACGTTGAATCAAATCAGACGGTTTCATTGCACCAGATCCTAAAAATCGATATTCGAACATTTTAATGAAATTTTGTTCATCGCTTCACATTTAGCCATTTTTTAGTTAGCATACACGCATACTTCCAAACGCATTCGCGTGTCGACCTTATATTTTTACCTACTAAATTCAGCGAGGATTCCATGAGCGAGCATATTCATTACGTTACCGACGACACATTCGAACAAGAGGTTCTGCAATCAACACTGCCTGTGCTGGTTGATTACTGGGCTGACTGGTGTGGTCCTTGCAAAATGATTGCTCCGATACTGGATGAAGTTGCAAAAGAATATGCCGGCCGTCTGAAAATCGCCAAACTCAACATCGATGAAAACCAGGCAACTCCTCCCAAGTTCGGCATCCGCGGCATCCCCACTCTGATGATTTTCAAAAACGGCAACGTTGAAGCAACTAAAGTTGGCGCTCTGTCAAAATCACAACTTACTGCATTTGTTGACAGCAACATTTAATTCCATTATTCTGCGCCTGAGCCTATCCGAATAGCAGCACAAATCTAAATTCGGACATCAGGCGCACCTTCCCCTATTTGTTTTCATCCTGCCTAAAATTAGGCTTAGAGTTTTCCTACATGCATTTATCCGACCTGAAACAACTTCACGTCACCCAGCTAGTTGAAATGGCAACCACCAGTTCAATTGAAGGTGCCAACCGCTTACGCAAGCAAGAGCTGATTTTTGCGCTGCTTAAAAACCAGGCCAAAAAAGGCGTCAGCATCTTTGGCGAAGGCACGCTGGAAGTGCTACCCGACGGCTTTGGCTTTCTGCGCTCACCGGATACGTCTTATCTTGCCAGCCCGGATGATATCTACATCTCGCCATCGCAGATTCGACGTTTTAACCTGCATACAGGCGACTCTATCGAAGGCGAAATTCGCATTCCTAAAGATGGTGAACGCTACTTTGCCCTGGTCAAGGTCGACAAAGTAAACAGCGAACCACCAGAAAACGCCAAGAACAAAATTCTGTTTGAAAACCTCACCCCGCTGCACCCTACCCAACCCCTGCTCCTCGAACGCGACATCCGCGCTGAAGAAAACATTACCGGCCGTATCATCGACATGATCGCGCCTATCGGTAAGGGACAGCGCGGTTTACTGGTTGCCAGCCCGAAATCAGGTAAAACCGTGATGCTGCAGCACATTGCTCACGCCATTACCAATAATCACCCTGACGTCATCATGATCGTATTGCTGATTGATGAGCGTCCGGAAGAAGTTACCGAAATGACACGCTCAGTACGCGGTGAAGTGGTGGCATCAACCTTTGATGAACCAGCTACCCGCCACGTGCAAGTGGCCGAAATGGTCATCGAAAAGGCCAAGCGCCTGGTTGAACACAAAAAAGACGTCGTGATTTTGCTGGATTCGATTACCCGTCTGGCACGTGCTTACAACACAGTGATCCCGTCCTCCGGCAAAGTTCTGACCGGTGGTGTGGATGCCAATGCGCTACAACGTCCCAAGCGTTTCTTTGGTGCAGCCCGTAACATCGAAGAAGGCGGCTCACTGACTATTATTGCTACAGCGCTGGTTGAAACCGGCAGCCGTATGGATGACGTGATTTTTGAAGAATTCAAAGGTACCGGCAATATGGAAATCCATCTGGATCGCCGTATGGCTGAAAAGCGTCTGTATCCTGCGATTAACGTTAACCGCTCCGGTACCCGTCGTGAAGAATTACTGATCAAGGCCGACATCCTGCAGAAAATCTGGGTACTGCGCAAACTGCTCTACCCTATGGATGATCTGGAAGCGATGGAATTCCTGCTCGACAAAGTCAAAGCCACCAAAAATAACGCCGAGTTTTTTGACTCCATGCGTGGTGGGCGCTGATTTCAGCGCACTAATCGGATCAGTTGCCAGGCTAATCCTGGCAACTGATCCCGCTTCAACGGCTTGCCAACGCTCCCGGCACAGCCATCGTCTTCGGTAGCAATACCCACATTTTTCCAGTCTGCTTCATCATTCCTGCCTGCTTACCCGCAGCATCGCCAAATCCCCAGAAGAAATCAGCACGCACATTACCGCGTATGGCACCGCCAGTATCTTGTGCCAGCACCAGACGGTTCAGGGCCACCGTCGAAGCCGGCTCTGTCGTCGCCAGCCAGACTGGCGCACCCAACGGGATAGCACGGGTATCCACCGCAATACTGCGACCACCCGTTATGGGTACGCCCAAGGCACCCAGCGGGCCACCGTTACTATTCGGCAGCTCCTTGAAAAATACAAAACTGGGATTCTGTGCCAATAACTCAGGTAACTTATCTGGATTGCGTTTACCCCAGGCCTTGATACTCTGCATGGAAGTCTGCTCCAGCCGCAACTCACCGCGATCTGCCAGCACCCGACCAATAGAGCGGTAGGGGTAACCATTCTGGTCAGCATAGCCCACGCGCATCATGCTGCCATCCGGCAGTTGCACACGTCCGGAACCCTGCACCTGCAGGAAGAACGCATCCACGGCATTATCCACCCACACCAGCTCACTCCCTGCCAGCGGCAATTTGGCGCCATCGATATCGGCACGACTCAGATAAGGCACGACCTTATTACCCTCCAGGCGTCCGCGCAGCCGCAGGCCTTTGAGTTCAGGGTAGATACTGGACAGGTCAATGGTGAGCAAATTAGCCGGAGCTGCATATAACGGGACTGGATAGGCTGCTGAAGGCGTCCGGCTACCATGCAGCAACGGTTCGTAATACCCCGTCACCAGGCCATCGGTACTGCCATCAGCCTTCAGTGACTGATAAACATTAAACCAGGTCTGAAAGAATGTACGTGCCGCCTCATTGCTGGCGGGCTTCAATGCCACGGCAGCAGCGCACACGGCCTGCCACTCCGGTTTGGCTTTCAGCGCCACGCACGACTGTAACCAACTGTCCCATGCCGCCAAGGCCTGATCATCGTTCCATCCCGGCAACGCACTCCAGTCTGACAACTGCAAATTAGGAGTAACCGTAGTCACTGGTGGGGTCACTACCGGCGGGCACGGCGCAGGGCTCACTGGCGACGGAGGCACGGTGGTACAACCTCCCAGCAGCAAGGCGAGGGCAATGAACTTGAGACGAAAAAGATTAGTCATGCGAAAATGTAAACCATATAGATGACCGAAGAGTATAACAAAATCATGTCGCGTATTTATCAACCCGTACCACGTTTTTACATCGAACGCCTCACCATTGCCGCCTTATGCAATGAAGCCATGGATCTGCACTGGCATGACGAAGCCACCGAGATGAACTATATGACGCGGATCTGGCCGCTCGAGGTCGTAGAGCAGGATGAAGCCGAATTTCTGCTGGCCCGAAACGAATCAGGCGAAACAGTCAAAATCAGACTGGATCTGATTCGCAATTTCCCGAGGCCAGTTAAGTAAATACTCCCCAGCCTCATTAATGCAACTTACTCGCAACCGAGCGTTGCAAATTTGCCAGCGATGCCAAAACCTGATCCCTTAACAGGATCAGCTTCCCGCTCATCGCCTTTGCTTGTTCTTTCTCACCACGCTCATATAAATCCACCATTTCCTTCGCGACTTGATGCACCTTGGCGTGTATTCCCTCGAGCGCGACAAATTCGTCCAAATGACCATAACGGTCCTTACCCACGCCATAATACCAATGACCAAACCGGCACTGGTGGTGATCAGTCAACTCCGCTTCGGACAAAACCAGCGGGTGATCAAACACAGACGCTACCACTTTCTTCACCCAGGATAGATGATCGTGCTGTGCAACCAGCAACGGAAAATCCGACAAATCCCAATTCTGATTTGATGCTACCGTCCAACTAGAATCGGGCGCATACTGACCGGCCCACTCCACCACGTTTTCCGCCGGCATAGGACGCGCGATTCCATACCCTTGCCCCAGATCACAACCCAACCTTATCAGCGATACACCATGTTCAGCCGTCTCCACGCCCTCGGCAATAATTTCGCTGCCGAACACGGAAGCAAGACTAATGATCGCCTCAACCAATGCCATGCCTTCCTTATCTGCCAGCATATCGCGCACAAAGGACTGATCAATTTTGAGCACATCGGCAGGCAGGCGCTTAAGATAGGTTAAAGAGGAGTATCCCGTACCAAAATCGTCCAGGGCAAACGTCACCCCTACTTGCTGACATTTGACCACCATGTCATGGGCATAGCCTAAATCACCCAAAGCAGCGGACTCCAGGATTTCAAATTGCAACAATGCTGGTGGCACCTGCGGGTAACGGGCCAATAACAAATTAAGCCGTTCACAAAAATCCTGGCTTTGAAAATGCCAACCGGCAATATTGACACTTACCACCCATTCCTTACCCGCGGCCAGCCAGTCGCTTATTTGCGCAAGCGCCCGCTCTATTACCCATTCGCCAACTTCAATTATCAAATCCGTTTTCTCTATCAGAGGCAAGAAATCAAGTGGCGGCACTATGCCGCGTTCAGGATGATTCCACCGCAACAATGCCTCCATACCCACCGTTTTCCCAGTGCGCATATTAATTTTAGGCTGATAATGCAAAACCAGTTCATTCGAGAGCAGCGCCTGACGCACCCTGTCAATTTTCCTCAGGCTGGTTTGCGCTTCCATGTCGGAAGCAAGGTCAAACAAACGATAACGGCTGCGTCCGGCCTGCTTGGCTTGATACATCGCCTGATCGGCATGCCGCAACAAAGTATCTGCATCAGCATCATCAAGCGGATACAAGGTCAATCCGATACTTGCATTAATATTGATGATTTCATTGCCGATATGATACGGAGCGGCAATCATACTCAATACTCGATGAACAGCCATTTCCACGGCATCCATTTCATCAAACCCGTTAAGCAGCAACACAAACTCGTCCCCCCCCAGACGCGCAACGGTATCCTCTCCGCGCACCGCCTGAATTAGACGGTCTGCCACCTCGACCAGCACTGCATCACCCACCTCATGCCCGAAGGTATCATTCACCGGCTTAAACCCGTCAAGATCCAGCAAACATATCGCCGTCAAGGTACTGTGCCGGCGCGCATTAGCCAAAGCAATGCCAAAACGGTCATTCAGTAACGCCCGATTAGGCAGATTGGTTAATGTATCGTGCCCGGCTTGCCAATGCACGGCTGTCATCAGTCGGTGTTTATCGGTTACGTCATGAAACACCAGGACACACCCGACCAGATCCCCATCCCCCATGAATATCGGCGCAGCAGAATCTTCAATGTTATATTCAGCGCCATCACGGGAAACAAGTACGGCATTATCCGTCACCCCCGCTACTCGCTTTTCCTGCATCACCTGCCCAACCGGATTCATGACTGGCTCACGCGTGGCTTCGTTCACAACATTGAAAACCTGAGCCACCGGCCTTCCAACAGCCTCGGCCAGAGACCAGCCTGTCAGCCGTTCGGCAATTTCATTCAGAAAAACAATATTGCCTTCTACATCCGTGGTCATCACCGCATCACCAATAGAAGCCAGCGTCACTTCAGCACGCTCTTTTTCCAAATGCAGATCTGCTTCCAGACGTTTGCGCTCGGTAATATCAAAACGGATTGCCTGATAACGTTTCGTCAGATGCGTCACACCATCCAGAATGGGCACAATAGTGGTGTGTACCCAAAACAGATGACCATCCTTGGCGCGATTGCAGATTTCACCCTGCCATATTTCGCCACGCCCTATCGTTTGCCACATATCTGTAAAAAAATCTGCCGCATGCATATCTGAACGCAGCATACGGTGATTCTTGCCCAGCAACTCATCACGAACATAACCGGATACCTGGCAAAACCGGTCATTTACAAACACGATATTGCCCTGCAGATCCGTCTCCGCGATGATTGCGGCGGCATTCATCGCGCGGCGCTGCTCAAGGTAAGCGAAATTTTGGGCGGTAATCTGCTCCAGTTGCGCTGACTGACCCAGATCACGCTCATGCAGTTCGGCGATTAACTCCCCCAAACGTTTATTACTTTCATTGAAAGAGCGTATCAATACTCTTAATTCAGGCGCACCCGACTCCGTCACGCGCACGTCGTATTCACCGCGTTTCATCGCGCCTACGGCTCCCACCAGGCGCTCCAGCATGACTAAATTACGCTTTATAATAAAATAGCTGAGCAACCAGATCATCCCCAGCGCACTCAACGCAAACTCGGCAAGACGAATGAGATCATCCCATATAAGATTCATTGCCTTGGCAGGCGTAAGCGTTATTTCCAGATTACCGTAACTTTTCCCGGAGAACTGCACGGGTTTAACGCTATGCCAGGCAGTTGCGTTGAACAAAGACACGAACCAGCTGGGCGCTCGCATAGCAACAGGAGACGGATTAACCGCGCTGATCTCGACACCACGGTAACGCCAGGTCAGGCGCGACAACTCAGCACGCACCGTTACATTACTTTGCAATAATTGCCGGATACTGGCGTAATCACCCAATATTGCCTGCTCCACTATAGCGGGCGTTGCCATCACAAAAATTTCATGCGTCACACGCTGAGCCTGCGCACTCGCATCGGCACGCATATGCTCAAACTGGACCACCGTCAGCGCGGCTGATGTCAAAATGATGACCGCCGATATCATCACTAATAGCCGCGATAAAAAACCCAGATTTTGCCAAGAATGAATAATCTGCTTCATCATAGATGCCTACTCTTTCAATCGCGTTTCGCGATAAAGCTGACGATAACTATCATAGTCCTTATCATTTGCGACAACGAAACTTAATGTCTGCTCACTCTTTAGCAGAGTAGATGTCATTTGTAATATTTTCCGCCCCATGCTGTCATCTGCCATTCCCAGAAAAGCCTGCTGCACTTTCTGTATCGTACTCTCAGGCACACGTGCATTAACCATGACCGGAAAATTCATGTAGGAGCCAGAAGTATATAAAACCCTGTAGTTAAATAACTCCCGTTGCGCATAACTTGACATCAAACGACTATTCACCCCGGCTGCCGCCACATGGCCAAGTTGCAGGCGCGCCATGGCCGCCTCCTGATTACCGGTAAATACCGGCTGAACCTTGACACCGGCTTTCACCAAAGCCGCCATAGGCAGCTTATATCCAGCAAACCCTTCCGGTGACGGGAAAGCAACGCGCAGACCTTGCAAATCGGCAAGCTGTTGATAAGGAGAATCAGCCCGGACCACAATTTGTCCACGTATACCCGGTATATTGAAACGGACGACAGGGTGATAACCCAGCTTTTCGCGCTCAGGCGTAAAGAACTGATTAGTATAAACTAAATCGAATTCGCCACGCTCCGCCATGGCCATGGTGTCTTGCGCGGTCTTGCCCATTTTAAGAGTCAATGCCACGCCACTTTTAGCACTGACATATTCCAGTATGGGATTCCACAGTTGGGCGGTAAGCAATATGGAACGCTGATTGAGCACACCAAATTGCAATGATTCAGCGGCACAAGACCATGAAGGAGAAACTAAACAAATGAACAGGAACAGAATACTACGAAACATGCCACCCCCCTTTATATTGGTTTTATGTGTAGCACGATACCTCTATTAAACAGACAATTAACTTATCATAGTCACAACCTGTCTATTTGTAAACGCAATGCTGTCTCAGCGGAACCAACACCCGGGTGAAAGGGCAATACCCCCAGCAAAGGTGCAGTGATATGGTGTTGCAGCGTAGCCAGATTATCTTCCCGAACCAGCATACCCGGGTCCAGCTGATTGGCCACCCAACCGGCCAGCACCAGACCCTGATTGAGAATCGCCTGTACCGTCAGCAGCGCATGATTGATGCAGCCCAGCCGCATACCCACTACCAGTATCACTGGCAGCGCGAGTTGCTGCGCCAGATCGGCCATGGTGTCGGATTCATTCAGCGGCACGTAGAAGCCACCGGCGCCTTCTACTATTATTATATCGGCATGATTTTGTAAATCTGTATAACCACGATGGATGACTGCGAGGTCTATTCGGGAGTCGGCCTGGCTTGCCGCGATATGCGGTGCAATCGGCGGGTCAAACCGGTATGGGTTGCGGCTTTGCAATGGCGCCTCAATATTACTCGCCGCCTGCAACTGCGCCACATCTTCCCAATACGGCTCACCGTCGCGCCACTCGCATCCGGCAGCCACCGGCTTCATGCCGACCACATGCAAACCTTGTGCAGCAAACGCATGCAGCAGTGCAGCAGATACTAATGTTTTACCCACCCCGGTATCGGTGCCGGTGACGAAATAGCCGCGGCTCACACCAGCCCTTTTTCGCTGCGGCGACGCTGGATATTCATCTGCACAATCTGATAGCCATCTGCAGTTTTAGTTTTTTGGTTGACCCAGGCATGGCCATAGATTACTTCGTACGTCGCTGGCAAGCGCCCGTCCTTGCGCCGGCGCTCGAACGCTGCTTCCAGCTTCTGCCAGCGCGCTCGACTGGTCAGCCCCGGATTACGTCCGGCAGTGACATTGTGCGCGCCGATACCTTTCAGTTCACGCAGCATGGTTTTCAGATCGGCGTAGGTCAGGGTGATGTATTCCATGTCCATCACCGGCGTGTTGAAACCCGCGCTGACTAGCACATCGCCGATATCGTGCATATCCACAAACTGGTTAACATGGGAATAGCCATCCACCTCGGCAAACGCCGCACGCAGCTCTTTCAGCGTATCCGGTCCGAAGGTTGCGAACATCAGCAATCCGCCCGGTGCCAGCACCCGATACAGCTCGGCAAAACTGACATTCAGGTCATTACACCATTGCAGCGCCAGGCTCGACCACACCATGTCCACGCTGGAAGTCTTCAAGGGCAACTGGTCTATGTCACCGCACAGCGCATGCAGCGGCGCACCGCGGCGCAGCTTCTGCCACAGGCTCTGCGGTGGGCAGGCAATCTTGAGCATGGCTTCCGCCAGATCCAGCGCCACGATTGCAGCCTCCGGGTAGCGGCTACGCAAGTGCTGCGTGCCATAACCGGTACCGGCACCCGCGTCCAGCAGCACCTTCGGCTGATGCTTGATGTAATCCAACCGTTCCAGCATGCGGTCAGCAATTTCGCGTTGCAGTACCGCATTCGCGTCATAGGTCTGCGCTGCCCGATCAAACGCAACCCGCACCAAACGCTTATCGACAGTCAAAGCGTCGTTCGCCATATCCGCTTTATCTTTCATCTAAAAATTCAATTAACGCCGTTTCAAATTCGGCACGATGTGACAGAAATGGTGCGTGCGAAGCGCCGGGTATCACCTGCAAACGGCCATCCAGCAAGGCGGGTGCCAGCCACTCTGCTGCACATACTGGTGCCAGCTGGTCAAAGCTGCCATGCACGACCAGCGTTGGCATGGTAATTTGACTCAACTGCGGGCGTAAATCCGCCTGCAGCAAAATCGTTAACCCGGCCTGCAATACCGCACTATCGGACTTGCCGCGCGCAAACAACAAACTGCGTAACCGTGCCAATACCGCACGCGCCTCCTCGTCGCCACGTGCCTGCAACGCCAGAAAACGCTTCAGCGTCACTTCGTAATTAACCGCCAGCTCTTCACCAAACTGTGTCAGCACTTCCGGTGCAATGCCACAATGCCAATCAGACCGTGTGGTAAAGCAAGGATTCGCGCCCACCAGTACCAGTCGCCGCACCCGCTGCGGCATCAACCGCGCCAGCGTCATCGCTACCTGCCCGCCCAGCGACCAGCCACACAGATCAAACAACGGCGGCAACTCGGCTGCAATTGCCTCGGCCAGATTTTCCAGCGTATACGGCGCTACCGCAGCACGCCCGCCATAACCCGGCATATCCACCAGTAGCGCACGCTCGCCCAGCGCTTCGGCCGTTGCCGTCCACACCCCGCCGTGCATACCCCAGCCATGCAACATTACTAGCGGCGTCATGCGTTACCCATGGCATTTAACAGCAGCGCCACATCGGCTGCGCTGTGTGCCGCCGACAAGGTAATACGCAACCGCGCACTGTTGACCGGCACAGTCGGTGGGCGTATCGCCGGTACCAGTATGCCCTGCTCCAGCAATGCACTGCTAATGGCTAATGTCGCTGCATTGCTGCCGATGATAACCGGCTGTATCGGCGTAGCGCTGTCCAGCAACTCCCAGCCCTGCGCCTGCAACCCGTCGCGCAATTGCATAACCAGTTCACGCAAATGCGAGCGCCTGTCATCGGCACCCGCGATCACTTGCAGACTCGCCAGCAAGGCCGCCGACAATAGCGGTGGTGTTGCCGTGGTATAGATATAGGTACGCGCTTTTTGCAGCAGCCAGCTAATCACATCTTTCTCCGCTGCCACCACCGCACCGGCCACACCCGCTGCTTTACCCAGTGTCGCCATGTAAATAATTCGCGGCGACTGTAAGCCGAAATGCGCCAGCGAGCCGCGACCACCCGCGCCAAGCACGCCAAAACCATGCGCATCGTCGACTAGCAGCCAGGCATCATGCGCCTCGCACAACGCCAGCAACGCCGGCAGATCCGCCACATCGCCGTCCATGCTGAACACCGCATCGACCAGCACCAGCTTGCTGCGGGCAGTACTCGCTGCCATTAGCCGTGCTAATGCTGCCAGATCATTGTGGGCATAACGGCTGAATTTCGCCCGTGACAGCAGCGCCGCGTCATTGAGTGAAGCATGATTGAGTTTGTCACCAAACACCTCACCTTCTCTGCCAACCAACGCGGTCACTACCGCGATATTAGCCATATAGCCGGTAGAAAATAGCAAGGCGTCAGGCAAACCGATAAATCCGGCAAACTGCGATTCAAACTCATGATGCGCGGCATGATGCCCGGTGATCAGATGCGAAGCGCCGGCACCGACGCCCATCTCCGGCAAGGCTAGTGCCACTGCCGCAGCCAGCGCGGGATGATTGGCCAGGCCGAGATAATCGTTACTGCAGAATGACAGCAGTTCGCGGCCATCGACCTGCACCCGCGCGCCCTGTGCGCTTTGCAGCATACGCCGCTGGCGCAACAGGCCTTGTGCGCTTAGCGCGGTCAGCCCGCTGCGTATTTCAGAGAGTGCCGCAAACGTCATCTACCCGCCTTAACCGCAGGTATTACAAGCCGCAGCACCTTGTGGCTGTATACCCAGTTTGGCCAGCAGATCACGATCACGCTGCACGTCCGGGTTACCCGTAGTCAGCAACTTCTCGCCGTAAAATATCGAATTCGCCCCAGCCAGGAAACACAAGGCCTGAATGGCTTCCGACATCGCGCTGCGTCCGGCCGACAGACGCACATAGCTCTTGGCCAGCACGATGCGCGCCACTGCGATAGTGCGCACGAACTCCAGTTGATCCAATGCTTCGGTATCCTGCAACGGTGTGCCTTCTACCTGCACCAGCATGTTGATAGGCACCGATTCCGGTTGCGGCGTCAGATTGCCCAGTTGCGCAATCAGCCCGGCACGTTGCGTACGCGACTCACCCATACCGACGATACCGCCGCAGCACACGTTGATTTCAGCGCCACGCACACGCTCCAGCGTGTCCAGTCGGTCCTGATACGTGCGGGTGGTAATCACCTCACCGTAGAATTCCGGTGCGGTATCGAGATTGTGATTGTAGTAATCCAGTCCGGCGTCTTTCAACTGCTCAGCCTGTCCGTCCTTGAGCATGCCCAATGTGGCGCAGGCTTCCAGCCCCAAATCCTTGATACCTTTCACCATTGCCAGCACCGGCTCCAAATCGCGTTGCTTGGGGCCGCGCCAGGCTGCACCCATACAGAAACGGGTAGCACCGGCTTCTTTGGCGGCACGCGCAGCGGTCATCACCGTATCGATATCCAGCAACAGCTCGGCCTCAACATCGGTGCTGTAACGCGCTGCCTGCGGGCAATAGCCGCAATCCTCGGAACAGCCGCCTGTCTTGATCGACATCAGCGTGGACAATTGCACCACGTTTGGATCAAAGGTCTCGCGGTGCACGCTCTGTGCACGGTACATCAGATCACTGAAAGGCAAGGCGAATAGCGCCTCGACATCGGCCACGCGCAATTTTGCTGCTTCAGCAGCGGGTTGAGTCATATCATTCATGGTTTTCTACCTCTATAGTTAAGTCTTGCCAGTTTTCACGTCCGGCGCGGATAATGTCCCACAAGCCGAAAGGCACGACCACGACGACGAGTATCAGCCAGGCCGCCACCAGCCCATGCCAGTTATTAAATAAGCTGTAAATCGGTTGGCCGAACACGACCATCGCGCCAGTGGCGCCGTAAAAACGGTAGCCGGAAATGCGGTTGTAATACACGGTGCGCGGATTGGGATGATGCGCCACCGAGGCGTAAGCGAATATCGATGCCGCAATCCAGATCATCAACAGCGGCGCGATCAGGGTTGCCGTGATACTGGCGATATTGAACAGGCGCGCAGCAAACAGCGCACTCTTGCCAGTAATCGTTTTAGTTGCCATTAACCACTCCCGGAGACAATAATAGGCTGAATTTTCTTTGATTTTAACCAGATAGTCAATTTTGAATCACACCTTATTAAACATCTGCTCAAATTTTATACAATCCCTGCTGCCGCAGAACTGTCTGCTGTGCACTGCCGAGGCCGGACATGCGGCTCTCTGCCCATCCTGTATGGCTGAGCTGCCGCTGCATACCGCCCCGGCCTGCCCGATTTGCGCATACCCGACCCTGTCCGGCGAAGTATGCGGTGCCTGCCTAAGCCACCCGCCCGCCTACCGCCGCAGCCACGCCACCTACATCTACCGCTACCCACTGGATCAGTTGGTGCAGGCACTCAAATACCATCACCAGTTTGCCGTGATCGATACCCTCATCGCGCCGTTGCTGAGCAGCATCCACTCGACAAACGAGCCTCTGCCCGACGCCATCATCGCCATGCCGCTGCACCCTAACCGTTTACGCGAACGCGGTTTCAACCAGTCGCAACAACTGGCACGCACTATCGCCAACCAACTAAAACTGCCCTTACTCGACCACGCCTGCCAGCGCAACCGCGATACCCCGCCGCAAGCCGCGCTGCCACTCAAAGAGCGGCAGCAGAATATACGCAATGCCTTCAGTTGCGACGCCAGTGTCGCCGGCAAACGCATTGCCATTGTCGATGATGTAATGACCAGCGGCAGCACGCTGGATAGCCTGGCGCGGACTTTATTGAAGGCCGGCGCGGTGGAAGTACAGTGCTGGGTGGTGGCGCGGGCGGTGATGAAATAAGTTACCCACCATAATACTGATTTCAGTGCGCAGGATAATGATATAAATAACACGCCAATTCGTGCAACGAAAATGAACCCGAGAGTGAGCTATAAAAACATTTACAACCCTACTTAAACTGGTTTTGCTGTTGCTCAGTATGAGCCTGAGCCTGCATGCCCAGGCTTTCTATCTGTTTGGCACAAACTAGACGGAAGAAGTGTTGCTGCATGATGGTAGCAAGCTGATGGTGGAGCGATCTCAGGATCAAGGTGGTAGTCATGAGATTGGTCAGGATTCATCAATCAGCAAGCAATCCATCAGTTTTAAGATGCCTGGTTCGGGTTAAAAAGTCGTATGGGAAGATGACGAAACCGAAGACGTCGGGCACGCCAACTTCGACGCCATTTTGCTGGACATATCAAAAGGTACGCCTTATCTGGCAGTCATTCCTATGCTATGCCCCTCCTACAATAAATGGGGCAGACCCAATCCCCCGTATGTTTTCTTTAAATATGATGGCGCGACCTGGCAGCGTATATCGCTTGGTGAATTCCCTGGTGAATTTAAAGATATTGCCAACCTGACAGTCAGCCCATCAAAGAAACAAAGAAATGAGATGATTCCGGAATTTCATGCTAAAGGCTATGTGTCCGCCGAAACAGTGATTAAGCAGAATGTTAGACTCAAGGAATATGGTCGTGTCATCCGCACCGCAAGCCCGGAATTGGATCGGAAAGACTGCCCTCATGACATTCCAGATGGGCATAATGGGTGGATAGGAATAGGCTTCTTTACGATAGGTCACTCATATGAGAAATGCATACGAGCATGCGTCATAAACAACATGAGTGCGCCGTATTGCCCCTGTGACAGACTATTTAAAGAGAATAAGGACCAATAATCATGGATAACAACTTTCTGATTCAGTATGCGTTGATGGCTGGCGGTTCACAAACATCGAGGCCAAGTCTAGAAAAAATGCATTTACAAACTAAGTATTTGCAATAGTCCCAATACGGGACTATTATTAACACATGAAAATCATCGCCGTTAAACAGCTTAGGGAATTCTGGGTTCGGTTTCCCGATGCCGAGCAGCATCTCAAAGCATGGGTAGATGAAATTAAGCATGCAGCATGGACACAGCCTGCCGATATTAAAGAGAAATACCGCAACGCCAGCATACTTAAAAATCGTCGCGTTGTGTTTAATATCAAAGGTAATGACTATCGGTTAGTGGTATCAGTCGCCTACCGTTTTCAGGCGGTATACATCAAATTCATTGGCACGCACAAGGAATACGATGAGATCGATGTAGAAACTATAGAAATGGAGAATTAATGATGGAAATCCGCCCTATTCGTACCGAAGAAGATTACCAGATGGTCATGCATGAAGTTGCCGCGTACTTTGACAACGAGCCCGAACCTGGCACATCGGACGGTGATCGCTTCGAGATATTACTGACATTGGTCGAAGCTTACGAAGCTAACCACTTTCCCGTAGACTTACCCGACCCTGTTGAAGCTATCAAATTTCGCATGGAGCAGGCAGGGTTAACCCCAAAAGATCTCGTACCCATGATCGGCAAGCTTAACCGGGTGTATGAAATACTCAACCGCACGCGCCCATTAACACTGCGCATGATCTGGAATCTGCATGACAAACTTGGCATTCCGGCGGAAAGCCTGATACGTCCACCGAAAGATTTATTGGCCGCTTGAGCATCTGCAGTACTCGGCTGAGGTCTGCAACCCATCCACCACCGTCGAATAGATCAAACGCAAGCGCAATTCCCGTTTCATCCGCGCATTAGTCAAGCGCCGCGATTCGTTCATAAATGACAGCAGGGTCGCGGGTAAGGTCTGCTGTGCCTCCAGCCATGAAATCTGCGGTGGTGCGGGCAGGTCAAACGCCTGCGCCACCAGTTGAAAATACTCGCCCATTTTGATCTCGCCATCATCGCTGGCATGGTAGATGCGCGCATTCTTGCCGCGATGCATGGCCAGTACCGCAATTCGTGCCAGGTCTTCGGCGTGAATGTGATTGCTGTAGCCATCGTCTGCCGCGCGCAGTGTCGGCGTGCCGCGCTTGATGCGCTCCAGCGGCAGACGTTCTGCAGCATAAATTCCGGGCACGCGCAAGATACTGACCTGCACGCCGCTGCGGCGGCCGAATGCACGGATCTGGCGTTCAGCATCGACACGCCGATGCGCTCGTGCGCTCGCAGGCTTTACCGGGCGGGTTTCGCTTACCCAATCGCCACCACAATCACCATACACGCCGCTGGTGCTGATATAAATCAATCGTTGCGGCAATTCCCGATGTTGAGCCAATACCGCCAATAAATGTCGAGTACGTGGGTCGATCGTACCCACGGTCGGCGGCGGCGCAAAATGCAGCACCACGTCCGCGATTCCAGCGATTCGCGTTAAACTGCGCAGGTCATCCAGATCGGCGACGATGGGCACGATGCCCATGTCACGCAATGAGTCTGCTGCATCAGTTGAACGCACCAGCCCAAATACGCGATAATGCGGTAATAAGCGGCGTGCAGTGCGCACACCTACATCACCGCAACCAACGATCAGTACACGTTTTTTCAAAGGATATTTATGTCGCATCAAATCACCATCCAGCCTAGTGGCCACACCTTGGTTGCCGAAGACAACGAAACCATACTCGCCGCAGCGCTGCGCGAAGGCTTCATGTTACCTTATGGTTGCCGTAACGGCGCATGCGGCAGTTGCAAGGGCAAGGTATTAAGCGGCGATATCGATTATGGCGAGTTTCAGTCCGGCGCGTTGAGCGATGCCGACATTGCCGCAGGTAAGGCGCTGTTCTGCGTGGCCTGCGCTACCAGCGACATCACCATCGAATGCCGCGAAGTCGGTGCGGCCAAGGATATCCAGATCAAGACCCTGCCGTGCCGTGCGCACAAACTGGAAAAACTCGGCCATGATGTGATGGGCATGCATCTGAAGCTGCCGGCCAACGAGCGTCTGCAATTCCTCGCCGGACAGTACATCGATATCCTGCTGAAAAACGGCAAGCGCCGCAGCTTTTCGCTGGCCAATGCGCCGCACGACGATGCACTGCTGCAATTACATATCCGCCATGTGCCCGGCGGCGAATACACCGAGCATGTGTTCAACACCATGAAAGAAAAGGACATCCTGCGTATCGAAGGCCCGCTCGGCAGTTTCTTCCTGCGTGAAGACAGCGAAAAACCGATCATTTTCATTGCCGGCGGCACCGGCTTTGCCCCGATCAAATCCATGATCGAACATGCGCTGCACCATCACGCCAACCGCGAAATGGTGCTGTACTGGGGTGCCCGCCAGTTACGTGATCTGTACATGCCACATCTGGCCTCGCAATGGCAGCAGGAAAACCCTAATTTCACGTTCATCCCGGTACTCTCCGAACCCGCTGCCGAGGACGCCTGGCCAGGCCGTACCGGGCTGGTAGTCGATGCCGTGATTCAGGATTTCCCGAATCTGTCCGGTTATCAGGTGTACGCATGCGGCGCGCCAGTCATGGTGGATATTGCCCGCAAGGAATGCATTGCCCACGCCTTGCCTGAGGATGAATTTTTTGCCGATGCGTTCCTGTATCAGTCAGCTACTGAATAAGCGTTTCCAGCCCTCATGCCCCAGGGTACGCAAAGTAGCCATGTTCTTCTCGTAGATTTGTTCGGCTTCTGGAAAAGCCGCTACCGCGCGTTCCACACTGTCTTCGCGCAGCAGGTGCAGCATCGGATAGGGTGAACGATTGGTGTAGTTTTCGATATCGTCCACTGCGGTATCGGCAAACTGGAATTGCGGATGGAAGCTGGCAATCTGTAACTCATCGTTAAATTGCGGTTCTGCCGCTGCCGCATCGGCCACATCGAGAAAATCGTTGTAATCGAGGAAATCATCCAGCACATAGGGATGTATCAATAAGGTGGTGTCGGTTACTTCCGGATCGCTCTCATGCAATACGTACAACTCTTCCAGCAAATCTTCCAGCAACGCTTCCTGCGTAGTCGCATTGCTAACCACATAACGGATCTGCTGCTTGACATGCACAGCCTTGGCGAACGGGCATAAATTCAGACCGATCACAGCTTTCTCCAGCCAGTCCTGCGTTTCCTTGATAATTTTTGCGGGATCCGTACTCATAGTTAACTCCTTGGCGTGAGTAAATATTAACAATTAGCGTCAACATTATTCGTTAGTTACTCGTTATACTGAACATGCTGGGCGGTGTTTCAGCATAATAATTTCATTTAATTTGGAGGTTTCATGAATAAGTTACTGACCGCATTACTCATGTCCGTGGTTTTTTCCGTCGCATCTTTTGCTGCGCACGCTAAAACTGCACAACAGGAAAAAATGGGCGCATGCAACAAAGAAGCTGCAAGTAAAACTCTCAAAGGCGACGAGCGCAAAAGCTTTATGAAATCCTGCCTGTCTGCCAAACCCGAAGCAGCAGCAACACCAGCGACTCCGGCTGCAGCAGCCACTCCGCAAAATGCAATGACAACATGCAATAAAGCCGCTACCGGTAAAAAAGGTGACGAGCGCAAAGCCTACATGAGTTCATGCCTGAAGGCCAAAGGCCCGGAAAACATGAAGTAAGCTACATCAAGGGGGCACAGTGTTCCCTTGCATTCGTTATAAAGCATATTGTCCACGAAAGACACGAAAAGCACGAAATAAATCAAAAGCTGTCTAGTATCAGCGGTAGCTTTCTATAGCTTGAGGTTCTTGAAATATTTTCGTGCCTTTCGTGTCTTTCGTGGACAACTAGCCTTTAAAAAATCAGCGTTTCACCCTGAACCAAGCCGCATACAGCGCAGGCAGGAACAGCAAAGTCAGCACTGTCGCCACCGCCAGCCCACCCATAATCGCTGTTGCCATCGGGCCGAAAAACACACTGCGCGACAACGGTATCATTGCCAGTATCGCCGCCAGCGCGGTAAGCATGATAGGCCGGAAGCGTCGCACTGCTGCCTCGACAATCGCATCAAACACCGCCTGTCCCTCCGTAATATTGCGCTCGATCTGATCTATCAGTATCACCGAATTACGCATGATCATGCCGAACAGCGCAATGGTACCGAGCATCGCAACGAATCCGAATGGCCGCCCCAGCAGCAGCAATGCTGCCGCGACACCGATCAGTCCCAGCGGTGCAGTCAGCACCACCATGATCACCCGCTGAAAACTCTGCAATTGCAGCATCAGCAGGGTCAGCACCGCAATCAGAAATATCGGCATGCCGACATTGATCGAGCCGTTGGCTTTGAGACTTTCCTCGACAGCACCACCGGTTTCAATGCGATAGCCTAATGGCAGTTTGGCCTGAATTGCATCCATTGCCGGCTGTACCTGCGCCGACACCACCGGCGCCTGCATTTTGCTGTAAATATCAGCGCGTACGGTAATGGTCGGCTCACGATTACGATGCCAGATCAGGCCGTCTTCCATACCGTAACGCAGTGTCGCCAGTTGCGACAATGGCACGGTATGGCCGGAAGCCGTAGGTACGTTCAGATTTGCCAGCAGATGCAAGTGCTCACGCTCGTCCAGCGGCGCACGCAGCACCACATTGATAAGCTGGTCGCGCTCCCGGTAAGTCGTTACGGTGCTGCCCTGCAAGGCGGTTTGCAACAACTGCGACAGATCCTGTTGCGTCACCCCCAGTGCCGCTGCCCGCGCCGCATCCATTTCCACGAAGATCGCTTTGGTGCGCTCATCCCAGTCCAGTTGCACGTTACGCAGATTCGGGTTGGCACGCATGGCTGCGGCCATCTGGTTGGCGATAGCCCGCAAGGTATCGAAGTCTCCGCCACTTACCCGGAACTGCACCGGGAAGCCTACCGGCGGGCCGTTTTCCAGACGCAGCACGCGCCCGCGCAAGGCGGAGAACTGCGGACTGTCCATCAAGGCAATCAGTTCGCTGCGCAACTGCTCGCGCGCTGCCAGGTCGCGGGTAGTGATGACAAACTGGGCAAAATTCGAGGCTGGCAATTGCTGATCCAGCGACAGATAAAAGCGCGGTGAACCGCTGCCAACATAACTCGCATAGTTCACCAGCTGCGCCTTGTGCTGATCCAGCCAGTGCTCCAGCTTGACCACTTCACGCTGGGTGGCCGGCAGCGAGCTGCCTTCCGCCAGACGCAAATCCACCAGCAATTCCAGCCGTGTCGCATCGGGAAAAAACTGCTGCTGCACATATTTGAAACTGAAAATTGCGCCGGCAAACGCCAGCACCGTTAGCACGATCACTGTCTTGCGCTGCACCACACACCAGGTGACCCAGCCACGAAAATGCGTATAGAACCAGGCCGCGAACTGATGCTGCCTGCGTGCCAGCGTATGCAGCCAGCCCTGTTCAGGCGAACCGGCCTGATGCGGCTTGGGCAATAGCTTGTAACCCAGATACGGCACCACGATCACCGCCGCCAGCCATGACAGCAGCAAGGAAATCCCCACCACCTGAAACAGCGAGCGCGTGTACTCGCCGACCGTAGACTGCGCCGTCGCAATCGGCAAAAATCCTGCTGCAGTAATCAGCGTACCAGTGAGCATGGGGAATGCGGTGGTAGTAAAGGCGAAACTCGCAGCCTTGATACGATCCAGCCCCTCCTCCATTTTCACCGCCATCATTTCCACGGCGATGATGGCATCGTCCACCAGCAAACCCAGCGACAGAATCAGCGCACCCAGTGAAATCTTGTGCAGCCCCACACCCAGCCAGTTCATCACCAGGAAAGTTGCTGCCAATACCAGCGGAATGGTCAGCGCCACCACCATGCCGGCACGCAAGCCGAGACTGATAAAGCTCACTGCCAGCACTATGATCACCGCTTCGATTACCGAGCTGACGAATTCGCCTATCGCCCGGTGCACGGCCTTGGGCTGGTCGTTAACCCGATGCAGGGTCAACCCGACTGGCAGACGTGATTCGACCTGCGTCATCAGCTTATCCAGATTGCGCCCCAGCGCAATGATATCGCCGCCTTTTTGCATGGAGACACCGATACCAATAGCGGGTACCCCTTCAAAGCGCATCAGCGGTTGCGCGGGATCGGCATAGCCACGCCGCACGTCGGCTACATCTTTCAACCGGACCGTACGCTTGCCAACACGAATCGGCAATTCGGCAATGTCGTTCACCGTCTGAAATGCACCGGACGGCCGCAGATAGATGCGGTCGGTAGTGGTATCGATACTGCCCGCAGGCAGCAGGATATTGGCTGCCTGCAGCGCAGTGATCAGATCCTGTGCACTGAAGCCAAGATTGGCCAGTTTCTGATTGGACAGATCAATATAGACCCTGTCGTCCTGCACCCCGATGATGTCCACCTTGGCCACGCCGGCGGTGCGCAACAACTCCTTGCGCAGATCATCCGCCGTCTGCCGCAACTGGGTCAGGCTATAACCATCGCCGGTCAGCGCAAAAATGTTGCCGTAGGTTTCACCAAATTCGTCGTTGAAATAAGGGCCCTGCACTCCCTGCGGCAAAGTGCGCTGCATATCGGCCACGCGCTTGCGGATCTGATAGAACATCTCCGGCATATCACGACTTGGGGTCGCATCCTGCGCCTGCACAAATATCTGCACTTCACCCGGTCGCGAGAAGCTCTTCACCGTATCGACCTGCGGTGACTCCAGCAGTGTTTTTTCAATGCGGTCAGCCACCAGTCGTTGCATCTCGTCTGCCGTCGCGCCTGGCCAATATGCCTGCACCACCATGATTTTGAAGGTGAACGGCGGATCTTCCGATTGCCCGAGCTTGCCGTAAGCGGCCACGCCGAGCACGGTGATCAGCCCCATCAGATACAGCACCAGATTACGATGCGCCAGCGCCCACGCCGAGAGGTTAAAGCGACTCACTAGATACTCCCCGCTGGCGCCACACCATCATAAGCGGCCGGCACGATGGCCTGACCTTCATGCAGTTTATGCGCACCGGCAGCAATGACCTGCGTCCCGGCTGGCAGATTGGCCTGCACCAGCATACCGTCCTCGCGGTATTGCACCACACTTACCGGTACCAGATGCACCTGATGCTGCTGATTCACCACCCATACCGCCGTCTGTTTGCCCTGCTGGAATAACGCACCCGCCGGCAACGCCACCGCAGCAGACTGCACACCGGCATCGGCTAACACCACGCTGGCCGACATCCCCAGCCTGATTGCCGGAGCTGCCTCAGCCAGACTGACTTTCACCAGATAAGTACGCGTTTCGTCCGCCGCCGGTGCAATCTCGCGAACACGGGCGGGCAGCCATTGATCCGGCATGGCCCACAAATGCACCTGCGCTGGCTGGCCGACCTTGAGCTGACCGGCTATGCTTTCACCAACCCGCACCTGCACTTCGCGGACGCCATCGTAAGCCACGCGCAGCACCGGCTGCCCGGCACTGACCACCTGCCCGGCCTCAACATTGACTGCGGTTACGACGCCAGCAGCCTCAGCTGTCAACGTAGTATAACGCGACTGATTTGCCGTCACACCGGCCTGCGCCCGTAGTGCATTCAGCCGCGCCTGTGCGGCTTTGCTCGCAGTGATACGGCTGTCCAGTGCAGAGGGACTGATAAACTGCTGCGCCACCAACTTCTGCGAGCGCGCCAGCTCACTAGCAGCATTGGCGGCATCGGCCTCTGCTCCTGCCAGTTGCGCCTGCGCCTGAGTGCTGGCTAGCAGGGCATCGCTGGCATCCAGTCGCGCCAGAGCCTGACCAGGCTTGACTGCTGCCCCCAGCTCCACCAGACGTGCCAAGACCTTACCACCTACCCTAAAGCCCAGATCGGCCTCATGCTGCGCATGAATCTCACCGGCGTAGACAGCCTGCCCACCGTGCGCCGCCTGACTCACCACATACACCATCGCCGGACGGGTTGCCTCCGGTTTTTCAGCCGGTTTGCTGCAGCCACTCGCTACCACTGCCACTATCGGCATGACCCACCAGTTACGCATAACCATCCCTTTTATCTTGGAAAAATCAGCTTGTCCACGAACAACACGAAATGCACGAAATGCACGAAATCAATACATCACACCAATGGATCATTCACCATTTATGTCCGGTATTTTTTGAGAATTTTCGTGATTTTTGTGCTGTTCGTGGATAAATCGCATTTTCCAGGTCTATATTACAATTTTTATAACCAGCGCCGCACACGGGCGCAATAATCGCGATAGGTGTCGCCGAATTTCGCAGTCAGATGCGCCTCTTCATGCGCGATGACTGCATAACGCATAATGACCCACACCAGAGGCAGGAAGAAAACCGGCCACACCGTGCCCATCAATACGGCAATAGCGAAATAAACCAGCATATCCGCCACATAAATCGGATTACGCGTATAGGCAAACGGCCCATGCGTTACCAGCGTCGAAGCCGCTTTATATGGATTCACTGTCGTATGATGCCGCCATATCGTCCACACTGCCCACAGCATGAAGGCGAGCCCGAACACTAGCGCACCCCAGGCCACTTGTCGTGCCATCAGCGAGGGTGTAAAGCCCAGCGGCAATACCTGTTGCAACCACCAGCCTGCGCCCAGACCGGCTGCATAAACCAGAGGTGGCGGCGCTAAAGTGCGAGGACGTTGAGTCAAATCAGTCATAATTCATCACCAAAAATCATCCGGGCATTTGCGCTCGTTACCTGCGCTATTGTAGCCAAATCGACGCCACGTAATGCAGCTAATTCGCTGGCGATTTGCGCCAGATATTCCGGACTGTTACGTTGCTGATGCGCCCATGCCGGCGCCATATCCGGCGCATCGGTTTCCAGCACGATAGCCTCCAGCGGCAATTGCGCCGCCAACCGTCGCAAATTGCTCGCCCGGGTGTAGGTAAACGCGCCGCCAAACCCCAGTTTGAAGCCCTGCTTAATGAACGCTTCAGCCTGTTGCAGACTGCCATTGAACGCATGGGCAATGCCGCGGCGGATATCAAAGCGCCGCAACTGCTTCATGATTTCATCATTGGCATGACGGGTGTGCAGCAGCACCGGCAAATCAAACTCGCGCGCGATCTTGAGCTGCTCGGAAAAATAGTAAATTTGCTGAGCCACATCGACATCGGTAACAAACAGATCGAGACCGATCTCGCCAATGGCGACAGGACGGGCTGCCTGCACCGCTGCACGCAAACGCAGCAGATCATCTAGCTGGTGTCGCATGGCAAACATGGGATGCAGCCCGAATGCCGGACGGCATAAACTGTAACGGTCACAAGTCGTCTGTACGGCAGCGATATTGTCCGCAGTAATGGCCGGAACGATGATGTGCGTCACTCCGGCAGCAATCGACCGCGCCACTACCGCGTCACGATCCGCATCGAATTCGGCGGCGTCGAGATGACAGTGGGTATCAATGAGGGCAGGCGGCAATGCTTCAGACATGACAGGATGTATCCGGACGGGTGGTAATCATGTGAATAATCACAAAACAGGAATAATGTGATTGTAACTGGCAAAACCGCGTAGAACTATTAACAGCACGGGTTTATTGGCTGAAATTTTGCAATCAATGCAGTAGCGCCGCGTGCATCAGGCACACGGCGCTAGGTATGATACGAACAACATCAGGCTGGCGCGCTGGTGACCGGTGGCGTCAGAATCAATTGACCATTTTCCACAGGGATACGCTGGCCCGGATTATGATCCATGCGCACGGTGCCCTGCTTGTCACCCAAACGATACGTCACATCGTAACCCAGCGTTTTTTCATGGCTTTCGTATTCGGTTTTGCAACGGGTCTTGATTTCGGTACGCTGATCGGAATTCTGCATATTCTGCTGCACGCGATTACCGGCATATCCGCCAGCGGCAGCGCCAGCCACCGTAGCCACCGTTTTACCGGTACCACCACCCACCTGATTACCCAACACCCCACCCAGCACCGCACCTATCGCTGTACCGGCAATGCGGTTTTCATCTTTCACCGGCGCCCGGTGCGTCACGGCTTCATCCTTGCAGACCTGATGCGGCGTACGTATCTTTTCCTTCACGGCATGCACATTCACTACCTCAGCAAATTTAGGCTCAGGGTGCAGCACCTTGTAACCAGCGACACCGCCGATAGCTGTCACTGCTGCCGCACCGGCTACCATACCGATTATCATCGACTTATCCATGTTTCTCTCCTCAAAGTTTCACTCACAAACCACAAACGCTATAGCGTTGAAGTATAGCGAGAGTTGGCGAACGTGCTGTTACAAGATGTTTCAAAATATTAACGCCCAGCACAGCGCAATTTTGTTTTAGATTGCGTCTATCGCCGCCAATACTTTGCGTACCGGCGCGGGAATCCCCATCCCCAATGCCACCTCTGGCTGCACCCAGCAGCCGCCTGTTTCATTCACGGCTAACGGCAAGCTCAGCACCTCCACCAGTTGCGGCGTAATCTGCAGACTGAAATGGCTGAACACGTGACGGAAATCCGGTAATTGCCGCATCGCCCCGACCTGCAATCGCCAGTTATCACAACACACTGCCAGCGCATCTTCTTCCATCGCCAACTCGGGGAAACTCCACAGACCGCCCCAGATGCCGCTGGACGGACGCTGCTCCAGCCACACCCGACCGGCATGCTGCAGAATCACAAAACGTACCGTTTTGTGCGGCACGGATTTTTTCGGCTTGGGCGTAGGCAGGCTGGCAACTTGCTGCGTGGCCAGTGCCACACAACTTTCCGCTACCGGACACGCCTCACAGCGTGGCCGACTGCGACCGCACAACGTCGCCCCCATATCCATTAGCGCCTGAGTATAAACAGCCACGCCGCTTGCCGGCAGCAGCGCTTCCGCCAATGCCCACAGCCGTGTCTCGATGGCTTTCTCGCCGGGGTAACCCGCAATACCGAATTGCCGCGTCAATACCCGCTTGACGTTACCATCCAGTATGGCTGCGCGCGTATCAAAACAGAAAGCCGCAATCGCCGCCGCGGTGGAACGACCGATGCCTGGCAGGCTTACTATTTGCTCTATCTGAACCGGAAATACACCGTCAAAATCCGCCATCACCCGTCGCGCCGCCGCGTGCAGGTTGCGTGCCCGCGAGTAATAACCGAGCCCGCTCCAGTACGCCAGCACTTCATCCTGCTCTGCCGCAGCCAGACTCGCCACATCGGCAAACCGTTCCACAAAACGCTGATAATAGGGAATAACTGTCAGCACCTGGGTCTGCTGCAACATGATCTCGGACAGCCACACCCGATACGGATCGCGGCTGCCCTGCCAGGGTAAATCATGGCGACCGGCACGACGCTGCCAGTCGATCAGGCGCACAGCAAAATCACTCATTCCTGCTCCGATCTGATAATGATTTCCCGCAGATCGAACGGCGCAAAATACTGGAACGCTTTACCCGCTTTCTGTTCCTGCAAGAAGCCCAATGCGGTCAGATCCATTAAATCCTGCCGGGCCGTCGCATAAGAAATACCATGGGAGCGGCGGTGACTGTCTATCGTATACGCCTCGGAACGACCTTTCAGTGCTCCGGTCAGCAACGCGATTTGCCGCAGATTGAGTTTTGCCCGGTCTTTCAGCGTGCCCAGCAGTTGCGATGTCTGCTGCATTTCAGCCTGTGCCTTAGCCAGATAATCACGTAACGCATGCAAGGCAGCCTCTATCACATCCAACTGGTTAAGCAGAAAATAGGTCACGTCGCCCGCATCGGTTTCGGTGTAAAGATAAGCCCGCTTGTATTGCCCGGATGCTTTTCTTAATACGCTGGAAATAGATACATACTCCATCAGACTGTAACCGTGCCGCACCATCGCCCAGTAAAACAGGGCGCGCGCGGTGCGCCCGTTGCCATCGGCAAAAGGATGGTCGTAAGCCAGCATGAAATGCAGCAATATCGCACGCACCACTGGATGGCAATAAGGCTCATCGTCTTCCGTCTGATTGGCAAAATGGCACAATGCCTGCATACGCAGGCCCAGCTCGGCGGCCAGAGGCGGCTGATGCAGCACGGTGCCATCGCGGTTATCCACCACCTTGACTGTATCATCTTGCCGCAGGCGTCCTTCGTCTTCAGGGTTTTCCAGCGTGCCACTCGTGATGATTCGGTGAATCTCGCCTATCAGCGCCGGCGTCAAATCAGTCTGGGCGATTTGCTGGATACGGCGCATGGCTTCGAAATTGTTATATATCATGCGCTCCGATACATCCACAGGCTTGCGGCCGCTACGCAGCATTTCTTCTGCAACACGCCGCGTCGTCGATGCGCCTTCCAGCTGACTGGAAGTAATCGCTTCCTCCATTAGCTGATTGAACAGATACCGATCGCGCTCGGCCGAATCGATATTCGAGTTACCCAAATAATCCGCACCGCCGGCATGACGATCTATATAGCGCAACGCCTTCAGCACCGGCTCTGCCAGGACGTAGCTAAAAGTATCGCCCTGCTTATCCAACAACGGCAATGTGCGCGCCTGGCTCTGCCGCCCCCATTTGATGAACAACCACCACTCCTCGTGGCTAATCCCGGCAGGAGGTGGACGGTGACGCAACTCGTCCCAATGCAGATAGCGCGCATCCGGAATATACTGCCCACGATTAAACGCCAGCCGGCCAAATTGCGAAGGATCCAATTTGGCCATAATCTGCTGCAGTGTCGGGGGTACGGCTGGCAATGACATAACTATTAATTTTCTTAAAATTGATAGTTAATAGTAGACTGCATTCAAAAATTTATCTATCAATTTAATAAAAATTAATAGATAAATTCGCAATTCACGACATCAACAAAAACAAATCCCATGATTTTATTGACAAAAATAGCACAATTAAAAAAATAACATCTTGAGAACTATTAACAAACTCAATTATTAATAGATAAAAATCAGCTTAAATACTATCAATTTTCAGCTGATTAATAATACTGGCAAGCAATTTTTTTCATCAATGCCCGCCATGGCGCGACTTACTGTCAGCTTTAGGGTGATCTTCCGGATTGCAGATACGGTGATAACGCAACAGGGTCTTCTGCGCGCGGCCGAGCACGCTGTTATTGGTGTAGATACCGCTCTCATCCTGCTCACCTGCAGGATAACCGGTCAACAATTCCAGCCCGTCGAGCACATGATCAATGACATGAATATGGAATTGGCTGTCAGCGACGGCATCAATCACTTCCTGACTCAACATCAGATGCGGCCGGTTACGTGCCGGCAAAATGACGCCCTGGCTGCCATCCAGCCCAACCTCGCGACAGACACGAAAGAACCCTTCTATCTTTTCGTTAAGGCCGCCGATGGGCAACACTTCGCCGAACTGGTTAAGCGCGCCGGTCACCGCAATACCCTGATGTATTGGCAAGTCGGACAGACTGGATAGCAGCGCATACAGCTCGGCGCAGGATGCTGAATCACCTTCCACACCGCTGTACTCCTGCTCGAACACCAGCGCACCATCCACCGACAGCGGGCCCAGATGGGCAAACAGGCTGGCAAAATAGCTCTGCAGTATGAATACGCCCTTATCGTGTATCGGGCCGGACATTTCCACTTCGCGTTCGATATTGATGACGCCATCCTTGCCGGGGAAAGTGCGGGCGGAAACAACAACAGGCAAACCGAAGCGATGGTCGCCCAGATCGATCTGAGTCAGACCATTGATATGGCCGACACGCTCACCCTGTACGGTGATCAGCAATTCGCCTTCGGCTATCGATTCATGCAAACGCTGATCGGGATAATCATGACGCCAGGTTTTGGCCGCCAGCGCCCTTTCCACATCTTCGCGCTGCACAATCTCGCCCTGTGCCAATGCAGCACTTTCTGTCACCAGTTGCTCCAGATACGCGAACACCGCATAGAGCCGCAACTGGTCATCCGCCTCGCGGTGCATTTCTTCCAGCAAGCGTGCTACGGCCGCAGCAGAAAAGTGCGGCAAACCCAGGCGCTGGCAAACATGCGCGATGAAGATAGCGCTGTCGCGATGGGTCGATGCCCCGGCCTTGAAGCTTTCGGCAAAATCAACCTTGATGCGAAAATAACGGCCGAATTCGGGATCGGCTTCCTGCAGTTCGTAATAATGCTCACGGGTACCGATGAGAATAAGCTTGACCGCCACGTCCACGGCTTCCGGCTCCAGCGACACCGCCGGATTAGGTGAATACAGCGTGCCCGGCTCCTCTATCTGCAAGCGCCCGCTGCGCAGGAAGCGGCGCAATTTTTCCCACACCAGCGGATCACCAAACAGATCGCGCAGATGCAGCAACAAAAATCCGCCATGTGCCCGCAACAGACTGCCGGCACGAATGCGGGAAAAGTCGGTCATCAGCACATCGTTTTCAACCTGATACTCGATGTTGCCGAACAGGGAACGGAACAGTGGATTATCTTCCACCAGCGCCGGCGCACCGCTGAGGCCACTGTTATCTACCACCAGATTGACACGGTATGCCAGCATCACTTCAACCAGCTCGGCTTGCACCGCCACATCTTCCGAGCCAAACAAATCCAGTTGCTCCAGCACGTCCTGCGCCAGCGCATCGAGATAACGCCCCAACTTGCCGGCATCCATGATCTGCTGCTTCATCGCCACGCGAATCTGTTGCAACTCATGCTCCAGCAAAGGCTTGACCAGATGACGCTTGAACTGGCTCAGCGCATCTTTGCCGGCACGTTCCTTAGGCCGCATTTTATCCAGAAAGCGGGCAATCTCCACCCGCAGTGCCTGTTCATCACGATCGATCTCGACTTTACGTTCAGCGGACAGCGCCAGCATCTCCGTCTCGGTTACCGGATGCCCATCCGCATTAAGCAAGGTGAAGATCATGCGCTCATCCTCGCGATGCAGGGTGAAATGCCGCGCCGCAGCAAACGCAGACAGCTCCGCATAGGCCACGCCCTCTTCCTCTTTATAGGCTTTTTGCAAGCGCTCACTTTCAGCTTTGAATTCGGGACCACTGAGACGTCGCGGAATCTCTGCCAGCAACAGCTTCACCAGTTCCGCCATCCTGTCACGCAATACCCGGCCCTGCCCGGCAGGCAGACGCAATGCCAGCGGTTTTTCCGGCACATCGAAATGATGCAGATAGCACAAATCAGGAGGTGGCGGACGTTTCGCCGCGGCAGCGCGCATGGCCACTTCCAGCAGGGAAGAACGGCCACTGCCGACCTCGCCGAGCACAAACAGATTGTAGCCGGGCTGATCCAGTGACAGGCCGAAGTGCGCGGCTTTTTCAGCGCGTTCCTGGCCTATCCACGGCAAAGCTTCGGACACCAGTTCAATTGTATTGGCAAAACCCAGTTGTGCTGGATCAAGTGTCAGGCGGAGCTGTGGCGGTAGCAGTTTGGCAAGCGGCATGGACAACTCAGTATAAGGAGAGATAATGGTTATTTTCCCACGACTGGCCGAAAAATACAGATTAATGACAACATTGTGGATACGGCGGAAATTTTCAGCTCACTATTCTTAAACTTGTTCATTCTGGAATTACTTAATCGGAAAAAATGTCGGATAATAGTCATACAGAGACCTTTGCACGATGTAGCGAGCGCAGTTCAGATGAGGCGGAAATCAGCGAAAAAGCGGAGTGTACAACTAGTACATGAGCATTTTGAGCTAATTTTCAACGAAATATGAACAAGCGCAGTAATCGTGCAAAGGTCTCATACAGACATTCCGGCAATCTTATATAGATCAACGCAACCATGGACAAGGTAATGTACAGCAAAACCAGTAAGGGACTGAATGCCATCACCAAAGGCATTGTTAAATTTCCTTACAGTGCCGCAAGCGTACTCGCGCAGATTGGCGACAGATCGGATATCGTGCAAATCCATCTGAAGTGCACCGCACTCAGTAACGCAGAACTGAAACGCGCGCTTGATTGGCTGCTCCGTGAAGACTACATTCAAACCGTCGTTGAAAACCTGCAGGCCGTTGAAGATTTGCCGGAAGCACATAAACCCGGCGATACGGGCGTGGAATTACTGGACCCGATAAAAGGTTTACAGGAATGGGCCAAAGCCCAGCGCATGGCAAAGGCGCTCGTAAACAACGGATTTTGCTCATCAGGCAATATCCAGCGCACCAAACCGGAAAATGCAACCATACTGCTTATTGAAGATGATCCACGACTCGCCATGCTGGAAGAAGCCATACTCGAACGCGAGGGATATCTGGTAAGTCATGTGGAGTCAGGCGAACTGGCACTGGAAAAGCTGCAGGGCGGCTACATGCCGGATGCAATCATTCTGGATATTATATTACCCGGCATGGATGGCATAAAAACCTTGCAGGCCATACGCTCCAATGCCAGAACGGCTCATCTGCCGGTGATCATGGTAACGTCCAAAGTCAGTGACGAGGATGTGATGGAAGGTCTGATCAACGGTGCAGACGGCTATATATTCAAGCCCTTCCAGCCGAAAAAGCTGGCTAGCCATCTGCTGGAAGTACTGGGCTGGTGATCTTGTCACGCATTTAAATTCCAGGCTTGATTACAACGAACTCGTCTCTACTATTTATCAACAGGGGCCGCGCGCACCTGGTTGCGCCCGCCGCGTTTCGCCGCATAAAGCGCTTCATCTGCAGCAACGAGCAACGCCGAACCATTGCTGTCAGGATATTGCATTGAGCAGGCTATTCCCGCCGAGATAGTGCACGTAAAATCAATACCTTCATGACTGAAACGCAAACCTGCAAAACGCTGGCGTATATCTTCCATAAGCAGATAACCGGCCTCGATGTCACAATCCGGCAGCACCGCCACAAACTCTTCACCGCCGTAGCGCCCCGTGCTGTCTGACTGGCGCAGGCGCTGACGCAGCAACATCGCAACGGATGAAATAACCAGATCCCCCACGGCATGGCCATAGGTATCATTTACCGATTTGAAAACATCGATATCCAGCATTGCTACTGTGACCGGCTTACCGACCCGCCGGGCGCGAATCACCTCGACATCTGCGGCATCTTTAATACTGGCATGCTTGAGTAGCCCAGTCAGACTATCGCGGCTGATCTGCGTCGCCAACTGACGGGCTCGCTCGGTTCGGCTACGCACAGCGGCGATGAGCTGCGCATCCAGAATCGGTTTTAACAAAAAATCATCGGCACCGCGATCCATGGCCTTAATCTGTAAATTGAGGTCAGTCTCAGCGGAAAGATATACGATAGGCAGACTGCTCCAATTATCATACTGACGAATCACCCCCGCCAGGTCATGGCCAGAGTAGCCGGGCATGTTCAAATCCATCAGCACCAGTTCTGGCCGGAATGCCGATATCTTTTCGATGATAGCTCCGGGTTGATGCAAAACATCGACCTCCATGCCTGCGCCAAGTAAAACCAGACGATAATGTTCCGCCAGATCCACATCATCATCGACGATCAATACCCGTTGCGGTGGTGCCTGGCGCTGCTCAAATACCTGCTCCATGCGATTAACCAGGCGCGGCACATCCAGCGGCTTGAGGAAGTAACTGGCCGCACCCAGCTGAGCAGCACGCACTCGCGACTCAAAATCATCATGCGAAGTTATAAATATTAACGGACAACTTAATGCCCGCAGGTTTAGGCGCTGAGCAAACACTTCTGTGGAATTCTCACCTTCCTGCTGAAAGATAACGTCCATAATCAGCATATCCGGAGATTCATTCTGCGCAACCGCTTCGGCATCACTGATCCTCGCGAACAGACGTACCTCATAATTGAATGCTGTCAGTTGGCGCATCAATTCATTGCCGAGCACGACATCGTCTTCGACCAGCCACACCCGAACGCGCTGTCTGGTTGTCAGTACTGTTTTTTCAACTGGTTTAGGAATAGGCGAAGTCCGGACATCGGATAAAGATTCAGCCAGGGCCGCGATGTCGCTCACAAGATGTAACCGGGTTTGTACATCAACTGCATCGAGCGTACCAGCAAGAAAATTTTTGACTTGCTGCTCCAGCGAGCGTGCGCCCGAACTCAACGCAGCCAATCCGAATGTGCCACCCGATCCTGCCAGTTTATGCAAACGATGGTGCAGTTCATTCAACTGGGCACGGTCTTCCTCGCTCCCCGCCAGACCACCAGCCAGCGTATTCAACGCCAGCAGCTCTGCTGGTAGCCGTGACAAATAATCATCACGCAGTCGGTTCAACTGTGCGGCTATGGCAGCCGCTCTGGATTTATCCTCGGTCATCTTCAAGTAGGCTCTATGATCATTATTAAGAATACTACTGGGCATCAGATGGTTTCATCTTAGCTCAAATCAAGCGCAGCAAACGTTAACAATTATTAAATTGCCCCCCGTACGCATTGGATTTAATAAACCCGGCAATACCGGATGAGTGCAACAGCGCGACCTATATCCACTTCTTGAATTTGAAGAACAGATACATGCCTACCCCAACCAGCACCATCAACACCATCGTGGCTTGCAGACCATAAGGCCAGTCCAGCTCGGGGAAGTTGCGGAAATTCATGCCGAACACACCGACGATAAAGGTAAGCGGCAGAAAGATACTGGAAAACAGCGTCAGCACTTTCATGATCTCGTTGGTGCGGTTGCTGATACTGGACAGATACACGTCCTGCATGCTCGACAGCATATCGCGGTAGGTATCAATGCTGTCGGCGACACGGATCACATGATCGTGCAGATCGCGCAGAAACAATTCCGTGCTTTCATGAATCAGCGGTGATTCGGCTCGCTGCATGGAGGCCACCACATCGCGTAGCGGCCACACGGATTTACGCAGAAAAATCAGTTCCTGACGCAGCTTGTGAATACTGCGCAAAGTATCGGGTTTGGGATTTTTAGCCAGCATGATTTCCAGCGCTTCTATTTTTTCCCCGATTTTTTCCAGCACATCGAAATAGCGGTCCACTACCGAATCCATCAGTGCGTATGCGGTGTAATCCGAGCCGGATTTGCGAATACGGCTGGCGTTTTTACGAATGCGTTCCCGTAAAGCATCGAACATGTCGCCGGGCCGTTCCTGAAACGAAATGATGTAGTTTTCTCCCAGCACCAGACTCAACTGCTCAATGACGATCTCATTTTTAGCAGCATCGAAATCCAGCATTTTGAGTACCAGGAAAATGTAATCACCATAATCCTCATATTTGGGACGTTGATCCGTATGCAGGATGTCTTCCAGCATCAACGGATGAAAACCGAGCGCATTACCGAATGCTTCCAGCACACCACTGACTTGTACATCGTCGACATTGATCCAGGTGACGGTGTGCGCCTGAGTGAAGGGTACGCATTCTGCAATATCATGGACGACATTCTCCACGACATGCTGCTCGTCAAAATCAAACAAGGTTATTCGGGCATCCTGCGTTGTCGGTCTATCGGTCGCATAGACTAATGTGCCAGGCGGCATACCGGATTTATGTGCGCGTTTTTTTGGTCGCATAGGAAATAATGACGAAGTCAGGATGACCTATCCTAACATGGACTTGCGCCAGACGGCACTGGACGCAAGTCGTTGAGCACAGACTGTTTAGTCTTTATAAGCCTCGATCGGCACATTGATTTTGATATCATCGCCGATAGCCGGCAGGTAGGTCATCATGCCGTAATCCGAACGCTTGAATGTCGCACTGACATCGCCCGCGCACAGCGATTTTTTGTTCATAGGATTAACGCCGCAATGAAATCCGGTCACTGTAACGCGTAGCGGTTTGGTTACGCCCAGCAATGTGAAATCGCCATCGGCAGCCACTACTTTGTCGCCCTCGAAAATCAGCTTGGTGGATTTATAGGTCATGGTCGGGAATTTTTCCGGATGGAAGAATCCGTCAGAAACATGCTCGTTCCATAACGGGAAGCCCATATCCAGTGACTTGGTATTGATGGTCAGAGCCACGCTGCCAGTTTTAGCGGCAAAATCCAGTGTTACTTTGCCGCTGGTTTCATCAAACCGGCCACGCTGTGTGCTGAAACCCAGATGACTTACCTCAAAAATCGGGAAGGCATGATGCGGATCGATGGTATAGCTGTCAGTTGCAGCATAGGCGCTACTGACCATTACGGCTGATAAAGATAAAGCGATCAAACTGTGTTTCATGTTCTTGCTCCTTAACAATTTAACAACAAAAATTACAGCGCTTGCTACTTCCCTGCACTCAGGGTGAAATGAAAACGTACCTGCACCTCGTCGGCAACCACGGAAGGGTCTGCCCACGCACCTTCACCGATACCGTATGCCGCACGCGAAATCGGAATAGCGCCATCCAGCACCAGAGTGAATCCAGCCGGGGTCGCAGTGAACGGCACGACCACCTCACGACTCTTGCCCTTGATGCTCAGTTTACCGATGGCCTGATATCGATTACCGCCTAATGGCTTCAGGCTGCTGGACACAAAAGTTGCTAGCGGATATTCCTTGGCGTTAAACCAGGCTTTACCTTTGACTTCATCATTGGCCTCGCCACTGCCGGCATCGATACTGGCCAGCATCACATCAATCCGGGCCTGGCCGGATTCCGGTTTGACCGGATCAAAACTAATCTGGCTGCTGAATTTACTAAATCCGCCGTTGACCGCGACGCCCATCTGCCTGGACACAAACGTCACGTTGCTCTTATTGGCAATCGGGGTACTGAATGTCGCCGCCGAGGCCTGACTGGCAACCAGCGCGAACAGCAATATGGGTAACCATTTCATTTGCGTTCTCCTAACCAGGGAGCCATGCGCGTTAACGTGCTGTCACGGTGGATGAAGTGGTGTTGCAGCGCAGCACCGATATGCACAACCACCATTGCCAGCAAACCATAATTGAGTAATTCATGAACTTCTTTCAACTGCTGACCGACCGCCTTGTTCGCTGCAATCAAATCAGGCAATGGCAGCACACCGAACAGCACCACCTGAAAACCCAGCGCCGAACTCATCAGCCAGCCAGTTAGTGGCACAGCCAGCATCAGGCCATACAAACCCAGATGCACACCCTGCGCTGCCAGTTGTTGCCAGCGCGGCATACCCGCGACCATGGCAGGAGGGCGGTGGGTCACACGCCATAACAAACGCAGCACCACCAGCATCAACACCACTATACCTATCCACTTATGATAGGCATACAACTGCAATTTGAACGGCGACAGGGATAAATCGCTCATGTACAGCCCAAGCGGAAAAGTCATCACGATCATGGCTGCTATCAGCCAGTGCAACACGATGGCCGTATGTGTATAACGTGTACTCATTTCTTCTCCTTATTCTGTTTAAATACTCCACCCAGACGATGCAACATCTGCTGCATCTGCTTGATTTCATCAAGCTCCAGTGTTGAGAATGCCTCACTCAGATACTGTAAATGACGAGGAAACACATCCGCAAACAACACCTCGCCCTGCTCGGTCAGCGCCACAATCTGACTGCGACCATCATCAGGATCGGCTATGCGCCGCACCAGATTTTTTTCCGCCATCCTGTCCACCACCCCGGTCAGTGTACCCTTAGTGATCAGGGTTTTACTGCCTAACTCACGGAAGCTCAGACCCGCGGTATTGCCCAAGGTTGCAATAATGTCGAACTGGCACGTGGTCAAGCCAAAGCTGCGTATGTGCTGACCTGAATACGCCTCAAACGCCTGATAGCTACTGGCTAATTCGCGGATCAACGGTAAAAACGGATAACTGGGCATGACATGAGCTTCTTATTTAGTTCGCATTAGTACCAATATAGTACTAACAAGAACTAAATACAAGTCTTAATTTCAATAAATTTTGCTTGCCCCATTATTAATACTTGAACAGCCCAGCACAATTGGCATCCAGCCACAGTCGATGCTAACATCACATCAAGTAACCGTAGCTCGGCTCCGGCACATAACACCTGCACACACCATCTCTTGCAGTTTACGAACGCCATCTCTATGAGCAATAACATGCCGCAATACCAGCTTCGCACCGTAGACATCATTGTTTATCCCGGCTTTAAAGCGCTGGAAGCCATCGGCCCGCTGAAGGTGTTCGACTATGCCAACAACTGTCTGCAGCAGCGCAACCTGAGCGGGGGCTACGCCGTCACCATTGCGGCTACCCGTATCGGCATGGTGCCATCCGACACGCTGATGGCATTGCAGGCAACCAAGGCAATCAGCCTGCACGATTTGCCTGATCTTGCGCTGATCGTCGGTTCACCTGATATCGAGCAGGCATTGCGAGACTCCCCCGAAATCACCGCCTGGGTGCTGCAGGCGGCGCCCCGAATACAGCGCCTGGCGGCCTTATGTACCGGCAGTTTTTTTCTGGCTGAAGGGGGTGCGCTCAACGGCAAGCGCGCTACCACGCACTGGAGTTTTGCTGAGCGCCTGCGTAAACACTACCCCAAGGTGCAAGTGGATGCAGACGCCATTTTTATTCATGAAGGCAACATCTGGACCTCTGCCGGTGTCACTGCCGGTATGGATTTGGCGCTGGCGCTGGTGGAAGAAGATTTTGGCCGCGAGATCGCACTGGAAGTGGCGCGGGATCTGGTGATTTACCTGAAACGTCCGGGCGGCCAGTCTCAGTTCAGCGTCCATCTTGCCAGCCAAATGACCACCCACCCCACTATCCGCGAATTGCAGAACTGGATCATGTCGCACCTCGCCGATGATCTCAGCATTCCCAAACTCGCTGCCCGACTGGCGATGAGCGAACGCAATTTTGCCAGAGTGTTTCATCGCGAAACGGGGGAAAGTCCGGCGGATTTTATCGAAGATGCGCGCTTTGAAGCTGCCCGCCGCCTGCTGGAAGAAAATACCTCGCCGTTGAAAGTTATCGCAGTGCAAACCGGATTTGGCACCGAAGAAAAAATGCGGCGGGTATTTCAGAAAAAGATAGGAGTAACGCCCAAGGTTTACCGTGAGCGTTTCTCCACTACTGCTTAAGCTGCCGAGCGTGAAATTGAAGATGCGCTTCAATGAAGGTAGAAATGAAGTAATAGCTGTGATCGTAACCTGCGTGCCTGCGCAGCTCTAACGGCTGATCCGCTTGCTGACAAGCCGCCTCGAACGCTTCCGGAAACAGCTGATCGGTCAGGAATTTGTCACTTAGTCCCTGATCAATCAGTATGCCACTCGGGAATGGTGTTTTGCTACGTGCCATCAGCGCACTTGCGTCATATTGCTGCCAATTTGCCTGGTCGCTGCCCAGATAAGCTGTAAATGCCTTCACCCCCCATGGACACTGACTTGGTGCGCATACTGGCGCAAACGCCGAAACCGATTTAAAGCGTTCCGGATTACGCAATGCCATCACCAGCGCTCCATGCCCACCCATAGAGTGCCCGGCAATGCCAATACTGTCAGCCTGCACCGGAAATTCGCGAGCTACCAGCTCATACAATTCCAGTATGTAACTGTACATGCGGTAATGCTGGCTCCACGGTGCCGTTGTCGCATCGACATAGAACCCGGCACCTACACCGAGATCCCAGTTATCGGTCTCGCCCGGCACATTGGCGCCGCGCGGACTGGTGTCCGGCGCAATCAGCATCATGCCCAGCTGAGCGGCAACACGCTGCGCACCCGCCTTGGTCATGAAGGTTTCTTCATTGCAAGTCAGCCCTGCCAGATAAAACAAGGCAGGTACTTTGCCTTGCTCTACTTGCGGCGGCAAAAATACCGAAAAACGCATGGGTAAGCCGATAGCTGCAGAATGGTGGCGATAGAAACGTTGCACGCCGCCATGACACGCATGTTCGCTGATCAGTTCAAGCATGGCAGTACCCACTTAATACAACACAACGGAACGTATCGATTCGCCGCTCTTCATCAGATCGAAACCTTCGTTGATACGCTCCAGCGGCAGGGTATGCGTGATCAGGTCATCGATGTTCAGTTTGCCGTCCATGTACCAGTCAACAATTTTCGGCACATCGGTCCGACCGCGGGCGCCACCGAAAGCGGAGCCTTTCCATTCGCGGCCGGTAACCAGCTGGAATGGACGGGTGCTGATTTCTTCACCCGCGGCGGCGACGCCGATAATGAACGATTGACCCCAGCCCTTGTGACAGCATTCCAGCGCCTGACGCATGGTAGTGATATTGCCGATGCACTCAAACGAGTAATCAGCACCGCCATCGGTCAACTGCACGATATGATCGACAACATTGGCGATTTCATTCGGGTTAACAAAATCAGTCATACCGAACTTGCGCGCCATTTCGATGCGGCGCGGATTGATATCCACGCCGATGATCTTGTTGGCACCGACCATCTTGGCCGCCTGAATCACGTTGAGCCCGATACCACCCAGCCCGAACACCACCACATTGGCACCGGCTTCCACTTTGGCGGAGAACACCACCGCACCGACACCGGTAGTAACGCCGCAACCAATGTAGCAAGCCTTGTCGAATGGCGCATCTTTACGGATTTTCGCCAACGCGATTTCCGGTACCACGATGTAATTGGAGAAGGTCGAGGTGCCCATGTAATGGAAAATCGGCTTGCCGTCGAGAGAGAAGCGCGAAGTACCATCCGGCATCAGACCGCGGCCCTGGGTGGAGCGTATGGCCTGGCACAGATTGGTTTTGCGCGACAGGCAGAATTTGCACTCGCGACATTCCGGTGTATACAACGGAATCACGTGATCATCTTTTTTCAGCGACTTCACGCCCGGACCAACCTCCAGCACAATGCCTGCGCCTTCGTGACCGAGTATGGCAGGAAACAGACCTTCCGGATCCGCGCCGGACAGGGTGTAATAATCAGTATGGCAGATACCGGTAGCCTTGATTTCCACCAGCACTTCGCCAGCTTTCGGGCCCTCCAGATCAACTTCTTCTATTGTCAGCGGCGCACCGGCTTTCCATGCAATTGCGGCTTTTGTTTTCATCAGTTAACTCCGGTAAATTCAAAAAATGTATTCTACTATCCAAGAAAGTAGATAAATGAACAGCACATGAATATTGGCTGAATATGCCGCAATTTCGTCCGCATTTGCTTCAGAGCGTCGCCTGCTGCCTGCCTAAGTGTATCAATGCGCCCCGGCCGATTCAGCCGCTTTAGGTGCCGCTTTAATAGGCCGTGCCAGCCAGATCAAGCCAATCAGTACAATGAACAATATCGCCGAGATCCACGCCAGATCATCCGCCGCCATGGTTGACGCCTGCTGCTGGATCATACCGTTAATCCTGGCTAACGCCTGTTGTTCGCTCATACCGGTATCGGTCAGCGTTTTGATCGCGGCCTGGGTCGCCGGACTTGCGTAATTGATATGTTCCGCCAGCACCGCATGATGCGCGGCTGTCCGGTTACCCCAGACACTGGTAAAAATCGAAGCACCAAAACCACCCGCCATGATCCGCGCAAAATTCGACAAACCCGATGCAGCCGGAATTTTATCCGGCGTCAGCCCGGAAAAAATCAACGTCACCAGTGGCACAAAGAACGTAGCCATGGCGATGCCCTGTATCAGCGACGGTATCATGATGGTGGCGAGATCAGTCTGTACCGTAAATTGCGAGCGCATCCACACTACCAGCGCAAACACCACAAATGCCAGCGTCGCAAACCAGCGCGGATCGTACTTGCCGATATTTTTCCCCACTAGCGGCGACAGCATGATTGCCAGCAGGCCTACCGGCGCCAGCACCGCACCTGCCAGCGTGGCGGTATAACCCATATCCTGTTGCAACCACAGCGGCAGCATCACTACGTTGCCGAAAAACACGCCGTAAGCGATTGCCAGCGCCAGCGTTCCCGACCAGAAATTGCGGCGGCGGAACAGGCTTAAATCCACCACCGGATGCGCATCGGTCAACTCCCACACCAGAAAGAAACAGAAACTCACCGCTGACACGATGGCCAGCGCGATGATCTGGCTGGAATTGAACCAGTCCAGCTCGTTGCCCTTATCCAGCAGGATTTGCAGCGCGCCTACCCAGACAATGAGCAAACCCAGTCCGACGTAGTCTATCGGCACTTTACGCCGCGGCGTTTCCCGATGCCGGTACAGCGCCCAGGTCACGCCTGCCGCCAATAGCCCGATAGGAATATTGATATAGAAAATCCATGGCCAGGAAATATTGTCGGTAATCCAGCCACCCAGCAGTGGTCCGGCCACGGGTGCGACCAGCGTGGTCATCGACCAGATGGTCAGCGCCACCCCGGTTTTCTCTTTAGGATAACTGGACAGCAACAATGACTGCGACAGCGGGATCATCGGCCCGGCCACTGCACCCTGGATAACGCGAAATACAATCAGCATGCCAAGGCTGGTCGACATGCCGCACAGCCACGACGCCAGTACAAACAACAGTATACTGCTGACGAACAGCCGCACCGCACCAAAACGCTGGGTGAGGAATCCGGTCAGCGGTACCGCAATCGCATTCGCTACGGCAAACGAGGTAATGACCCAGGTGCCCTGACTGCTACTCACCCCCAGATCACCGGATAAAGCTTGAATTGACACGTTGGCAATCGACACATCCAGCACGTTCATGAACGTTGCCAAGGCCAGTGCCATGCTGGCCAGCACCAGCATGAAACCATGCAACGGCGGCGGAGGTGCGGGAGGTGACGATGCTGGTACGGAGGTCGCCATATCGTCTATCAGTGTTTAACTGCCGGGGCTAGGTGCTCACCCAGATTGCTGGTAATGATTTTGTCCACCAGCGCATCTGCAGCATGAGCAGCACCGCTATAGACTTTGGTTTGCGCCAGTTCGCGTGGTGATGCCGCATCTGCCAGTACCGCACCACCCTGCTCGGACAGATCCACCGTCGCTTCCATGGACATGCCCACTCTTAATGGATGCGCCGCAATTTCTTTGGCATCCAGGCTGATGCGCACCGGAATGCGCTGCACCACTTTAATCCAGTTGCCGGTGGCATTCTGCGCTGGCAGCAACGCAAATGCCGCACCTGTACCTGAGCCTATGCCCATCACTTTGCCGTGATATTCCACCTTGTCGCCATACACATCAGCCGTCAATGCGACTGGCTGCCCGATACGAATCCGGCGCAACTGCGCTTCCTTGTAGTTAGCATCCACCCAGATCTGCTGCAGCGGAATGACCGTCATCAACGGCGCACCAATAGCCACACGCTGTCCAAGCTGCACACTGCGTTTGCCGACATAACCATCTACCGGCGCCAGCACTGCACTGCGCTGCATATCCAGATATACCTGCGCCACTTTAACAGCAGCGGCCTGTACTTTTGGATGGTTACGCACCGAGGTACCACTGGTCAGCGCCTGATTGGACACTAGCTGCTGCTGTGCCGCGGTCAGCGCCGCTGCGAATGCGGCGACATTACTGCGTGCGGCCTCCACTGCGGTTTGCGCATGCTGCACCTCCTCCTGCGACACAGCACCGCTAGCAACCAGATGCTGCCTGCGAGCATAATCAGCCTGCGCTTTGGCCAGATCGGCGCGCGCCTGCTCCAGCTCGGCCTGATGCTGCGCAATAGTTGCGGTCAGGCCATTATTTGCCGCATACAGGGTACGCACTTCACGCACGGTTTGCGCCAGCTGTGCTTCCGCCTCCTGCAACGCCACCTGCGAGTTGGTGCTGTCCAGCGTCACCAGCACGTCACCGGCACGCACAAAATCAGTTTCATTTGCCGCAATTGCCACGACGGTACCCGCCACCTGCGGTGTGATCTGCACGATATTTGCGGTTACGTAGGCATCATCGCTGTATTCAAAATGCCGACTGTGCAGATACCATTGAATAAAGTAGATGAGCCCTGCTGCCACAAATACCAGCGCCAGTATCAGCATCCATTTCCTGCGGGCTGGCGCATTGCCTGCCGGGGGTGTTGCACCTGACTTTACTGCTGTCTGCTCACTCATTTCGCTACCTTCGCTATCGGTTCAATTGCGGTATTGTTTGATAACTGCATACCCGGTTCCGGTGCAACATAGCCACCGCCCAGCGCTTGCATTAGCCCTACATCAACATCCCAGGCACGCGCTTGCAGATCCAGCAAGGCGCTGTGTTGCTGCATCAGCGCATTACCCGCTACCAGCACATTTAGATAATTACTCAGCCCGCCCTGATACCGTGCCTGAGTCAGTTCATAAGCGCTATTAAGTTGGGTCACGGCGTTCATTTGTTGCTGCAATTGCGCCTGTAGCATGTGCCATGAGGATAATTTATCCGCTACCTCGCGCATGGCATTCAGCACCGTCGCGTTGTAGTTTTCTATCGCCGCATCCGCCTGCGCACTGCGTCCCTGCAACTGCGCGCGCAAATGCCCTGCATCAAAAATTGGCAGGCTGATTGCAGGCCCTGCCCCCAGCGCCCGGCTATCTGCACGCAGCCATTGCGACAGGCCGATAGACTCAAAACCAATAAATGCGGTCAGGTTGATATTGGGATAAAAGGCCGCCCTGGTTTCGCGCACACTTTGCAGCTCACTCTCTACCCGCCAGCGCGCTGCCACTACATCAGCGCGATGACCGAGCAATTCGGCAGGAATCTGCGCGGGCACGTTCATCTGCATATCAGGAGGAAAATGTGCCGACACCGTATCGGTCGCACCAGGCTCCGCCCCGATCAACACCGCCAGTGCATGTCTGGCAATGGCAATCTGTTCATCCAGCATAGCCAGGTCGCGACGGATTTGCGGCGCTTCCGCCTGTGTCTGGCGCTGTGCCAGTGCTGTATCCAGCCCCGCCGCGACACGCTGATTAATTAATTGGGCGGTGTGCTCGCTATTCTGCAGCAATTGACGTTTGATACCCTGCTGAGATTGCAACCGTGCCAGACTGAAATACTGCTGTGCCACATTCGCTGCCAGCGTCACCTGAGCCGCCTGGCTCTCTGCCTGCGCCGCACGTGCCTGACCCAGTGCCGCAGCCAGTGCAGCATGCTGCTTGCCGAACCAGTCGAGCTGCCACTGCGCCGATACCAGCGCGGAATTCATCGACACCGTGCTGCCGCCCAATGGCGGCGGATAAATACTGTTTGCGCTCAAGCGTTCGCGCGTCGACTGCGCCGTCGCATTTACCTGCGGGTAACGCGTGCTGTCCGCGTTAGCAACAGCTGCCTGAGCTTCACGCAAGCGGCTTTGTGCTACTTGCAGATTTGGGTTATGCGCGATGGCCTGCGCGATCAATGCATTCAATTGCGCATCGCCAAACGCCTGCCACCATTGTTGCTGCGGAAATACCGTTTGCACTGCATCTGTCTGGCTACTATGCAAAGATTGCGGTGTCAGTAATGACGCTTGCGGTGCAATCCCGGAGAAATCTGCACAACCCGCCATCGTTAATAACGACACACTAGCAAACACCAATTTGAATTTGCTATTTAACTTACTCATGCTGCACTTTCGGACGCATTACCGTTCTCGGTAAAACGCCGCAGCATGTTTTTGAACAACTCGAATTCGGCCTCGCTGAAACCCTGTAAATGCTGGTTCAGCACCTTCACCAGACGTTCCGGAATCTGTTGAGTGACATCCTGCCCGGCTTCACTCAGCGCCACATTCACCACGCGCCGATCAGACACACTGCGCACCCTGCACACCAGCCCCTTGGCTTCGAGCCTATCCAGCATGCGCGTCATCGCCCCGCTATCACTGTAGTTTGCACGTGCGCATGTAGCCACGGTATCGCAACAACCGTTGGCGATCAGCAACAACGGACCCCACTGCATGCCAGTGAGATCCAGCGGCTGCATCGCGGCATCAATATTTTTCAGCAGCGCCTGCGCAGCACCGCGCATCAGGTAACCCACCGATTCCCCGGGGGTATAGTTTTCCACACTATAAAAATCATGCCGCTTATCAGTCATGGTATCCGTTGCATCTCGAATAAGTTGTTGTGAACATATTAATGCCTAGGCAGTAATTGTCAAGGCACTATTTATTACGCTATGTTACCAAACATAAAAACGCATAAGCTGATGGCGATATTAGCCCTCGGCCATTACCATGCCGTGACTAAAATAGCATTCGAAGAAAATTAGATGGTTATGCTAAATGATGCAACCGAGCGGTGCATCAGGTTGAATTGCTAACGAGTAAGCTTATTTTTCCAGGTTACTGCATGAAGTTCGCGACGCTGCGCTGCATTGCCTAGAAACTGCTGCCGCAACGCATCACTCGCTTCACTCCACTGCGTAATTTCACCAATAGAGCGGAAGCAGCCCAGGCAAACATCGTCTTCATTCAGACAGCAGTCACGCACACAAGGTGATGCGACGCGGGTGGAAGGTGGTTGCGGGTGTTTGTTCATATACCCGCCGCCAATTACAGCCCCAGGTCCTGCCACATTGCATCGACGCGTTGTTTCACAGCATCGCTCATGACAATAGGGGTACCCCATTCGCGTGTGGTTTCACCCGGCCATTTATTGGTTGCGTCCATACCCATCTTGCCGCCCAGACCGGATACCGGACTGGCGAAATCGAGGTAATCAATCGGGGTGTTTTCCACTAGCAAGGTGTCGCGCACCGGGTCCATGCGCGTGGTGATCGCCCAGATCACTTCTTTCCAGTCGCGAATATTAATGTCCTCATCCACCACTACGATGAATTTGGTGTACATGAACTGGCGCAAAAAGCTCCAGATGCCGAACATCACCCGTTTGGCGTGACCAGGATAGGATTTCTTGATGCTGACCACCGCCAGCCGGTACGAGCAGCCTTCCGGCGGCAGGTAGAAATCAACAATTTCGGTGAACTGTTTTTGCAGCAGCGGCACGAACACTTCGTTCAGCGCTACGCCGAGTACAGCCGGCTCATCAGGCGGCTTGCCGGTATAGGTGCTGTGATATATCGGATCGCGACGCATGGTGATGCGTTCAATAGTGAACACCGGAAAACTGTCGACTTCGTTGTAGTAACCGGTATGGTCGCCAAACGGGCCTTCCGGCGCCATTTCACCCGGGTGAATCACACCTTCCAGCACGATCTCGGCACTGGCCGGTACTTGCAGATCACTGCCCAGGCACTTTACTACCTCGGTCTTGGCACCGCGCAACAGCCCGGCAAACTGGTATTCGGACAGCGAATCCGGTACCGGTGTCACTGCGCCCAGTATCGTTGCGGGATCTGCACCCAGCGCCACCGCTACCGGATAAGGCTTACCCGGATTCTGCTGCTGGAATTCACGGAAATCCAGCGCGCCGCCGCGATGTGCCAGCCAGCGCATGATGACTTTGTTCGGAGCAATAACCTGCTGGCGGTAAATGCCCAGATTCTGACGCTTTTTATGCGGCCCGCGGGTAATTACCAGACCCCAGGTAATCAGTGGCCCGGCATCACCCGGCCAGCAAGTCTGGATAGGCAGACGTGAGAGATCGACATCTTTGCCTTCCCACACGATATCCTGACAAGCCGCATGACTGACTTCTTTCGGCGCCATATTCAGCACCTGCTTGAATATCGGCAGCTTGTCCCATGCGTCTTTCAAGCCTTTAGGCGGTTCCGGTTCTTTCAGAAAAGCCAGCAGTTTGCCCACTTCGCGCAGCGCTTCGACGTTATCCTCGCCCATGCCCAGCGCCACACGGCGCGGCGTACCGAACAGGTTCGCCAATACCGGCATGTTGTGACCGACCGGATTTTCAAACAGCAATGCAGGGCCTTCGGCTTTGAGCACCCGGTCGCAGATTTCCGTCATTTCCAGTACCGGATCAACCGGGGTTTTAATGCGTTTTAGTTCGCCGATTTTTTCCAGTTGCGCAATGAAATCGCGGAGGTCGTTATACTTCAATCTGTTTTCCTTATTTTTGTCAGCATTGCCGTGGTCGACGTGGTGTGCAGAAACGGAATGGAATACACCTGCCCACCCCAGCCCAACACCTCATCGCTACCGACCATCGCGCTTACCGCCCAATCGCCGCCTTTGACCAGCACATCAGGATGCACCAGGCGGATCAAATTGAAAGGCGTGTCTTCTTCGAATGCCACCACCATATCCACAGCAGCCAATCCCGCCAGCACCGCCATGCGATTTGCCAACGAATTAATCGGCCTGTCTTTGCCCTTGCCCTGACGTCGCACCGACGCATCGGAATTCACCCCGACCACCAGCGCTGCGCCCAACGCCCGTGCCTGCGCCAGATAAGTCACATGACCGCGATGCAATATATCGAAACAGCCATTGGTAAACACCAGCGGTCGCGCCAACACTGCCAGCTGTTGCGCCAGGCTGGCGGGCGTGGCGATCTTGGCTTCAAAATCGGGAAAAGGATATTCAGACATCCAGAAGGTCAATCAATTACCGTTCTTGGGCACGAGCACAACATACTCGAACATCTTCACGACTTTGGCCACGCCTGCGGTAGTGCTGGCGATCTGCGCTGCATCAGTACCTTCCTGATCAGTCACCAGACCCATTAAATACACCACTTTATTTTCCGTGACCACTTTCACCGCGGTAACCGGGAAACGCTTGGCATCAATAAAACGGGTTTTCACTTTGGTTGTTACATAAGCATCATTGGTACGCGCCGACAACAACGCCGGTGGCGCGATCACCAGTTCATTGGTCACATTTTTAACATTGCCCACGGCTTTGGCAATATCGTAAATCTTTTGCTTAGTCGCCTCGTCTGGCACTTCGCCAGTCAGCAGCACCGCACGGTTATAACTGGTGACATTTACATGTACATAGTCGGAAGGGAAAGCATCGCCTACCCGGTTGGAGGTGCGCAATTCGATTTCCTGGTCTTCGACATAAGCACCGGAACTGCGTCTGTCATTTGCCATCAACACACCCGCACCCGCACCTGTCGCCACTAGCGGCACACAACCCTGTAGCTGTAACAACGCCAAACCTAAAACCGCTACCATTACTAATTTACGCATTATTCCACTCCTAGAATGATTCTATCGATGCCATCACATAAACAATGAATGGCAAGTAAATGCACTTCCTGTATGCGCGCGGTACTCGTGGAGGGCACGCAAATATGCACATCATCATCACCCAGCAATTCGCTGAGCAAGCCGCCGCCATCGCCCGTTAACGCCACCACCCGCATATCACGGCCATGCGCCGCTGCGACGGCTTCGACCACATTGCGCGAATTACCGCTGGTGGAAATCGCCAGCAACACATCACCCTCATGACCCAGTGCAGTGACCTGTTTGGAAAAAATAACACTGAAATCATAGTCATTGGCAATCGAGGTCAATGCCGAGCTGTCCGTGGTCAGCGCGATTGCCGCCAGCCCCGGGCGCTCCATCTCGAAGCGGTTAATCAGTTCGGAAGCAAAATGCTGTGCATCCGCCGCCGAACCACCATTACCACAAGCGAGTATCTTGCCGTCTGCCAACAGACTCTGGCTGATTAATTCCACCGCCGCTGCGATCTGCGGTGCAAGGCTGGTGGCCGCCTCCATTTTTAGACGTGCACTGTCGTTGAATAGTTCGGTAATGTGGGAAGTTAAATCCATGACGACCAACTGTTAAGTAAAGATAGCGGCAATTATGCCATAAGGGGATGACTATGCACCGAAAGCATCACGTATCCATTCCATGCTCTGGCCTTGCAACAACAGCGCATCAAAGCGGCACGGTGGAGTTTTACCCAGCCGCGCCAGATACTGCTGCGCCGTCGCAATCAGTTTTTGCTGTTTACGGCCATCGATACTGCCCGCGGCACCACCGAATTGCTGACTGGCGCGCTGACGCACTTCTATGAACACCAGCGTTTGCCCATCCCGCATGATCAGGTCGATCTCGCCCAGACGGCAGCGGAAATTACGCTCCACCAGCACCAGGCCTTGCTGCGTCAAATAATCTGCGGCCGTCTGTTCGGCAGCTGCACCACGAGAAACCATCATATCTTCCTATGCTAAAATGAAGCCATGCATACTCCACCCGGCTCATTATATGTCGTCGCCACACCCATCGGGAATTTAGGCGATATTACCCAACGCGCGCTGGAAGTGCTCAAATCTGTCGACCTGGTTGCTGCAGAAGACACCCGTCACAGCGGGCAATTGCTGTCGCGTCTGGGCATTTCTGCCAAATTCGTGGCACTGCACGAGCACAATGAACAGCAGGCAACACCACGTCTGATTGCTGACATGCAAGCGGGCAAAAATGTTGCGATCATCACCGATGCCGGCACCCCTGCAATCAGCGATCCCGGCACGCTGCTGGTTGCCGCCGCTCACGCTGCCGACATCCGTGTAGTACCTGTCCCCGGTGCCAGTGCCGTAGTGTGCGCGTTATCGGCTGCGGGCATCGTCGCACCGCACTGGCTGTTTTACGGCTTCCTTCCCGCTAAATCCAGCCATCGCCGTGTTGCATTACAGACCTTGGTAACGCTGCCGTATGCGTTGATATTCTATGAAGCACCGCACCGCATCACCGAGTGCATCGCCGACCTCGCCACCATTTTCGAAGCCGAGCGTCGCGTCACCTTTGCCCGCGAACTGACGAAACTATTCGAGACCATCCACAGTCTGCCTTTAGGCGAAGCCAGCGCCTGGCTGGCTGCCGACCCAAACCGGCAAAAGGGTGAATTCGTCCTCATCGTCGAAGGCGCCAAACCAGTAGAGAGCGATGAAGACCAACGCCAACTACGCGACACCCTGGCTATATTGCTAGAAGAATTGCCGCTGAAACAGGCCGCACATATCGCCGCCAAACTCACTGGCGTCAAGAAAAACACCTGTTATCAACTCGCGCTGGACATGCGCGACGATACTGAAGCAAAGGATACCCCATGACCCAACTCACCCTTACCCGCCCAGATGACTGGCATTTGCATCTGCGTGACGGCGAAGTGTTAAAAACCATCCTGCCCGACACTGCCCGTCGTTTTGGACGCGCCATCGTCATGCCTAACCTACGGCCGCCTGTACGTACCACCGAAGATGCCCGCGCTTATCGTGAGCGTATTCTTGCTGTATTGCCCGCCAGCATGCAGTTCGAGCCATTGATGACGCTGTATCTCACCAACAACACTGACCCGGCGGAAATCGCCCGCGCCAAGGCCAGCGGCATCGTGCATGCGGTGAAATATTATCCGGCTGGCGCCACCACCAATTCGGACATGGGGCTGACCGAGCTTACCAATGGCTACGCCGTCATCGCCGAGATGGAAAAGCACGGTATGCCGTTGCTGGTACACGGCGAAGTCACCGACCCCAGCGTCGACATCTTTGACCGTGAAGCGGTATTCATCGAGCGCCACCTGATCCCGCTTACCAAAGCTTTTCCTGCACTGAAAATCGTGCTGGAGCACATCACCACCCAACAAGGTGCTGATTTCGTCAATGCTACGCCAGACAACATTGCCGCCACCATCACCGCGCATCACCTGCTGTACAACCGCAATGCCATGTTCCAGGGCGGCATCCGCCCACACTATTACTGCCTGCCCATCCTCAAACGCGAACAGCACAGGTTAGCGCTGGTACAGGCTGCCACCAGCGGCAGCTCGAAATTCTTCCTCGGCACCGACAGCGCACCCCATGCGCGCAGCGCCAAAGAAGCCACTTGTGGCTGCGCCGGCATGTATACCGCCCACGCCGCCATCGAATTTTATGCCGAAGCATTTGAAGCCGCCAACGCCCTCGACAAGCTGGAAGGCTTCGCCAGTCATTTTGGTGCTGATTTCTACGGTCTGCCGCGCAATACGGACACCATCACCCTGGTTAAGGAAAGCTGGAATGTACCCGCCCACATTGACATCGGCAGCGAGCAACTGATTCCACTGCGCGCCCATGACCAAGTGACCTGGCGTTTAAGCTAACCGAACTGCCAACGCAAGGAGCGTTGCCATGGAGCCCACAGAACATATACTGAACCAGGCATTCGTCACCGCGCCACTGAAACCGCGACCGGCAGACTGTCATAAAGGTATGCTCGGCAGTGTAGGTATAATCGGCGGTGCGACGAGCATGACCGGCGCCGCGCTGCTCGCAGGGCGTGCGGCACTGAAATGCGGCGCAGGCCGTGTCTATGTCGCTTTGCTGGCTGACAATGCACCAGCCGTTGACCTGCTGCAACCTGAGCTGATGTTGCGCACACCTGCACAATTATTTGAACTCGACCACCTGTCCGCGCTGGTAATCGGCCCCGGACTCAGCCAAAGCAGTGACGCCATGAACTGGCTGCAGCGTGCGCTGGCGAGTGACCTGCCGCTGATAATCGACGCCGATGCCCTCAACCTGCTCGCCGCTCATCATGATCTGCGCCTGCAATTACGCCAACGCACTGCCCCCGCCATCCTCACGCCGCATCCAGGTGAAGCCGCCCGGCTCATGGGCTACGACCTCAAAGCAATCCAGCATGACAGGATGGACACGGCGCAATTGCTGGCCAAAAATTTCCACAGCATTATTGTACTCAAAGGCGCCGGCACTATCTGTGCGCTACCGGATCGACACTGGTTCATTAACCCTACCGGTAACCCTGGCTTAAGTAGCGCCGGCATGGGTGACGTACTATCAGGCATGATCGCTGCGTTTATCGCCCAGCAACTGAGTCCACAACAGGCTACATTGCTGGCAGTTTACCTGCATGGTGCTGCTGCTGACATACTGCTAAAACAGGGAACAGGTCCGATCGGACTGACCGCCTCGGAAGTGATTGATGCGGCGCGGCAACAATTGAATATCTGGATTTATTCTAGACAGTCCTGACGCCTGATCTCTGTTTGCATATTTCCTGCACTCACCGAGGCCAGGCGGCTGACCAAGCGCGGTTTCATCAGCAAAATAGAGGTTGCAATGCCCGCCGCTAGCAGTGCCAAATACAACGCCATGAAACCTGCATAACCCAGGAGAGGCGCAACCGGTTTGGCCAGCCCGAGGAAGGTGGCATATAACCAGGTTACAACGCTGATTGCCCCCAATATAACAAGCAATTTTGTGTTTTGAGCAGGGTGATTTTGCACTGCCTGCAAACGATTAAATGCTAAATGATGTAGCGCAACACCATTGAGCGAGAGCAGGCTCACCACCGTCAGTTTAGCCATTAGCTTGGGCTGGCCGATCAGCAACGACCATTCGAACCTTGTTTCGAGCCAAATGACAATGAGGCCAGTCAACCACAGCATGCCCAAGGCAGCAATTACCACACGCCCCGCCTGGTGTAGAAGACGAGTATTGATACACCGTCCGCCAAATATAGCGTAATCCCCAAAGGCTATAGCGGCTCCTGCTGCTATCACCGCAAATATGTGTGCCAGTATCACGACCATGCGTGCTACCGCCATGATGTCCAGGAGTTGCGGTTCCATCATGACTCAACTCCCAAGGCAAACAGTAAGCGGGGCTTGCATTGGCAGAGGTGGGGCGTGGATGGCGGATTGATAGTGAGCTTATTTTCCGCTTTTGGAAGGTAAGTTTTGGGCAGCATGATATTTCCTGTTAAATGCTGGCTGGCGGTTGCTGGCTGCAAGGTTGATATGGGTGACTAAATTTATCATTATAATGATAATGATTCTTATTTACAATATTATTAAGTTCATGGCTACTTGTAAATCGTTGATTGTCGCCAATTTGTAACGCATTTTTCATCGTCGCGTCACCTTGATTGATTACTGTAACGATTCAGACATCAAATCAATGGAGCACAACATGCTTGAACAACAAGCCCTAGCCCAGCCACGAGCACGTGCAAGTCTGGCGGTCACACTGGCCCACGACAACACCGAAGTGCGTGAGGCGCAACGTTTACGTTACAAAGTTTTTGCTGAAGAAATGGGCGCGCAACTGGTGTCCGCCGCCAGCGGTCTGGATCAGGACGAATTCGACTCGGTATGCGATCACCTTATCGTACGCGACACAGGGACTGGCGAAGTAGTAGGCACTTACCGCATCCTGCCCCCAGAGCGCGCAGCGCAAATCGGTGGCTATTATTCCGAACAGGAATTCGACCTTACCCGCCTCACTTATCTACGCCAGGGCATGGTGGAAATCGGCCGCTCCTGCGTGCACCCGGATTATCGCGGCGGTGCGGTCATTACCTTGCTATGGTCCGGCCTGGCCGATTATCTGCGTCAGCGTGATTACGATTACCTGATTGGTTGCGCCAGCGTCAGCATGAGCGATGGCGGCCACATTGCTGCCAGCCTGTACCATAAATTGCATAATGAAGTATTGAGCCCAGTCGAATGGCGCGTGTTTCCGCGTACGCCGTTGCCGCTGGAACGCCTGCAGGACGATATCAAAGTAACGACCCCTTCACTGATCAAAGGCTACTTGCGAGTGGGTGCTTACATCTGCGGCGAACCAGCCTGGGATGCCGAATTCAACTGCGCCGATTTCATGATGCTGCTGTCGGTGAAACAGATGAATGAACACTATGCCCGCCATTTCATGAACAAGACGTAAACATTTTGTCCACGAAAGACACGAAAGGCACGAAAAAAGCCCTTCTCTTGCCGAAAGGAAGTAGGGAACTTGATTCTGTTTGAATTCTTTTCGTGTTTTTCGTGCTTTTAGTGGACCAAAAAACTCTCCCCGGCTCTTAACCACATGCACGATATTGCCGCATCTGCACCGCAATCCGGTAAAATCCGGCACATGCTATTTACCCGCTATTTCACTGCTTATTGTGTACGTCCATTGCGCGCGCTAGGGTTTACCACCTTGATCATCGGTGGACTCGTGACGCTGGCACTCGCGTTTCCGTGGCTGGGGCAACGGCAGCGCGGCAGCATTATCCAATCCTGGTCAGGGCTGATGTTACGTTCGGTAGGAATACGCCTGCACGTCACCGGCACCCCACCCAGCGCTGCAGCCCTGATGGTGGCCAATCACGTCTCGTGGGCCGACCCGTTTTTATTGATTGCCTGCTATCCGGTGCATTTTGTCGCTAAAGCCGAGATTCGGCGCTGGCCGGTATTTGGCTGGCTGGCGGCAATGGCCGGGACGATTTTTATCCAGCGCGAGCGCCAGCGCGATCTGAGCAATGTGGCGCAGGCCTTTGTATCGCATCTCACTGACGGCAGTGCGGTGGGTATGTTTCCGGAATCCACCACCAGCGACGGCACGCAATTATTGCCGTTCAAATCTGCGCTGTTTCAGGTGGCGGTGAGTGCGGGTGCAGATTGCTACCCGGTAGCATTAAGTTACGATCATCGCGCTGCGATCTGGATTGACGACATGGGTTTCCTGTCCTCGATCTGGCGCGTCATGGCACAGCCACGCATCACCGCCCATGTACATTTCTGCCCCGCCATTCCCTATCAGGGCCAGCATCGCCGTGATCTCGCCGTGGCCAGTGAAGCGGCTATTGCCATTGCTTTGTCCCTGCCTGCCCCGCGCATTCCACCTGAAACACCTGACGATCTTCCAGGCGCAACGCAGTAAGCTGCCCGCCCCACAGGCAGCCGGTATCCAGCGCAATGCAATCGCTTTCCACCCGCAAACCCAATGCCGACCAATGCCCAAACACGATAGGCGAACCCGCACTTTGCCGGTCTGGCACCTGAAACCAGGGCAGACAGCCTGCCGGTGGATGCGCCGGATCACCTTTGGTTTTAAATTCCATCTCCCCTTCCGGTGTGCAGAAACGCAACCGGGTCATGGCGTTGGTGATAATGCGCAAGCGCTCCACGCCTTTTAATTCATCATGCCAACTCGCCGGTTTATTGCCGTACATCTCGCGCAGGAAATCCCGGTAATCCGGCCCGCGCAACACAGCTTCCACTTCTGCCGCCAGCGCCAGCGCCTTGTCCGGCGACCATTGCGGCAACAGTCCGGCATGCACTAGCAGAAACCCCGCCGCACTGGTCGCTAACGGCAAATGCCGCAGCCAGTTCAGCAGTTCTACCCGATCCGGCGCAGTGAGTATGCCTTGCAAAGTGTCACCTACATGTGGTGTCGCATAACCCTCTGACACTGCCAGCAAATGCAGGTCATGGTTACCGAGTATCGCCTTGATGTCATGTTCACGCGCCCAGCGCAACACCGCCAGCGAATCCGCGCCGCGATTGACCAGATCACCGAGCAGATAAATCTGATCGACTGCCGGATCAAAGGCGATACGCACCAGCATCTGCTGCAATGCGTCGAAACATCCCTGTAAATCTCCGATGGCATAAGTGCTCATGTTAAAATGTATGTCCTGATTAGTTGTCGCCTATTTATGCTGTCTCATCTTAACGCCCCGCAACGCGAAGCTGTCAAATATCTCGATGGCCCTCTACTGGTTCTGGCAGGCGCAGGATCGGGCAAGACACGTGTCATCACGCAGAAAATCACCTACCTCATCGAGGAATGTGGTTATGCGCCCAATCATATTGCCGCCATCACCTTTACCAATAAAGCTGCGCGCGAGATGCAGGAACGCGTCAACAAACTGATGCAGGGCAAACCGGCCAAAGGTCTGACCGTGTGTACCTTCCACGCACTCGGCGTACAGATTATGCGCCAGGAAGCCCATCGCCTGGCTTACAAACCACAGTTTTCCATCCTCGATTCTGCCGATGCCATGCAGATTGTCAACGAGATATTGAAATCCACCGACAAACAGGAGATCCGCCGCGTGCAATGGCGCATCTCGGCGTGGAAAAACGCACTTGTCTCACCGGATGTCGCCATCAGCACCGCAGAAACCGATATCGATGCCACTTACGCCAAAATTTACCAGCGCTATCAGGACACCCTGAAAGCCTATCAGGCACTGGATTTCGACGACCTGATCCGCCTGCCTGCTGAATTATTTGCCAGTGACGCCGAGATGCTGGAAAAATGGCGCAAAAAACTGCGCTACCTGCTCATCGACGAATACCAGGACACCAATGCCTGCCAGTACCAGATCGTCAAACAGCTGTGCGGTATTTCCGGCGCGTTTACCGCGGTGGGTGACGACGATCAGGCCATTTACGGCTGGCGCGGCGCGGATGTGAAGAATCTACACCAGTTACATGACGATTACCCGCGTCTCAAAGTTATCCAGCTCACCCAGAATTATCGCTCAACTGTGCGTATTTTACGCGCGGCCAACAGCGTCATCGCCAACAACACCCGGCTTTACGACAAGCAACTGTGGAGCGAGCACGGCAATGGTGATCCATTGCAGATACTGGCGGCCAAAGACGAAAACGAGGAGGCGCAAAACGTAGTGATGCGTCTGCTGGCGCACAAATTCGAGCACCGTACCCGCTTCGGTGATTACGCCATCCTCTATCGCGGCAATCATCAGGCGCGTGTGTTCGAGCAAATGCTGCGCAACGAAAAAGCGCCGTACGTGATGTCAGGTGGGCAGTCCTTCTTCGACAAGGCCGAAATCAAGGACCTGATCTCCTACATGCGCCTGCTCACCAACAGCGACGACGATCCGGCGTTCATCCGTGCCGCCACTACACCCAAACGCGGCATCGGCCCGACCACGCTGGAAAAGCTCGGCGAATACGCCGGCCAGCGCAAGATCAGCCTGTTTGAAGCCGCCTTCGAAGCCGGTTTTAAAACCCGTGTCAGCGAACGTCAGCTCGAACCGCTGCTGACGTTCTGCCAGTATATCAATGCACTGGAGGCCAGAGTACGCAACACACCGGTCAGCGAAATCATGGCCGACCTGCTCAAGGCCATCGATTATGAAGTGTATATTTTCGATAACGATGAAACGCGCGCGGCACAGACCAAGTGGAACAACGTGCAGGAATTCGTCGGCTGGCTGGGCAAGAAGGGCGAAGCCGACGACAAGAATCTGATTGAACTGACACAGACCATCGCGCTGATCACACTGCTGGAAAATCGCAGCGAGGACGAAATCGACGCCGTGCGCCTGTCCACCATTCATGCCGCGAAAGGGCTGGAATTCGGCCATGTATTTCTGGTCGGCGCAGAAGAGGATATTCTGCCGCACCGCGAATCGGTGGAAAACGGTACGCTGGAAGAAGAACGTCGGCTGATGTACGTTGCCATCACCCGCGCACAGCGTTCACTCACTATCAGCTACTGCAAACGCCGCAAACGCGCCGGCGAACTGCAAAGCTGCGAACCATCGCGTTTCATCGCTGAAATTTCCAATGAGGATATTCGCCTGTCAGGTCAGGATGCGGACCCGGTGGAACAGCGCGAACAGGGCAATGCCCGCCTGGCCAACATCAAAGCGATGCTGGCGCAGAAATAAAACAGGGCGGGAAAATGCTAACGCACTCTGCCGGGATGCACCCCTCGGCATGACTGAGGTTATTTTTTGGTAACTGCTGGAGTATGTGCTTGCAACGCCTCTGCTGCCCGCGCTGCGATACTGGCGGCTAATTCTGGGGACACTTCCAGTGCGATAGCCCGTTGCGCTGATGTTTCCGCCTCACGGTAGCGTTGCGCCAGATAATGCTCCATCGCTGCCAGCAAGGCTGCCTGCCCCTGCTGTTGCCGCTGTTGCTGGCGATAAGTGCGCACTTTCTTCGGCAAATGTAACGTCACGTCAGCGATGCGGGCAAACATATCTCCCAGCACCACCAGCGCCAGAAACAACACGACCAGCAATGTCAGCGACATTTCGATACGATAAGGCGGGTACACCAGCACAGCGTAACCGGGGTCAAATTTCCCCGCCAGGGTGAAGCCCACCGCCAGCGCGAAAATCAGCAATATCCAGAGTAAGACACGCATTACGGCTTATGCCCCAGACGACTGCTTTGCAAAGCAGTCAGGCTGTCCGCCAAAGCGGGCAACTCGATGCTCACCGTGCTGTTAATCAGCTTATCGGTCTGCTTGATGGCGTTGGTGGTACGACTATCGCGTACGTTGAAATACCGGGTCAGCCAGACCTTCGCCGCTTCCAGATCGGATTTGTAACTGGTTTCGTCATGCGCCAGCAAAGCAATGCGTGCCGTAAGCAGGCGCAATTTCAAATTTTGCCGTAAAAAGTAACTCTGCTCCGGCGCCAGCAATGCTGCATCCGGGGTATCCAGACGGCGTACCTGCACCAGCCCTTTCAGATCCTGCCACATTTCCTGAGTAAACCGGCCCGCCATATCGACCGGCGCCTGCTTGGGCGGAGTAACAGGCTTGACCGGGATTTCATGATCGCTGGATAACGGCAACTGGTCGACCTGAGCAATCAGCCTGTCCAATTGCAGAGTGAGGCCGACCGTGTCCACTTGTGGCAAAGTCTGCAAACGCTGGATATCGTTATTGAGCGCACGGCGCAAATTGGTAAACTGCGGCTTGTTGATCGCCTGTAACCGCGCATCCGCGTTCTGTAATGCAATAATGGCCGCCTTGACGTTACCGGCAAGCTGCAACTGCTGATTGGCGGTCAGGATCACCTGCTCGATGTCGGCCAGCGTCCACTCATCACGGCTCTTGGACATATCGCGATACAGCGCCTCCAGCGCCATCTGCTGGTTCTGCGAATCGGTCAGCTTGGCCTGAATCTCGCCCAGATGCACCGCCAGATCACGATTATTGTCGGCAGTTTGCTGACTGAGCACGCGACTGGCCTGCGCCGCATCGTTGGCACTGGTCAGGCGCTGACTGAGTTCCTGACGCATGGCATTGAGCTCGGTGCGCGTCTGCCACCATTGCCAGCCCGCAAACACAAAGGCGAGCACGGCAAAAATCAGCGCCGGATTCAGGTAATCGCCGAGCTTGTCGAGCAGATCAGGTTTGTCGTCTTGTTCAGCCATTATGTTCCGCAAACCATGCTGTCATGCCGTCAATCAGCCCCTCATCACCCGATTCGGTGAGTATGCCATGTTCCAGACCGAGCTCATGCACCACGCTGAGGATGCGCTCGTGGGGCACGAACACCGGCGTGGTTTTCAGCCACTGGCGGCCAAGTTTGCCCAGCATGTCATACAGGTTACGCAACCCTTCGGAGCTGGTAATCGTTACCGCGTTGATTTCATTGCGCGACCACTGCCGCATCAGATTGCCCGCATTCACATCGGGGCGGCTGCGGCGGTAACATTCCGCATATTCGATTTTAGCACCCCGCTCGGTGAGGGTATCGCCCAGCATCTCGCGACCACCATCACCACGGAAGATCACGATATGCTTGCCCGCCACGTCTTGCAGCTCAGGCATTTCCAGCAAATTCTCGCTATCAAAGCGGGCCGTCGGCGCGATGATTTTGTCGATACCGAAATGCTTGAGTTCGCGGCTGCTGCCGCGACCAATAGCAGCAATCTGCAAATTCGCCGGCAATTCGCGGCGCGACTTGATCAGGTTCATCGCCTTGTTTACCGCGTTAGGGCTGATGAAAATCGCCATATCCACTGCATCCAGCCGGTCTATCAATTCATACAGCGGCGCCAGATCAGCCGTATCCAGTATTTCCAGCACCGGAAATAATACCGGCTTGCCGTTCGCGGCAACAATGCGCTCTGCCAGCTCAACTGCCTGCTGCGCCGGGCGCGTTACCAGTATGCCCTTGCCGTTCAATCCGTTACTCATAATGATAGTTCCGCGAGTATCTTGCCCGCACCTTGTGCAATAAGTTGTTCGGCAAGTGCCGCGCCCAAGGCTTCCGCCTGATCGCGCGTACCACTGACACTGCCGCTGATGATACGACTACCGTCGACTTCAGCGACGAAACCGCGCAAATTCAAGCCGCCTTCTACAATTTCAGCATAGCCGCCCAGCGGTACCTGACAACTGCCGCCCAGCGTGCGGCTCATGCCACGCTCGGCACGTACGCAATCGGCGGTATCCGCATCATTCAGCGGCGCCAGCAGCGCAATCAGGTCGGCACGGTCGGCCAGGCACTCGATACCCAGCGCGCCCTGCCCCACTGCAGGCAGGCTTTGCTCAGGCGGCAATTCGGCACGGATACGCGCGCCCAGACCCAGACGTTTCAGGCCGGCCGCCGCCAGAATGATCGCATCGTACTGGCCCTCATCGAGCTTGCGCAAACGGGTCTGCACATTGCCACGCAAGGCACCAATAACCAGATGCGGGAAACGGGCACGCAACTGACTTTCGCGGCGCAGACTGGAGGTGCCGACACGCGCACCATGCGGCAATGCATCCAGACTGTCATAGTGATTGGATACCAGCGCATCGCGCGGATCTTCGCGCTCACCGATGGCCGCCAAGGTGAAACCCTCTGGCAAATTCATCGGCACGTCTTTCATCGAGTGCACCGCAATATCGGCGCGCCCTTCCAGCATGGCGGTTTCCAGCTCCTTGACGAACAGCCCCTTGCCACCAATCTTGCTCAGCGACACATCCAGAATCTGGTCGCCTTGCGTGGTCATGCCCAGTATCTGCACGACCATCTGGGGATAAAGCTCACGCAAACGCGCAGCAATGAACTCCGCTTGCCACATCGCTAATGCGCTTTCACGGGACGCAATGACCAATTGGGAGGGTAGAGGGAGATTTGGACTATTTTGCAAAATATAACCTGTCGGTAGAATAAGTACTTAGATCGTATTTTAACCTAAAATACGCATTTCACCGCTAAGCATTCAACGCTCTGGAGTAATGATGAAATATATTCGATCAGGTTTATTTGCGCTGTGCGTCTGGATGCTGTCCGGCATGGCGCTGGCGAACCCGAATAACATTGTCATGGCCAGGAACCTGCATAACGACGCTCAACTCGCAGAGCGAGCCAGCATACCGGTATTAATCATTTTCACCAGCCCCGGCTGCGCCTATTGCGAACGCGTCATGCATAACTACCTCATCCCCATGCAACGCAATCGCGACTACGCCCGCAAAGTCCTGATCCGCCGTGTCGATATCAGCAGCGATAGCGCACTGACCGACTTTAACGGCAAAGTCACCACCGGCCAGCACTATGCCACAGCATTAAAAGTCAGACTAACCCCGACCATTATCGTCTTTACCCCGAATGGCGTGCCTGCAGCAGACCCGCTGGTCGGCCTTGGCCCGGAAGACTACTATGGCGGCTATCTGGATGCCGCGATTGATGCAGGCCTGGCGAAGATGCACCCTGCCGCGCATTGACGGCTTCAGCATAACGCAAATATTAGAAAGCGCCTTGATTGCAAAATCAAGGCGCTTTCTAATATCAACGGCTTTCAACATGCCGCCATTTGGTAAACAAACATCTAACGCCATACCCGACTTACAGCCCATTCCGATTCGGTAACGAATGTGTAACAAATGCTTACACATTGACACCACGCATACCCACTTACTGCATGTATATTTGAATCATGCCTTATCCAGTCAAAATCTGATCTGGCATGCATCAACCAGCAAACCTCAGGTCAGATTTAGTATTTGATATAGCACAATGTGTGCTGGCGTACGGACGAGACACGAGCGACAGACGACTATGCATCTTCTTGAGATCATAAGTATTTGCAGATTCACTTCATCGGTCAACATCCGAACTAACCACATACTGTTTGTCTGAAAAGTATCTTAAGTTGCACAAGCTGCCAAACGTCTTTGACGCATGGGTTTTGAAATAACAATTGATTAATATGATAGGGCTATTATGAACAAGATTAAAATTACTGTTGCAGTTACTACGATTTTTCTAGGTTTTTCCGGATTAAGCCATGGCGCTGACACAACCACGGAAAAAACGCCACTTAGCCAATCCACCATTAGCGTAGATAAAAACCTGATTCGCGATTCCGACAGCAAGGGATTGACTAACGCCAGTACTCGCCTTGAAACGAATCAGGATCGTATAGAAGCGCAGCAAACAGTACGCTCAGCAAAGCGTTTAGACAAAGCAAAACGCACGGACAAAACTGCTTACAAAGCTGAATTAAAAGCGGAAAAAGCTGCGCGTGCAGACAAAGTTGTTCACATTGATAAAGCTGTTCGTGTTGAGAAAGCAGAGCGTATCGAAAAAACTGAACGTCCAGACAAAGTTGAACGCCCGGAAAAAATCGAGCGTCCAGAAAGATCCGCTCCTGGTCGTTAATTAAGTCCATCTGCAAAGTGCCCATCCGAGGCACTTTGCAAGCTGCCATGAAGGCGACGATCTTGTACTTAAATGAACGTAACCTGAGCCAATTAGGCCGCTATGCAATTATTTTAGCAAATGCCGAAAAATATCTAAACGAGAGACTCTCACCATGCAAAAAAAAGTACAGAACATAGCTATTATCTCAATAGGTTTAATCAGCCTATGCGCACAGACAGTGTGGGCCGATGAACCAGGAAAATTCAGCGTAGCCACAGGGTTTGACTATAGCTCCGGAAAATACGGTACCAGCAGCAATACAGACATTTTATCTATACCGGTGATTGCCAAATATGAAGCTGATCGCTGGTCGCTCAAACTAACCGTTCCGTATGTGAGCGTCACGGGCGATGGCAGCGTGGTACCTGGTATTGGCAAAGCAAAAAACAGCACTTCCACCCAACGCACCACCGAATCCGGTCTTGGCGATATTGTGGCTGGCGCTACCTACAATCTTTATCAAAATAGTGCTGATGCGCTAGTGGTCGATTTTACCGGCAAGGTAAAATTTGGCACCGCAGATAAAAATAAAGGATTAGGCACCGGTGAGAACGATTATTCTGGCGAATTTAATGTCTACAAAGACATTGGCAAAATTACCGCCTTGGGAACAGTGGGTTACAAAGTTTACGGTGACACGAGTACGACACCACTAAACAATGTCTTTTTTGGCTCGGTCGGCGGTGTTTACAAACTGACATCGAACACGAGTGCCGGGGTAATTTACGATTTCCGACCTAAAATTTCGGATAGCGGCTCAAACCTGAGTGAAATGACTGCGTTTGTAAATCACAAAATTAGTCAGACTTTGAAAGCTCAAGGCTATCTGGTCAAAGGCTTTGCCAATGGAAGTCCCGACTACGGCATTGGCGGACTGGTAAGTTACGCATTCTAATAAACAGTGGTCAGTCTAAACGGGCATGGCTTGTTCACAAGCCCCCCGTTTAGTTAGCCTCCTTGGCAGTACATAGGCTTCACCCACTAAGAGCCGCAAGCAACCAAAAGTGATCACTCCGCTAGCAGCTCAAAGTCACTTTTGGTGACGCCGCAATCGGTACATACCCAGCTATCGGGGATGTCTTCAAAACGCGTTCCCGGCGCGATGCCTTCATCGGGGATGCCGAGCGCTTCGTCATAAACAAAATCGCAGATCATGCAGATCCATTTCTGCATTACAACTTCGGTACAGGTATTCATGATGCCTCCTGGTACGGCGTGAGCGACGCAAAAATGTTATCGAAAACGGCTGCCAGCTCGGTTGCCAGCTTATCCAGCTCGGCGTTGCCATAGGGTGCAAACACCTCGACCGGGCTGCGCATGGCGACATAAGTCTTGCCTTCGGCTTCGTACACGTGGATGCGCAGCGGGATGTCGATCCCGGCACGCTTGTCGGCCTGCCACACACGAATCGCGAAATCGGGGCGGAATACTTCCAGGATCTGGTCGGCGGGGACTGTCAGCCCGCGCCTGGCGGCATTGGCCTGACCGTTGATATGCGCGACCAGCCCCATCGGTACGGCCTGTATAGCCTCGCTGAGTTTGGCGACTGTGTTGTCCACATCCAGATTAACAGTAAACGTGAGCATTACTTTCCCTTCCTGTTCAGGCACTGCATGCGCAAGTGCCGGTGTCGATATCGTGCAATTCCTTGCGCAGGTGTTTGATCGCCGGCGTCACAATCGCAATGAAATAAGCTTCGCGTACCCGGCGCTGGGCGGCATTGCCGACCAGATACCCTTTGGCACCCAGATGCAACATCGCAGAATTAGCTGCCTTCAAAGACAGTTCGCTGCCAGCCAGGCGTATGGCGAGCGTTTCGCGTTCGTGATTGGCTGCGGGCATGGTATCGATTTTGTCTGCCAGACGGTAACACGCTGCCCGCGCTGCCAACAATGCGGATTCAACACTCTCGGCCTGATCATCAAGAAACCGGTTAACGTGGCCGTGAGTTTTATTGGAGCGCTTCATCATGCTCACGCACGCATCGACCAGACCCAGCCCCATGCCCATCTGCATCAGGATAAACGCCGCTTTGGTGCGTGAGCGGAACTGCACAAACTCACTAGGGTGCGACACCACCATTTCATTAGCAACAAACACATCCTTGAAATGACAGGCGAAAGTATTGGTGCCTTCCATCGCAATAAAGTGCGCGTTCTGGTTGAGCGTTAATCCGGGATGGTTACCCTTGACCAAAGCAATCATCAAGCCGGATTCATTGGCGACGTCAATGCCGACATGAAAATAGTGATCGATGCCGATATTGGATACCCAGGGCAGGGTGCCATTCACCAGATAGCCGCCTTCAACCCGCTTGGCCGTTAGCCGGTTGTCTTCGATGGCAACACAGGACTTCATCGCATTGGATTGCCCGGTACCGCCAAGCGCGGTGCCTTTGGCAATTAGCGGCAACACGTCGCGGCGGATGGCGAGATTGCTGCTGTTCTGCAGATACCAGGCGCAGGCTTGTTGCGCCCACACCAGAAAGCCGGTGGAGACACATTCTCGCGACACATCCTCGATCACCCGGATCGCATTCTTGAGGCCATAACCGGTACCGCCGGATTGCGGCGCAACCATCGCGCCAAAACCCCCGATCGCGCCCAGCCGGTGCAGGAATTCGCCGGGGTATTCGCCCTTGAGATCGATGTTCACCACATGCGGGCACAAATGGGTACGGATCAGCTCGCTGATACCGGGTAGCGATTCTGTGCTGTCTGTTTGCGGCTCTGACGTTAATATTTCGACTTGCATAATTACTCCTTGTGCACTGCCAGGCTGCCGCAAGCGGACAGCCGTCCTCAATCAAGCCAAAGCGACTGTGACACCGACCGGATTACGCATGGTATTGGCAACAGGCGACCAGTGGTTGGCATGCGCGACCAGATCTTCCAGCTCGCTGCGAGTGGCATCGCCTTCCAGATGAATCTTGACGCGGATATCGGTAAAGCCAAGCACTTTGCTGTCGGACAGATCGCCGACACCCCATACCGCGGTCACGTTGATGTCGCCTTCCAGTTCCAGCTCGATTTTGCTCAGAGTAATGCCGCGCGCTACGGCGTTGGCATGCAGGCCGACCGACAGACAGGAGCCGAGCGTTGCCAATACCGCTTCGGAAGGATTAGGCGCGGTGTCATCACCCAACAGATGTGGCGGCTCGTCGATAACGTGCGCTGGCAAATTGCGCACGTAGCTCAGATTACGGAATTTGCCTTCGCATACGGTTCTGGTTTTCAGGGTAACGACATTTTGCGGGTTGGCTTTGCCTTTTTCGGCGAGCGCTTCCAGCCCCACTTTATCGATCGGGGTTAATACGGTATTCATTTTCAGTACGGCGGCTTCCGGCATGATTAGCTCCTTATGCGGTGACAATAAATGTAAGTGACCAATTGGACACGTTGACACTATTGCAAGCACCATGCCAGGACCATAATAATTACATATCAATATGATTATTAATCATTTATTATAAAATTTGCAATTTTACTCATACCTGGCAAGCAAACAGATTGTTAACAATTTGTATAACAAGCCATGACTTGCACTCAAGTTATCCCTAACCGCTGGATACGATAATTCAGTTGGCGCAGAGTCATACCCAACTGCTGGGCTGCGCGTGATTTATTGCCGCTGCACATTGCCAGAGCCTGAATAATACCGGCGCGGTCGCTGCTTTGCACTGGCTGATAAGCCCGCAAACCGCCTGGCAAGGCGTCTTCCATTTCAGTAGCCGGATACCCGGCTGAATCATTCACTGTTTCACTGGCAATCACCGCTGCGGCTTCAGCTGCGCTGATTAGCCTGTTCTCCGACAGCAAAGCCAGACGCTCCAGCACATTACGCAACTGTCGCACATTGCCCGGCCAGCTGTAGGCGGCCAGCTGTTCCAGCGCATCGGGCGCAATATTGACGTTGCGCTGATAACTCTGATTGATCTGGTTCAGGTAATAGCGCACCAGATGGCGCACATCCTCGGGCCGTTCCTGTAAGGTAGGCAGCCGCACCGGTATCACGTTGATGCGGTAGAACAGATCGAGACGGAATTTGCCGCGACTGACCAGCTGCTGCAAATCCTGATTGGTGGCAGTGACGATACGCACATTGATCGCGCTCTCGCGGCGCGCACCGACGCGCTGTATGGTATTTTCCTGCAATACCCGCAACAATTTGACCTGCATCGCCAGCGGCATGTCGCCGATTTCATCCAGGAACAGGGTGCCGTTATTCGCCTGCTCGAAATAACCGGGGCGGCTGGTGGTTGCGCCGGTAAAAGCGCCTTTTTCATAACCAAACAACTCGGATTCGAACAGGTTTTCCGGAATTGCACCGCAGTTGACCTTGATAAAAGGAAAGTCGCGCCGCGCACTGGAAAGATGCAAGGCGCGTGCAAACAGCTCCTTTCCGGTGCCGGATTCGCCTAACAACAGCACCGTGGCATCGGTTTGCGCTACCTGCTCGATTTGTTTGAGCGCGCGCCGCAATGGCATCGATTCGCCAACGATACCGAAAGAACCCAGGCTCGATGGATTCTTGTTCAGAGCCCACTTCAGCTCCCTGTTTTCCGATTCCAGCCGTGCGGTACGCTCCTGTATATAACGGTTGAGCATAATCACCTGAGCAATCAGAGTGGCGGCAATTTTGAGCATCTGCAGATCCCGCGCCAAAGGCCGTGGCCGGTCGCGCAGGCGATGGACGCCAAGCACCCCCAGCACCTTGCCGCCCTGCTCGATGGGCAGCGCAATATACGATACAGTTTCATGCGGCAGCTGCTCCCGGGCTACGGTGCGGAATAGAAAAACCGGCTCGCTGTCGATGTCCTGAATGATCATCATTTGCCCGCTTTGCATCACTCTGCCAGTAATGCCTTCCCCTGGCAAAAATTGACCCCGCTTGATTTCCGTCTGCGACAAGCCGTAAGCATGAGCAATACGCAACACGCCACTTTCCGGATCCGGCAACACCACACGCCCGCGATTAAGCCCGAGCAATTCAGACAGCAAATGCAGAATCTCGCGGATGACATAGTGCTGATCCGGACTCTTGCCCATCAGCGCAGAAGCTTCACGAATTACCAGCAACTCTTCATCCACCAGCGTTTCAGGCTCGGTACGGTTAATAACGGCATCCAACATTACATTCCCCTGAACAAATTGTTTACACAATGTAAGCAAAAATCAGGCGAGCTGATAACCGCAAAACACATTCCAGCCTCGCAATTGGTATGGAATCAGCTAGTTGTAAGCTTGGCACGATTGCTGCTAATTGAACAATACCAACTTGACCAAAGGAAAAATTGTGAACAGCCATGTACTGATAGAGCCCGCACAACTGCAACACGATATGGCCACCGAACCTGTCGTGGTCATTGATACCCGCGACCCTGCCGTATATGCCCAGGGGCATATACCCGGTGCAATTAATCTGCGCGAGATATTTACCTACCTCTCCACCAGCGATCATGAAGGCCTGGAAACCATGCAGCACAAATTCGCCGAGGCGTTTGGTGCGGCAGGCTTATCCGGCAACGAGACGGCTGTTGTGTATGAAGACACCATGAATACCGGCTTCGGCCAATCCTGCCGCGGCTATTTCCTGCTCAAGTATCTGGGCTACCCTAAAGCCAAAGTGCTGCACGGCGGCTATCAGGCCTGGGTAGGCGCGGGACTGCCCACCACAACCGAACCCACCATGCCCACGTCCGCCCAATTTCCGCTTGCCGACGAACCGGGCGCAGTCATGGTCGATAAAGACCAGATGCTGGCCGCAGTCAACGACCCTGCCATCATTAAGCTGGATGTACGCGATGTGGATGAATGGATCGCAACCAGCTCTTCACCATACGGCCCGGATTTCTGCCCGCGCAAGGGGCGTATCCCCGGCGCCAAATGGCTGGAATGGTACCGGCTGATGAAACCGGCGGCAGATGGCAGCGTATTCAAGGCGCGCGATGAAGTGCTTGCGGAATGTCAGACTGTCGGCATCCAGCCGCATTCCAAAGTTTACATTTACTGCTTCAAGGGTGCGCGGGCGTCCAATACCTTCCTGGCATTAAAAGATGCAGGCATCCACGACGTGAAAATCTACTTCGGCTCATGGAACGAGTGGTCACGCGACCCAGCCCTGCCCATCGAAGAAGGTTTTCCGCTGGGTTGACGCCGCTACCGGCGTTAACCAGATATACACAACATTAATTAACTCAGGGAGTACACGATGTCCGCTTTTGATGATCCATTTGACCCAAAAACCAAGCTTGCCAGCCAGGGCTGCAGTTGCGGCCGCCACAGCAACCAGGCCGAACATCAGCTTGATGAAGATGCCCGCATCGGCCGCGTGGTCGAAACCACGGTGATGCGTGCACTGTTTCCGCATGATGAAACCCGCCGCAACTTCATCCGCGCCGTCGGCGCCAGCACCGCATTCGCCGCCATTTCCACCCTGTTCCCGATGTCGGCAGCCAAAGCGCTGGCTGCCGACCGTGCACCGCTGGAAAAACCGGACCTGAAAATCGGCTTCGTTCCCATCACCTGCGCCACGCCGATCATCATGGCAGGCCCCATGGGATTCTATTCGCGCGAAGGGCTAAATGTCTCACTGCTGAAAACCGCAGGCTGGGCCATCGTGCGCGACAAGGTGATGAACAAGGAATACGATGCTTCGCACATGCTCTCGCCGATGCCGCTCGCTATCAGCCTGGGACTGGGCTCGCAAGCGCAACCGGTAGACGTGGCCGCCATCGAGAACATCAACGGCCAGGCCATTACCATGCACATCAAGCACAAGGACAAGCTGGATCCGAAACAATGGAAAGGCCTGAAATTCGGCATCCCGTTCGACTACTCCATCCACAACTTCCTGTTGCGCTACTTCCTCGCCGAAAACGGCATCGACCCGGACAAAGACGTGGAACTGCGCATCATGGCACCACCCGATATGGTTGCCAACCTACGCGCCGGCAACATCGACGGCTTCCTCGGACCCGAGCCATTTAACCAGCGCGCTGTATATGAAGAAGTCGGTTATATCCACACGCTGTCGCGCGATATCTGGGACGGCCACCCCTGCTGCGCATTCGGCGTTTCGGAAGGCTTTGCCAAAACCTACCCGAACACGTTTGCCGCGCTGTTCCGCGCCATAGCCAGCGCTACCGAATACGCCCACAAACCCGAGAATCGCAGCGATATCATCAAGGCTATCGCACCGGCCAACTATCTCAACCAGCCGATCCCGGTGCTGGAGCAGGTGATGACCGGACACTTTGCCGACGGCCTGGGCAAAGTACGCAACGTGCCGGATCGCGTCGATTTCGATCCATTCCCGTGGCAGTCGATGGCGGTATGGATGCTGACGCAGTTAAAACGATGGGGCTACCTGAAAGGCGAAATCAATTACAAACAAATTGCGGAAGAAGTGTTCCTCGCGACCGATGCGCGTAAACGACTGAAAGAGATGGGCTTGCCGGCTCCCGCCAGCAACTACAGCAAGCACACCATCATGGGCAAAGAATTTGACCCGGCCAAGCCCGAGCAATATCTCAAATCCTTCAAGATCAGCAGGGCATGATCATGGCCAAATCGCTGACTTTTCGTGCTTACCTGCTCTCCGTGCTGATTTTCGGCATGGTGTTGCTGGGCTGGTATCTGGCGACGTTGCCACAAAAAACCGTGGCAACAACGCAGGCCGATGCCGAATATGCTGCACTGATGGGAGGTGGTGCCGTCAAAAAGTCTGGCATGCCAACACCCGCAGAAGTGGGGCATACGTTACGGGAAAAACTCTCAGACCCGTTTTACGATCACGGCCCTAACGACAAGGGTATCGGCATCCAGCTCGGTTATTCACTGGCGCGGGTACTGGCTGGATTCAGCCTGGCCGCACTGGTGGCGATACCGCTGGGGTTTCTGGTAGGGATGTCGCCCATCATGCACCGGGCGCTTGATCCATACATCCAGTTGCTCAAACCTATCTCGCCGTTAGCGTGGATGCCGCTGGCGCTATACACCATCAAGGACTCTTCGGCTTCGGCGATCTTTGTCATCTTCATTTGCTCATTGTGGCCGATGCTGATTAATACCGCTTACGGCGTAGCCGCGGTCAAGCGCGACTGGCTGAACGTTGCCAAGACGCTGGAAGTCAGCCCGCTGCGCAAGGCCTTTCTGGTGGTATTGCCTGCCGCGGCCCCCACCATCCTGACCGGCATGCGCATCTCCATGGGCATCGCCTGGCTGGTGATCGTGGCGGCTGAAATGCTGGTAGGCGGCACCGGTATCGGCTACTTCGTATGGAACGAATGGAATAACCTGAGCCTCACCAATGTCATCTTCGCGGTGCTCATGATCGGCGTGGTGGGCATGATGCTGGATATGGCATTCGGCTGGTTGTCGCGATTAGTGGCATATAACGATTAAGAGGCTGGCTATGCAAACTGATTTTCTGAAAGTTGAAGCACTCAGCCGGATTTATCCGGCCAGCCGCGGACAGACAGCAGTCCCGGTATTTGAAAACGTCCATTTCAGCATCGCCAAAGGCGAATTCGTCTGCATCATCGGCCACTCCGGCTGTGGCAAATCCACCATTCTCAATGTGCTGGCCGGGCTCGACGAACCCAGTTCCGGCGTGGTGATCATGGACGGTCGCGAAGTGTCCGGCCCCAGCCTGGATCGCGGCGTGGTATTTCAGGGTCATGCACTGATGCCGTGGCTGACGGTAATGAAAAATATCGAATTTGCTGTCAAATCGCGCTGGCCTGACTGGACTAAAGAAAAAGTTACTCAGCACTGCCAGCAATTTATCGATCTGGTGGGCCTGACCGGTGCCGAGCACAAAAAACCGTCCGAGCTGTCCGGGGGCATGAAACAGCGTGTCGGCATCGCCCGCGCGTTCTCGATCCAGCCCAAAATGCTGCTGCTCGACGAACCGTTCGGCGCACTGGACGCCCTGACCCGCGGCGTGATCCAGGACGAACTGCTGAAAATCTGCGCGGCGACCCAGCAGACCGTGTTCATGATTACCCACGATGTGGATGAGGCCATCCTGCTCTCCGACAAAATTATCCTCATGACCAACGGCCCGCGTGCGCGCATTGCAGAAATCGTCATCAACACACTGCCGCGTAACCGCACCCGTAACGACATTCACAAGGATCCGCAGTATTACCGCATCCGCAATCATCTGGTGGACTTCCTGGTCAGTCGTTCACGCGAACTGGCAGCTGTGCAAGAGGCAAGCTACGACCCGCGCTACCCGCCGCAAGTCAGGCCGGGCGAAACCGACGACATCCCGCCGCGCATGCTAAAACAGGCGGCTATTCACCTCGTATAATTAATTCACCACCCTGACTGAAAAGGAAGCACCATGAAACGTAGCAATGTAACCGACTTGATACTAGTAGCCAAACTTGCCAAAGGCCTGAAATGGAATGATCTGGCGCAAGCCATCGGCCTGAGCAAGGAGTGGACGACCGCCGCTCTGCTCGGGCAAATGACGCTGGATGCGGCGCAGGCAACTACCATAGGCAAGCTGCTGGATTTGCCGGCAGAGGCGATTGCGGCCCTGCAAGTCGTGCCTTACAAAGGGTCGTTGCCAACGGCTGTTCCGACCGATCCGCTAATTTACCGGTTCTATGAGCTGATTAATGTGTATGGCACTTCGATCAAGGAGCTAATCCATGAAGAATTCGGTGACGGCATCATGAGCGCGATTGATTTCAGCATGGATATTTCACGCGTGGCCGATCCAAAAGGCGATCGCGTCAAAATCGTACTGAACGGCAAGTTCCTGCCATATAAGACGTATTAAGCCGTTCAGGCTTCACCCTGCTTAAACTGTTTCACCACCGCATACTGGCGGCGACTCACTGGCAGAGCTTCGTCCGAGCCTTTGAGCAGCACTACCCAGCCGCTGTGTTCGCCGTCCTCGCCGCCTTGTTCCTTGAGGACAAAGCCCGCAATGGCGGTACGCGCGACCAGGGTATTGCGGTGGATACGGATAAATTGCTGCGGGAATTCCTGTTCCAGGCTGGCCAGGCTGTCTTCCAGCAGATAGGTGTGGGTGGCGGTACGCGCTGCCACGTATTTATGCTCGGCACGCAGCGTGATAATGTCATCAATGGGTACCAGCAATACCCGCCCCCGTTCGTTTGCACTCAGGTACTGGCGGGCAGCAGTTCGTGTTGGCGCGGCGCTTTGCACTTTGCGTAATGCTGCCAGCAGGCGCTCGGCCCGCACCGGTTTCAATAAATAATCGCGCGCATTCAAATCAAACGCCTGTAACGCATGCGCATCATAGGCGGTAGTAAAGATTACCGCTGCCGGATGCTGGCGCTGCGCCAGATGTTGCGCTACCGCCATGCCGTCCATGCCGGGCATGTGAATATCCAGCAGCACCACATCGGCATCCGTTTGCGCCAGCAATTGCAGCGCCTGTATGCCATTCTCGGCCTCGCCGACGATGAGCAGCGGTATCTGTTCAGCGCAGTCCTGCAACAGATCACGCAAGCGGTTGCGCGCCGGCGCTTCATCATCCACGATCAGGACGCGTAAAGGAGTCGTCATGGCGGAGTCGTCCGATAAGGCATGATGATATGCACCTGGTAATAGTTGTCGTGTATCTGCGTGCGCAAACTGGCTTCCACATCGAAATGCAGCATCAGCCGGCTGCGGATATTGCCTAGTGCCATTTTGTTACCAGTGTGGCGCTGTCCGTCATGCTGGTAGGGATTGCGAATAATCAGATGCAACTGACCATCGTTGCGATAAATATTGACGGTAATTTCACCCGGCTGGGTAGCTGGCTCGATGCCGTGATACACCGCGTTCTCCAGCAAGGGCTGCAACAACAGCGGTGGCACCAGCGCATTACCGGGAGCCTTGTCGATATGCCATACCACACGCAAGCGCTCGCCCAGACGCAGGCCTTCCAGCTCCAGATACTGGCGGCTGATCTCCACTTCACGCTTGAGCGGGCTGAGCTGGCGATTATCTGCCATCACCACGCGAAACAGGTCTGCCAGATTCTCCAGCGCGCGTTCGGCGCGGCGCGGCTCACTGCGTACCAGACTGAGCACCGCATTCAGGCTGTTAAACAGGAAATGCGGACGGATGCGCGCCTGCAGTGCCTGTAGCCGCGCCTCCGTCAATGCCGGCGACAGCGCCCGCCCACGCAGGCGAAAATAGCCCAGTAACAATGCGCTGACGGCCAGCACATTGATCGCTTCGCGCCAGGTCATCAGCAAATGGCTGTCAGCAAACAGATGACTCATGCCATCCATGACTAGCGCGGTGGTCAGGAGCGCCAGCAACATGCTGCCGACCACCCCCCAGCCATAAGGCAAGCGCTGCAACATTCGGCGTGACAGGCATAAAAACACCAGCGTCAGCAGTAGGCTGGCCTGTACCACAACAGAGTAACCCACAAACAAATGCCACATTTCCGCCAGATAAGCTGTTTGCAACCATGCAGTTGTCCACACCAAACCTTCTACACCGAGTAAAATACGCAGCATGACACCCAGATTACAGAAATCCGGTAAGCGATCAGGATAGTCGGCAACTTCAGGCTTTGGCATAATTCGGCTATTCTACCAATCTCAACTCAAATATCATCAGGTTATATTCATGTCTAATTCCACTACACCGCAACTTTGGTCGGGTCGCTTTAATGAGCCGGTCTCCGAGCGCGTCAAACGCTATACCGCATCGATCAGCTTCGATTATCGGTTAGCTGAATTCGACATACAAGGCTCACTCGCGCACGCCAAAATGCTTGCACAGCAAGCCATCATCAGCCAGCAGGATCTGGCCGATATCGAACGCGGCATGAGCGAGATACTCGCCGACATCCGCGCCGATAAATTCGAGTGGTTGCTTGATCTGGAAGACGTCCACCTCAATATCGAAAAAGCCCTCACCGCTAAAGTTGGCGATGCCGGTAAGCGCTTACACACCGGCCGCTCCCGCAACGATCAGGTAGCGACCGATATCCGTCTGTACCTGCGCCACAACATCGACGGCATTCTGCAACTGATCCGCGCTGCCCAGACCGCACTGCTCAACCTTGCCGAAGCCAACGCCGATGTAGTCATGCCCGGCTTTACCCATTTGCAAGTTGCTCAGCCGGTTTCCTTCGGTCACCACCTGCTCGCCTATTTCGAAATGCTCAAACGCGACGCCGAGCGTCTTGCTGACTGCCGTCGCCGCGTCAATCGCCTGCCGCTGGGCGCCGCCGCACTGGCCGGGACCAGCTACCCGATTGATCGCGAAATGGTTGCGCGCGAACTGGGCTTTGACGGCGTCTGCGAGAACTCGCTGGATGCCGTATCCGATCGCGATTTCGCCATCGAATTCACTGCCTGCGCCAGCCTGATCATGACCCACTTTTCGCGCATGTCCGAAGAGCTGATTTTATGGATGAACCCGCGCTTCGGTTTCATCGACCTGGCTGATCGTTTCTGCACCGGTTCGTCGATCATGCCACAAAAGAAAAACCCTGACGTACCCGAACTGATACGCGGTAAAACCGGACGGATAAACGGTCATCTGGTCGGCTTGCTCACTCTGATGAAAGGTCAGCCGCTGGCCTACAACAAAGATAATCAGGAAGACAAGGAACCGCTATTTGATACCGTCGACACCCTGATCGACACCCTCGCCATCGTTGCCGAAATGCTCCCCGGCATCCGCGTCAAGCCGGAAGCCATGCGTCGCGCCGCGCTGCAAGGCTACGCCACCGCGACCGACCTGGCTGATTATCTGGTGAAAAAAGGCCTGCCGTTCCGCGATGCGCATGAAGCTGTTGCCCTCGCCGTGCGCCATGCCGAAGGCAAAGGCTGCGACCTGGCTGATCTGCCATTAGCCGACTTGCAGCAATTCTCCAGCCTGGTTGCTGCCGACATTTACGACGTGCTGTCACTGGAAGGCTCAATGAACAGCCGCAACCATATCGGCGGCACTGCCCCGGTTCAAGTCCGTGCCGCCATTGCACGCGGCCGCGCCAGCCTGGGCAGCTAGTTTGTCGTGACGCCAACTACTGAGCTCAAATACCTGCAGCACTATCCGCCAGCGCTGCAGGATCAGGTACGTAACCTGATCACGCAGGGCAGGCTGGCCGAGTATCTGGCGCAAAAGTACCCTGCACAGCATGAGGTGCAGAATGACAAGACGCTGTACCAGTACACACAGGAGTTGAAACAGGCTTATCTGCGCAATGCGCCACTACCGGACAAGGTGCACTACTACAGCAAGCTGGATGTGGTGCATCACGCACTGGGCCTGAATACTGCAATCTCGCGGGTACAGGGCAGCAAGCTCAAAGCCAAAAAAGAAATTCGCATTGCCGCACTGTTCAAAACCGCGCCAGCCGAGTTTTTGCGCATGATCGTGGTACATGAACTGGCGCATCTGAAAGAACGTAACCACGACAAAAATTTTTACAAGCTGTGCGTCCATATGCAGCCCGACTACCATCAGGTTGAGTTCGATTTACGGGTATATTTAACTCAATTGAGCCTTTAAGCGCACCCGTGCATAATTAGCTGCATATCATTTACGCAAAACACGCGCCTAAATAGTCACCTTTTAATCCACTCTATAGTTGCGAAATGGTAGCGTGAGTGCTACCATTTTTAACATATGCTAGTCGTGCTTGATACCAATATCTTTGTGAGTGCGTGTTTAGGCACCGGTGCTGCAAATGCTGTCGTAATGGCTTGCCTGCGTGGCGAATGTACGCCGCTCATGGGTACCGCGCTATTGACTGAATATGAAGATGTGCTTGGTCGCGAGCAATTGTTCGAGAAATGCCGATTATCAGGAGCCGAACGTGAAGAATTACTCGACATTTTCCTTGCGACCTGTTGCTGGACACGCATTTACTATGGATGGCGCCCTAATTTACCGGATGAAGGCGACAATCATTTAATAGAACTCGCCGTGGCTGGAGGCGCACAGCGTATTATTACGCAAAATTTGCGCGATCTGCAAAGCAAGGAATTGCAGTTCCCTGGACTTAAAGCAGTTACACCCGAGCACCTTCTGAAGGAGATAAACTTATGAGCGCATTAACCATACGCTTGCCTGATGATAAATACCGGCGCCTGAAAGAACTTTCAATCCGCCGTCATACCAGTGTCAACCGGTTGATCGACGAAATGACCACGCTGATGTTGGCGGAATATGATGCCGAAACCCGTTTTTTGTTGCGTGTCGAACGTGGACAAAATCAGGTACAGCGCGGAATTGAATTACTGGAAAAAGCCAAGGGCAATCGATAATCGATAGCCCACTCCCGACCTTTAAAGCAACCGGGCAGACATCTCCGCACCTGCCTATTTTCCGGTTTTACATCAGGACATTATCGCGTAAAATAGCGGACTTTCTGCGCGGGTTTATTCACCGCGCCAACCAGTTCGAGGAAGTTATGTCTGCAGTTGCCAAATCCGTGTTCGATCAGCCCCAGCTATGGGAAGCCCAGGCAGAATTCAAGGAATATATGTCCGCCGTCAATCCGGCTATGCCTAAAATCGATGTGGTCGCTTTTCCCAACACCATGCATGCCGAAGGTGCCACGCGGCTGATGCCATTTGATCTGTCGGAAAGCCTGCAAACCAGCTATGCGGCAACCACCCCGAATCTGTATGCGGGCTATCTGCGCATTTCTGCGCACGAGCAGCTACAAACTGACTTTGTTGCGGCGTCACAGATGTTTTTTGTGATCAGCGGCAGCGGCAGCACCACCATGGATAACGGCACCATTGCCTGGAAAACTGGCGACCTGTTCACCCTGCCTGCGATCAAATCGGCACTGCATGAAGCCACGGCTGACTCCGTCTTGTTCTGGGTAAATGATGCGCCACTGCTGCGCTATCTGGGCGTTACGCCGAATGAACAACGTTTCCAGCCGGTGCTGTACACGCAACAACGCATTACCCAGGAGCTCAACAAGGTACGCGCCATGGGCGAAGAGCGCAATCGCGTTGGCGTATTGCTGTCCAACCCGCATTTCCCCACCACCATGACGCTGACCCACACGCTGTGGTCGCTGTACAACATTCTGCCTAAAGGCGTGATCCAGCAGGCGCACCGCCACAACTCCATTGCCATCGATCATTGCGTGTCTGCCGGGCCCGACACCTACACCCTGATCGGCAAGGAAGTTGATGCTGATGGCAATATCATCGACCCGATCAAGGCCATGTGGACACCAGGCTCAACCTTCATCACCCCGCCGGGCTGGTGGCATTCACACCACAATCATTCTGACCAGGATGCGATTGTATTACCGATCCAGGATGCCGGACTGGTGATGAACATGCAGGTGCTGGATTTCCAGCTGGTTAAGTAAACTTACTTAACCATATCCAGCGCCAGCGCTTCTGCCACCTTGATGCCGTCGATTGCGGCTGACAGGATGCCACCCGCGTAACCGGCGCCTTCGCCGGTCGGATACAGACCGCGGGTATTCAAACTCTGATACGAGTCATCACGCTTAATACGAATTGGCGACGAGGTACGCGTTTCCACCCCGGTCAGCACGGCATCATGCATCGCAAAACCCTTGATCTGCTTGTCGAATTCGGGCAATGCTTCGCGCATCGCGGTGATCACATATTCCGGCAGGGCCGTGGACAAATCGCCCAGCGTCACCCCCGGCGTGTACGACGGTTGCACTGACCCCAGTTGCGTCGACGGGCGCTGCGCCAGGAAATCGCCCACCAGTTGCCCCGGCGCATTGTAATTACTGCCGCCCAGCTCAAACGCGCGCGATTCCCAGTGACGCTGGAACGCGATACCGGCCAGCGGGCCACCGGGGAAATCTTCCGGATTCACATTAACCACCATACCGCTGTTGGCATTGCGTTCGTTGCGCGAATACTGGCTCATGCCGTTGGTAACGACACGCCCGATTTCTGAAGTTGCCGCTACCACCGTACCACCCGGACACATGCAGAAGCTGTATACCGCACGACCATTGCTGGCATGGTGCACCAGTTTGTAATCCGCCGCACCCAACTCAGGGTGCCCGGCAGTCTCGCCAAAGCGGCACTGGTCGATCAGATGCTGCGGATGCTCGATACGAAAACCGATAGAAAACGGCTTGGCTTCGATATACACACCACGTTCATACAGCATCTCGAAGGTATCGCGCGCGCTATGACCCACTGCCAGCACCACATGCTTACTGGCCAGATGTTCACCATTCGCCAAAGTGACACCGGTGATGGCATCGTGCTCGCGGGTGATATCCACCACCCGGCTCTGGAAACGGATTTCACCGCCCAGTGACTCAATCGTGGCGCGGATTTTCTCCACCATGCCCACCAGCCGGAACGTGCCAATATGTGGCTTGCTGACATAGGCTATTTCAGGAGGAGCACCCGCCGTGATGAATTCGGCAATGACTTTGCGCCCGTAATGCTTGGGATCCTTGATCTGGCTGTAGAGCTTACCGTCGGAAAACGTCCCCGCGCCGCCTTCACCAAACTGCACGTTGGATTCCGGATCGAGCTTGCGCTTGCGCCACAGCCCCCAGGTATCCTGCGTACGCTCGCGTACCGCCTTGCCGCGCTCCAGGATGATAGGACGAAAGCCCATTTGTGCGAGAATCAACCCGGCGAAAATGCCGGCAGGCCCGAGACCGATGACAACAGGCCGCTGCGCCAGATCAGTCGGCGCCTTGGCGACGAAGTGGTATTCGGTATCCGGGGCGATAACTATGTGTTTGTCATGCTTGAGTTTGGCGAGCACCGCCTGTTCGTTTTTGACCGCGACATCTATGGTATACACAAACAGGATATGCGGACGTTTGCGCGCATCCTGGCCGCGACGAAATACGCTGAAACTGATCAGCGCATCCGGGGTGATATTCAGCCGTTTATAAATGGCAGCCAGCAGGTCAGCCTGAGGGTGATCCAGCGGCAACTTGATTTCAGTAATACGCAGCATAGTAAAAACAGGAGTAACAGCAAAGCGCTATTTTACCGCCGCTTGTGGACGTAACCAAATGATTTTCTTGGCAGTCAGCCAGCAACCAGCTCTTCTGCAATCATCTCCGCCTGCTTCAGCACTGTTTCTGTAGCGAGTAATTGCATATCGGGCGGATAACCGAATTGACGCAGGGTACGCTTCACGATCACCTTCAATTTAGCCCTGACATTTTCCTTGATCGTCCAATCAATGGAGGCATTTTCGCGCACGCGCTGCGTCAGTACCACGGCCAGCTCGCGCAGTTTGTCTTGCTGCATCAACTGTTTTGCGCTGTCGTTGTTCGCCACTGCCGTGTAGAACGCATACTCGAAATCGCTCAATCCCATATGCTTAGCCTCGTCATCCGAAGAGACGATCTCTTTGCTGATCTTGATCAGCTCCTCCATCACCTCGGCGGCGGTCAGCACTTTGTTGTGATATTTCTTGATGGCGTTTTCCAGCATCTCCATCAGACTTTTGCTCTGCACCAGATTTTTTTTGGCGCGCACTCTCAACTCGTCGTTGAGCAATTTTTTCAGCACCTCCAGCGCCACGTTCTTGTGCTGGTAACCTTTCAGTTCCGCCAGAAATTCATCGGACAAGATCGAAATGTCCGGCTTCTTGATGCCAGCCGCATCGAATATGTCAATCACCTGCTCCGACACCAGCGCCTGATCAATCACTTGACGGATGGTGGTTTCGATTTCCTCACTGCTGCGCCCCTCTCCCATTCCATCGAACTTGGCCAGCCGCGCTTTCACCGCCTGAAAGAAACCGACCTCATCCTTGGCATCCATCGCTTGGTCGTGCGGAATGGCAATAGCGAATGCCTGCGACAGCAACGTCACCTCATTGATATAGCGCTTGCGCCCATCATCCAGACCGAGGATATGTTCCTCCGCCTCCAGTATCAGCGACAGCTTGCGCGAAGTCTCCGCCGCGAAATAATTCTCATAGGCAAAACCGTTGTACATCGCCGCAACCACTTCCAGCTTTTCCAGCATCAGGCTTACTGCCTGCTCCTGTGCCAGTGTAGGGTCGCCCTTGCCGCCCGCGTCAGAATAAAACGATAGCGCTTCTTTCAAGTCGGCAGCGATACCCAAATAGTCTACCACCAGACCACCAGGCTTATCCTTGTATACCCGGTTCACCCGCGCAATCGCCTGCATCAGGTTATGCCCTTTCATTGGCTTGTCGATGTAGAGCGTGTGCATGCTGGGCGCGTCAAAGCCAGTCAGCCACATGTCACGCACGATCACCAGCTTGAGCGGATCATCATCGTTCTTCATACGCTCGGCTAATGCGCGGCGCTGCTCCTTGGTCGTGTGGTGTTTGGCCAGCAAAGGGCCGTCACTGGAAGAGGCCGTCATCACCACCTTGATCGCACCCTTGTTCAGGTTATCGTCATGCCATTCCGGTTTCAGCTTCACAATCTCCGCATACAACTCGGCAGCGATACGTCGCGACATACTCACTATCATGCCCTTGCCTGCAAACACCTGCTGCCGGGCCTCGAAATGCGTCACGATATCGCGGGCGATATTCCTGATGCGCTGCTCGCTACCGATCAGCGCTTCCATGCGGGTCCATTTAGCCTTGGCTTTCTGCGTTTCAGTCAGCTCATCCTGGTCGAGGTCCTCATCCAGCTCGGCGACCAGCTTCTTGCCTTCGTCGCTCAAGCCCACCTTGGCCAGCCGGCTTTCATAATAGATACGCACCGTCGCGCCATCCTCCACCGCCTGGGCGATGTCGTAGATGTCAACATAGTTGCCGAACACCGCAGGGGTATTCACATCGGTCTTTTCAATAGGCGTACCGGTAAAGCCCAGATAGGTCGCATTCGGCAATGCATCGCGCAGGTACTTGGCAAAACCGTACACCACTTTCTTGCCGATCACCTCGCCGCTGGCGTCCTTGTCGTCCACTGTCTTGGCACTGAAGCCATACTGTGTACGGTGCGCCTCGTCGGCGATGACGACAATATTTTTGCGGTCGGACAACTGCTCGTACACATTACCTTCTTCTGGCTGGAATTTCTGAATAGTGGAAAAAATCACCCCGCCCGAAGCTACCTTGAGCAAATCCTTCAACCGCTCGCGGCTCTCAGCCTGCACCGGCTCCTGCCGCAGCAATTGCCTGGATGCCGCGAAGGTATCAAACAACTGGTCGTCCAGATCGTTGCGGTCAGTAATAACCAGTATCGTCGGATTATCCAGCGCCAACACGATCTTGCCGGTGTAGAACACCATCGACAGCGACTTGCCCGAGCCCTGCGTATGCCACACCACCCCGGCTTTCTTGTCGCCCTTGGGCTGTTGCGCCACACCGGGCAAGCCGTAACTGGCTGGGGTCTGCTCAATACGCAATCCCGCCCCCATATCCGCCGCGCGCAGCGTAGAAGCCACCGCAGCATTCACCGCGTAATACTGGTGATACGCCGCCAGCTTCTTCACCGTGCTAATCGTAATCACGCCAGTCTTCGGGTCTTCCTTTCTGGATTTCTCAAACACGATGAAATGGCGCACAAGATCCAGCAGTGTCGCCTTGTTCAGCATACCGTTAATCAACACTTCCAACTGACTCACCAGATGCGACGCTTCGGCCTTGCCGTCTGCGCTCTTCCAGCTCATAAAGCGCGAGTAACCCGCCGAGAGCGAACCCGCCTTGGCTTCCAGCCCGTCGGAAATCACAACAAATGCGTTAGAGGTGAACAGACTGGGGATGGCCTGCTTATAAGTTTCCAACTGCTGGTACGCTGCCTTGATCGTGGCATTTTCATCAGCAGCATTTTTCAGCTCTATCACCACCAGCGGGATGCCATTCACGAACAGCACCAAGTCGGGGCGCTTGTTCTGGTGGTTCTCGATCACCGTGAACTGGTTGGCGACGACGAACTCGTTGTTCTCCGGGTGGGCAAAATCGATCAGCCATACCCGCTCGCCGCGCTCGTCACCATCCTTATGGACGGATACCGGTACGCCCTCGGTCAGCGGGCGGTGGAAAGCCTCGTTGTTCGCCAGCAGCTCAGGAGAGCTGATGCGCTGGACGATTTTGACAGCTTCGTCCAAGGCCAAAGGTGGAACGGTGGGATTGATGTATTTAACGGCTTTTTTAAGCCGCTCGATTAATAACACATCAGCAAAACTGCTACGTTCTGGGTTATCCGCATCAGGTGCAATATCGGGAGCGTAGAGATAATAATAGCCCAACGCTTGCAAACAACTAATCGTTAAGGCTTCAATGACATTTTCGTTGAGATTAGACACTAACTACCCTAACTTAATCACCGTTATTTTACTTTTAAGCCTAAAAGTAAAATACTGAAAAATAAATGTTACTTTTGTATCATAACATTAGCATTCAGTATCATTTTTACGGTTTTTAACCGTTAGGCCACTTGATTTTGCCAAGTTGTTCAAATACACCTTGGCGTACCCACAAAGAATCCTAGTGAATCGCCTCGACTAAATCGTAAAGTCTTTTAACGCAACCTGGAATTTGCTGTAACGATATCGATGTTTGCCCCATTAAAATCAGCATCATGCGTCACAAGCACACAGGAATTTTCCTGACAAATCTGAATCAGTAATGCGTCATTAAAGTCCGTATTGGCAAAACTAATAGCAGCAATATCAGCAGTATCAAATTGCTTGCCAACAACTTGAAATTGTTTAAGAATCCGGTCTTTCACTACAGCCTCGATGTCATGAGCAGCTTGCATTCCTTCTGCTGAAGAACGAAACTGCTTGAAAGCTAAAGATTTTTTATCCAGCCTGGCATTAGTTAAGTGATTGTCATATTGAATACGAAGAAAACGATTAATGAATTCAGACAACACCAGCACATCAACACATAACCGACTTCCCATCTTCAGACACATGCCAAACATGGCTGAATAGGTTTGAATTATCGATTGATTCGAGTTGGTGTTAGCAGAACCAAACAAATACAACAAAATATTGGTATCAAACAACAAAGGACGATCTTTCACAGACGCGACATCAACTGCATTAAGTCTGAGCATCATGCATCCTCTCCCATAATCTGCTTAACGGATGCATCGAGGCGTGCAGGATCTTGATAATAAGACTTTGCAGTTTCGATTACCCTACGCAACAATGCTTGGTCAACTTTGTCCATATCTGCCACTTTAACCAAAGCACGAATCTTCTCTTCTGAAAAAATTCCGTACAACTGGCCAATCGCAGTATTCAAAAAAGCCGAGGTTAACATCTCAACATTTTGAAACGAAAGCTCAACCGCTTGATCTTGATGCAACGCCTTGCTGATAGCAGCAAAAACGCTGTCACCATCATTCGCTTCAACACAAAAACTGTTGCCGACCAAATTAAACACAGATATGGTTGTGGGGGTCATCTCGCTAACCTCTTAAAATAAATCTGATACATCATCTTCACCCAAAAGCGAATAATTACGCCTGTCATTCGTGCGAAACAATACACTGACAATGGAACCTGGGAAAGGCTTATTCAATGTATGAACTTTCTCACCTGTACGATCATATTGATAAAAACCATCATGGCTAACAATTTGCAGCAAACCATTATTCAAACTCACAAACTCACGCAACAGCGCCAAACCTATACCGCCAGGGATATTTAACTTTGTGGTGTGCCTGTCTTCCACTGCCCAACGGATGGCATCCACCGCTGAAATTTTCTTACTAAAACGACGTCTAAACTGCTCCGCAAATCCGATCCCTATATCAACAATACTAAATACAATCGTATGTCGCGCAGGGAAAAACTGACCACAAGTGTAAATATGTTTAGTTTCGCTATGAATTTGTGCGTTAACGAACAATTCCAACATAGCTTCAGTCATTTTCTTGCGCAAACCGTCACTCATATTGGGTAATTCATGTCTATGCAAAAACTGTGCAGCTACATATTCACGAAAATAGCGACCATCAGTAGGCTTCATTTTCTGATATTGAATAGTCGTGCCATGTACATCCACCTGTTGAGCGAAGCCAAAATGGCTTAAAAAGCCATTTTTCTGAAGTATGCTCTTAATGCTACTATCGATGTGATTGAAAACAATATCATTTAAGTTGCCTTCCAACAAATCCAGCACCGCTCCCAAGGGGGCGGCCATGTTCGCATCAAACCATTGTGACAACGACAAAGGAATATCATCAAATAGTGCGTCTTTATGCTCATCATAAAACTGGGCTATTTGTTCATAGTCAGTATATGTCGAATGAATATTACGGAGAGTAGTCATAGCACGTCCAGTACTTCATTGATTACGATCTTAATGATGACACCACCTTCGGAGAGTTCAGTAAAATTGGTCATAATTATTTTTGCCTTTGCCCACTCAAATCCGCGATGGCGGCCTGCAATACTTGCCAGCTAATCTTCGCAGTATGTTGATCCGGCTTGAAACCCTGTGACGCCTGTTGACGCGGATGAATGTAATTTCTGAAATCCTTCAAAGCATGCCCATATTTCATCACATCCAGAGATAACAGACCAACCTCATGGGCTACGTTGATCAGGCTTTCGAGCGACCATGAATGCAGCTGTAATACCTTGTCTTCTCTATCCTTCGGGGCCGATTTGGCAGAATTAAACTGCTGCGGCTGTTTGGTTGCCGCATCAAGCAGAAGCCCTTCCAAGGTGCTGCCACACAAAAAGATCGCCGCCAGTGCTGATCCAGATTTCAATGACTTGTGAATTTCATCAATTCGCTGCTCAATTACAGTCTGCAACTGCGCATCAATGCTTAGTCTCGCAAGCTTGAGGTCGGAAAACACATGCCTGAGAAAATCTTCCTGCGTTTGAGCAGGCTGTTCCGTACTCGGCATTTTGCCTGATAGGCGACTGAGAATTGAAACCGCTTTCACTCGATCAGCACTATCGACTTTCTCGACCGCACACGCATACTCAAGCATCGCCGCCAGAACTTTTGCAACAATCGCATCCGATTCAATTTCCCAAAATGCGCGCAGCCGCCTCATCTTCGACGGTCCGTTAACCCGGTACTTCTCTGCATCGATATTAATACCGTGTTCCCGAAAGAACTCGGCATAGGTGCGATCATTAAAATTCAGCACATAACCACCACGATCAAACAACTTCTCAAAGGTGACTTTTTCGTGGGCTTTTAATGTGGACATGATTTAGACCGCAACTCGTACTTCGCCACTCATCAGCTTGGGCAGCAGGGTGTCGCGAAGTTTTTCGAGGGTGCGGATTTGGGAAGTATTTGTTTTCAGCTTTCCAAAAATTGGGGCACAACGTTCATTGAAGATTTGAATTCTCTCTTTGGGCGCCAACTTTATTTCTTCAGAAAGAGCAATGTCACGATTCAGACCTGGTACTGCCGAATCCGAGTTTTCATAACTCAAAGTTTTCAACAGGCAATATTCATAGAACAATCCAACAGAGCCTATCTTTGACTTGATGTAGTAGGTGGTATCAATCGGAAAAAAATTCTGAAATAAATACGTCACCTTTCCTAGCGTTCCCTTTCGACCAATGACTATTCCAGGCCCTTCAACCAAGTATTCCGAATGGTAGCCGACAACGCCACTCGAACCCACTACAGGAAAACCTATTCCGGTTCTCGTTTCTTCTTTTAATGCTTTCCCATAAACAAGGTCCAATACATCCCCCAGAACCCCATCCTCCCAACCCTCCTGCGCCTCTTCCACGAACCACTGGCGGAACAGGGTTTCGGCCATGGCTTCGAGGGTTTTGTTCTGGCGGTGCAACAGGTCGATTTTGTCGTCGAGGCTGCTGAGGACGGCGGCGATTGCTTGTTGTTCGGGGAGAGGCGGCAATTCGATCTCGAGGTTTTCCAGCATGCCTTTAGTAAGCGCACGACGCGTAGCCCCAATCTCCGACTTCATTAGCAGCTCTTCTTTCATCTGCTGGAGCAGATAAAAGATAAAAAGGTGGTTTGCTTTTTCTGGAATAGGCCGAATGATTGCAACATGCTGATTAACCCGTGCTGGCGTTAACGCTTTTGGGACAACACAACATCTAGCCACGCTGTCGCCAGTTATATTCAAAAGAACATCATTTTCTTCGACAGTAACATTTCGCAGCTCAAAAGCCTGGTCGTCATTAATAAACGCCAAGCCGTCTTCAGAAAAGGAAAAGTCCAGAACGTTTTGACTTCTGATTAAAGGAATACCGGCCTCTTGATAGGCGCTACTTCCGCCTGTTGGCGTAGCACCACTGCCGATTTTCCTGCAAATTCCGCCGAGAGTAGCTGACGAGTGACCAGTCATGCCTTCACCTTCGCCAAGTTCTCGGCAATGGCCTTGTTCAGCTTCGCCTCCTCCTGTAACTGCGCTCCGAACTCAGCCTTCAGTGTAGCGAAACGTTCGGCAAAGTTGAAGTCATCCTCTTCGTCCGGCAGACCGACATAGCGACCCGGCGTGAGCACGTAGTCCAGTTCTGCGACGCGCGAAAGCGGCACGGATGCACAGTAGCCTTTTTCGTCTGCATATACACCTTCGCCTGTGCGCCATGCATGGTACGTGGCAGTAATCTGCTGGATGTCCTCGTGCGAAAGCTCCTTGGTGCGGCGGTTGATGAGGTGGCCGAGGTTGCGCGCATCGACGAAGAGAATTTCGCCCTTGCGCGGGTGACCGTTGGTTCTCGCTCTATTCATGAACCATAGCGCCGCCGGTATTTGCGTATTCAAAAACAGTTTGGCGGGCAGATTGACGATGCAGTCGATGAGGTTGCCGTCACGAATAAGCGCCTTGCGGATGTCGCCTTCGCCGCTGGTTTTGCTGGTGAGCGCGCCTTTGGCGAGCACCACGCCGGCGCGGCCTGCGGGGGCGAGGTGGTAGATGAAGTGCTGCAGCCAGGCGAAGTTGGCGTTGCCTGCGGGCGGTGCGCCGAATTGCCAGCGGCCATCGTTGCGCAGCAGTTCGCCGCTCCAGTCGCTGACGTTGAATGGCGGGTTGGCGATGATGTAATCGGCCTTGAGGTCTTTGTGCGCGTCGTTGAGGAAGGAGCCTTCGTTGTTCCACTTCACCTGCGAGGCGTCGATGCCGCGGATGGCGAGATTCATTTTGGCCAGCCGCCAGGTGGTCTGGTTGCTTTCCTGCCCGTAGATGGAGATGTCGTTGACGCGGCCCTGGTGTTCTTCGACGAACTTTTCCGATTGCACGAACATGCCGCCCGAGCCGCAGCAGGGGTCGAAGACGCGGCCCTTGTAGGGCTCGAGCATGGCGACCAGCAATTCGACAATGCTGCGCGGCGTATAGAACTGCCCGCCCTGCTTGCCTTCGGCCAGCGCGAATTCGCCGAGGAAATATTCGAACACATGGCCCAGCACGTCGGCACTGCGTGCCTTGGCATCACCCAGCGCGATATTACCCACCAGGTCGATCAGGCCGCCGAGGCTGGCGGGATCGAGATTTTGCCGCGCGAACACCTTGGGCAGCACGCCCTTGAGGATGGGGTTTTCTTTTTCGATGGCATCCATCGCCGCATCGACATGGCCGCCGATGTTGGGTTGCTTGGCTTTAGCCAGAAGAAACGACCAGCGCGACTCCGGTGGCACGAAGAAAATGTTCTCGGCTTTGTATTCGTCCTTGTCTTCGGGATCGGCTCCGGCCATTTCACCTTCGCCTTTCTGCAGCGTGGCGTACATCTCCTCGAACGAGTCGGAGATGTATTTCAGGAAGATGAGGCCTAACACGACGTGCTTGTATTCTGCGGCATCGATGTTCTTGCGCAGCTTGTCGGCGGCTTTCCAGAGCTGCTTTTCCAGCGGCTCTGCTTTCAATTCTTTTGCCATGCAAATTTCCAAATCAGATAAATTTCTCGTGCTGACAGTTTAACTGCTAATACCTGACATTTACCATCTCGATTCAGCATCATGCAGCTTACCGCTTTAATGTAAAATACGTCTTTGAATTAAAAGCAGATAACAACATGGCCATCCAGTGGTACCCCGGACACATGACCTCGGCGCGCAAGAAAGCCGCCGAAACCATGGCATTAACCGATATCGTCATCGAAGTGCTGGACGCGCGCCTGCCCGAAGCCAGCAGCAACCCGATGATTGAGGAATTACGCGTATTCCGTCAGCGCCCCTGCCTGAAAATCCTGAACAAGGCTGACCTGGCTGACCCAGCGGCAACCAAAGCCTGGCTGGCATATTACAACAGCCAGAAAGGCGTCAAAGCCGTCGCCTTATCGTGCAAGAAAGCCAGCGACGTTGCCAAGATTCCGGCCATGTGTCTGGCACTGGCACCGCATCGCGGCACTAATCTCAAGCCCTTGCGCATGATGATCATGGGCATCCCCAACGTCGGCAAATCCACGTTGATGAACGCATTGCTCAAGCGCCGTGTGGCGAAAGTCGGCGACGAACCGGCTGTCACCAAAAGCCAGCAACGGCTGGACCTGAATGACCAGATGACGCTGATTGATACCCCGGGGATGTTATGGCCGCGCATCGCCCATCCTAGCGATGGCCTGATGCTGGCCGCCAGCCATGCGATTGGCCGCAATGCAGTGATCGATGAAGAAGTGGCGACATTCCTTGCCGACAGCCTGCTGGCGAATTACCCGCAACTACTGGTGGAGCGTTACGGCTTCCCGGTCGAGGATAAAGATGGCGTAGCGATAATCGAGGCGATTGCCTTGCGCCGTGGCTTTCGCCTCAAAGGCGGCGCAGCGGATTTCGAAAAAGCTTGTTTGATGTTATTGCAGGATTACCGTAGCGGCGCATTAGGCCGCATCAGCCTGGAAACTCCGACCAGCCGCGAAGCGATGCTGGCCGAAGCGGCTGACGTGGTAACGACTTTAGGTACGACAGAAAACGGGATTGATCACATGGATCAATCGTCCTCCTAGGTTTACAAACCCAGCCGCTTCCATATCTCCATGGTCGCGGTCGACTGGTTCATGGTGTAGAAATGCAGGCCTGGTGCATCGTTATCGAGCAGGCGTTGGCATAAGTCAGTCACCACATCCAGTCCATAGGCTCGGATAGAATCGATGTCGTCGTTGTAGCCTTCCAGCTTCTTGCGCATCCAGCGCGGAATTTCCGCACCACAGGCATCAGAAAACCTTGCCAGCTGGGAGAAATTGCCGATAGGCATGATCCCCGGCACCACCGGCACCGTTATCCCCAGCTTGGTGCAGTCATCGACAAAAGCAAAATAGGCATCGGCGTTAAAAAAATACTGAGTAATTGCCGCATTGGCACCCGCATCGACTTTACGCTTGAAGTTCATCAGGTCGTCATGCGCGCTTTTGGCTTGCGGATGCACTTCCGGATAAGCGGCAACTTCGATGTTGAACCAGTCACCCGTCTCACTACGGATGAATTCAACCAGTTCATTGGCATAACGGAATTCGCCTGCACTCGCCATGCCCGAAGGCAGATCGCCACGTAATGCAACGATATGACGGATATTGTGGCTTTTATACTCGTCCAGAATCGCGCGAATATTGTCGCGGGTAGAACCGATACAGGACAGGTGTGGCGCCGCTTCCAGCCCGGCGTGCTGGATGTCGAGTACCGCAGCCAGCGAGTGGTCGCGGGTTGACCCGCCTGCACCGAACGTAACCGAGAAAAACTTGGGGTGCAGTTCGGCGAGCTGACTGCGCACCATGCGCAGCTTGTCCATGCCGTCAGGTGTTTTAGGCGGAAAAAACTCAAAACTGTAGGTACGTGTCGTCATCGAAATACTCCCCAGGAATTTACAGCTTAATAGCGGTAGTGGTTGGCTTTGTAAGGGCCGCTTTTATCCACGCCGATATAGGCAGCCTGCTGATCCGATAATTCGGTCAACACCGCATTCAGCGTTCTTAACTGCAAGCGCGCCACTTTTTCATCCAGATGCTTAGGCAGGGTATACACGCCAACAGGATAATCTGCTGTACGGGTAAACAACTCGATCTGCGCGATAGTCTGGTTAGCAAATGAAGAACTCATGACATACGATGGATGACCTGTACCACAACCCAGGTTTACCAAACGTCCTTTAGCCAGCATGATGATACGCTTGCCGTCCGGGAAGATGATGTGGTCAACTTGCGGCTTGATTTCTTCCCACTGGTATTTTTCCACACCGGCAACGTCGATTTCATTATCGAAGTGACCGATATTGCAAACGATGGCCTGGTTCTTCATTTTTGCCATGTGGTCATGGGTAATGACGTGGTAGTTGCCTGTCGCGGTAACGAAGATATCCGCTTTATCGCAAGCGTAATCCATAGTCACAACACGGTAGCCTTCCATCGCCGCTTGCAGTGCGCAGATAGGATCGATTTCAGTAATCCACACTTGTGCAGACAATGCACGCAATGCCTGAGCAGAACCTTTACCCACGTCACCGTAACCGGCAACCACGGCGATTTTGCCCGCTACCATCACGTCGGTGGCGCGCTTGATACCGTCCACCAGGGATTCACGGCAGCCATACAGGTTATCGAATTTGGATTTGGTTACCGAGTCATTGACGTTAATCGCAGGGAATTTCAATTCGCCGCGTTCGTGCATTTGATATAAACGATGTACGCCAGTGGTGGTTTCTTCGGTTACGCCTTTGATGTGTGCCAGACGTACTGAATACCAGGTAGGGGCAACAGCCAATTTGGCTTTAATCGCAGCGTAAAGCACGCGCTCTTCTTCGCTGGTTGGGTGTGACAGCACGCTGATATCAGTTTCGGCACGCGCGCCCAGATGCAGCAACAAGGTCGCATCGCCGCCGTCATCCAGGATCATGTTGGAATAGCCGCCATCCGCCCATTCAAAAATGCGATGAGTGTAATCCCAGTAATCAACCAGTGACTCGCCTTTGACCGCAAACACCGGGGTACCGGTAGCCGCGATGGCTGCAGCAGCATGATCCTGAGTAGAAAATATATTGCACGATGCCCAGCGCACTTCAGCGCCGAGAGCCTGTAAGGTCTCGATCAGCACGCCGGTCTGGATGGTCATGTGCAGACTGCCGGTGATGCGAGCGCCTTTAAGTGGCTTGGTAGCAGCAAATTCTTCACGAATTGCCATCAGGCCTGGCATTTCGATTTCAGCGATGTTGAGTTCTTTGCGACCCCAGTCGGCCAGCGACAGATCAGCAATGACGTAATCAGGGGTAGAGCTAGCGGTGACGGCGTTCATCACGCCCTCCTTTCTGTAAGTTATGACAAAAAAGTAAGACGTGAGCGCCGTTGCATAATGACAGGTTCGAGCCTGGCAGGTTTTACCCGTCGCAGCGCTCCTCAAACCAAGCCGACATTCTAACGGAGTCGCCAGTATGTGTACAGATTAACGCTTAAATTATTGGCGGCCCATGCGGACTCAACGGCACAGACTATTTCAGCACTACCCGATTACGCCCGGCATGCTTGGCTTCATAGAGTGCCTGATCTGCGCGCGCGCCCAATTCCGCAGCGCTGGATATGTCAGGGAACGTCGCAATCCCGCAACTGAAAGTCACATGAAAGACGGCATCACCATACTGCTGCTGTATCTCTTCAAATACCCGCCGCAGGCCTTCCATTACTTTAGAAGCGGCAACGCCATCCGTGTGCGTGAAGATAATAGCAAACTCCTCACCGCCATAACGGCCGATGATATCCGTTTCACGCAAGCGCTGTTTCAGCATGCGTGACAGGCTTTTAATAACCCTATCGCCTACCGGGTGGCCATAGTTATCATTCACTTCTTTAAAGTTATCGATATCAAGCATAACAAAACTCAACGGATGCCGATGCCGCCGGGCATTCGCCAGCTCGATCTCAAGCCGCTGCTTGACTTTGGTATGGTTCAATAACCCGGTCAGACTGTCTGACTCCAGCAATCCGCGCAGCACACGGTAACGTTGCGCACGGTGCGTCACCGCAGACACCAGATGTTCCGGGTTCATCGGCTTGGTCAGAAAATCATCCCCGCCAAAGCGCAATGCATCAAGCTGGCGTTTAATGTCCGTTTCCGAAGAAAGGTAAACGATGGGGACACTGACATAGCGATGTTGCTGGCGTATCACCTTAGCCAGCTCATCCCCGCGATAATCCGGCAGATACATGTCCATCAGGATCAGATCAGGATTAAAGTCGGACAAATTCTCCAGCATCCGTGATGGTTCATGCAGCACGAGTGTTTCCATGCCAGCTGCGTGCAATATATGCCCATAAAAATCAGCCAGCGGCGGGGAGTCCTCGATGATCAGGATACGATAAGGGTCGCTCGGCGTGACCAGCGTCAACGTGTCCAGACGGTCCACTAGCTCGTTCATATCCAGTGGCTTGGTCAGATAATCCGTGCCACCGGCACGCACCGCCTGCATCCGCGCCGCCAGATCATCGCGCGAGGAAATGAAAATAACGGGAACCGCTTTGTCCGTGCGCCGCATATATTCGGATATGGCATCAGGGCCCTCGGCCATCCCCAGCGGGAACATCACATCCATCACCACCGCAGCGACATGCTCGGTCGGCGCGCGCTGCAAAAAATCATCCGAGTCGCTGTAGTGCAACACCTGATAACCATAATAGCCTAGCTGCAATGTCAGCTCTGCGGCAAGATCATTATCATCCTCAACCAACAGAACCTTGCGCTCTACACGCGTAGCCTCTACACCACCCGGAAAAATACCTCCGCCCGCCAACTCGGCCTCGGACGCATCATTATCACGTATCGTAGCCGCCGCCTGCAGCTCCTCCCACAGCACGGACAGCTCACACTGCTGCTCAGCCGTAGGCGCATGCTGGTTATCCAGCCACAGTTTGAGAAACACCTCCAGTGTTCGCGCCGTGTCGCTCAGCGCAGTAAATCCGAAGGTGGCACCGGAGCCGGTCAGGGTGTGCACTAAGCGATGCACGACTTCAAGCTGCGCTTTTGACCAGCCCTCAGCACGCAGATTCACCAACTCCGCATCGAGCCCTGCCAGACGTTGCGGCAACTGTTCGGCGAAGTTAGCTCTGATAGCGCGCAGCTTTTCCCGCAATTGTTGATCATTCACGATGACGCTCTCATTCCATTTCCTAATAATTTGCACTGCTCGAGCAATCGCCGGATTATTTCAGTAAATTCACTTACCTGTATCGGTTTGCCCAGGCACCCATCAAAACCCGCAGCAAAAATATGCTCAAGATCGGTATGCAAACGCCCAGCACCCAGCGCAATGATACGGGCTTGCTTTAACTCAGGCTGACGCTTCAGCCGTTGACCTAGCGCCAGGCCATTTACCGTCGCATGATCGATATCCAGAATCATCAAATCCGGTTTGCTCCAGCATGCAATTTCAAACCCCAGCTCGGCGCTGTGGGCGTTAAACAAGCGCATACCTGGCATACGTCCCAGCATGGCTGATACCAGCCTGATACTCGCGGGATTACTCCACATAGAATACCGTATTCAAGTACGCAGCTCATGACTCATGCTGGCGATAAACCCGGATTTTGCACGACTGGTCCGTTCAGCCTCTTACCGCGCCAAACTTGCGTTAGCTTGCGCCTGCATAATCCTGGTGACTTCGGTACAGATAGCAAGATACTGCCAAGGCTTGCCGTGCTCATCCAATAGCGGCGTGATAGTCGTTTCCATCCAGAAGTCGCTGCCATCCTTGCGACGGCCATGCACGACACCCTGCCATGTATTGCCGTTACTGATGCTCTGCCACATGGCTTTATAAGGCTCACGCCCATGCAGCCCGAAATTCAAAGCCGTATAATGCTCACCCAACAGCTCACGCGCAGCGTAGCCACTGGCCTGGCAGAATTTCTCATTCACATAGGTAATACGCCCCTGAGCATCTGCCGCACTGACAATTGCGTGCTGATCCAGCGCATATTTCAAGCCCTGCAGTTCGCGTAATGCCGCTTCACGCTGTTTCTGCATACTCCGCAATTCGCGTGTTCGCTTGATACGGGGGCGCAGTGCCGAGACTAGCTGCCAGCGACCGACCGGCTTGGTGATGAAATCATCGCCGCCCAGATTCATTGCCGCCATTTGTTTGTCCAGATCGGACTCGCTGGACAGAAATACAATGGGGATACCATCAAACCGGTGTTGCTGTCGTAACATTGCCGCCAGCTCAAATCCGCTGCAGCCCGGCATGAAAATATCCATCAGGATCAGATCCGGTGCAAACCGCACAATGGCATCCAGCGCCTGCAGAGGAGCCGTCACCACGTCAACTGTCACACCCGAATATTCCAGATACAACCGGTAACAATCAGCCAGATCGGCTTCATCTTCAATAATCATTACCCGACCCGGTTCCTGATCCCGTGCCTGAGTAAGCGCATCCAGAGCACTGAGCAGATCAATCAACTCAATTGGCTTCACAAAATAGCAGCTACCACCTGCACGCACGGCACTCAGCCGGGCTTCCTGATCATCACGCGCCGACATGAATATCGCCGGGATGGGGATTTCCTGCGACTGATTAACTATCGCCATCGCCTGCGAACCCGCCAGATCTCCCTCCGGAAAGATCAGATCAACAATGCAAGCCGCGGGACGGCGACGCGCCACGGCTTGCGGAAGATCCATTAACTCATTAAATACCTCAACCTCATATCCGGCCTTCTCAAGATGGGCTGCCAGATATTCGGCAAACAGCGTCCCGTCCTCAACCAGATAAATCAGCCTGGTCGATTGCAGTTCAGCGGGTGGCAGGCTGGCCATGCTCTTCCCAGATAGCGCGGACTGTTTCTGAAAGGGTCATAGGGTCAAAGGGTTTCGCGATAACGCCGACAGCGCCTAGCGATTTATAGTATGCGACCTCATCAGGCTGCACTTTCGCGGTCATGAAAACAGCCGGTATAGTCAGCGCACCCGGCAGTTCTCGCAACTTCCCTAAGGTTGTCGGGCCGTCCATACCGGGCATCATGACATCCAGCAGCATCATTTCCGGTTGGGCGGTGGAAAACTGGGCCAGCGCTTCTTCCCCGGAACTGCAGATGGTGACAGTGAACCCCCCCACCATTTCCAATGCCAACCGAGCCACAGCCTGAATATCAGGCTCATCTTCAACATACAGAATATTATTCAGTTCCATGATGGCTCTCTTTTATCTGACGACAAACAAACCGGATTTGAACTTAGCATTTGCATCATATATCCCTCCCCTTTTTTTCACCAGTATAGTTGCTCCCAACGTCACCTGCTCACACTGCTATTCCCGCTTGATCGCTCTTGAAACAATACTGGCTATTTACCCACCACGCGACACAGGTAAGTGGCCATGCCATCCATAGCGACAACCTGATCGACTGCATCGAGTGCAATTGCCGCGCCAGGCATGCCGTACACCACTGCACTTTCCTGATCCTGAACCAAGGTGTGTCCACCAGCCTGCCGCAATGCCAGCAAGCCATCGGCACCATCTACGCCCATACCGGTAAGCAGCACGCCCACAGCGCGACTTGCACAAGCTGTCGCTACTGACTTGAGCATCACACTGGCCGACGGGCGGAAGCCATTTTCCGGCGCATCCGCGCTCAGTTTCACAACCAGCTTCGAACCCCGCCGGATTACCTGCAAGTGCTGATCATCCGGCGCAAAATACACCGTAGCTGCCTGCAACTGCTCACCCTGTTCCGCCTGCTTGATTTTAAGCGTGGTATTGCCGGCCAGCCAGGATACCAACCCGCCAATAAACCCTTTGGAGATATGCTGGGTCACCACCACAGGCACCGGAAAGTCTGCAGGAAGCAAGCTGAGCATTTTCTGCAACACCTGCGGCCCGCCCGTAGAGCAACCAATTGCTACCAGCTCATAATCCTTTGCTGGCTGCTGCATTGTCAGCGCATAGCTACCGGTACCCGTCGTACGCGATAAAGAGCGCCGCCGGATCACCTTAACCTCAGCCATCGCACGCACCGTTTCCACCAGCTCCCTCCGCACAACTTCGAAATCCGGATGCGCAAAACCGGGCGGCTTTTCTATCACTGACAAAGCCCCCTCCTCTATGGCACGGAAGGTAGTTTGCAACTCTTCATCATCGACACCAGAACTGATGACAACGACGGGCGCCGGATCATTAGCCATAATCATGCGAGTGGCTTCAAAACCATCCATCTCCGGCATGCGGATATCCATGGTAATCAGATCCGGCTTCAGCTCATGTGCCAACTGCACGCCTTCACGGCCATTTTTGGCATGGCCGACAACCTGCATATCGGACTCCGCTTCGAAGATTGCCTTAAGCAATAAGGCAATCACCTGCGAATCTTCAACTATCAGTATGCGTATCATGATGCTCGCGCTTTTTTCATGCTTGTCGGTTATCCGCTTCCATCATTTCAAATCAGTTGCGAGACAACATCCAGCAACGCCTTGGTTTCAAACTGACCTTTGACAATATAGGCATCAGCCCCCACTTCTATGCCGCGCCTGCGGTCAGCCTCATTCGCCAACGAAGTCACAATGATGACGGGCATGTCACGCAAACGCTCGCTCTGCTTGATATGCTCCGCCAACTGAAAACCATCCATCTCCGGCATCTCAACGTCCGAGATCACCAGATCAAACATTTGCTCTTGCAGCAGATTCCAGGCCTGCCTGCCGTCCACCGCCACGCTCACCTGATAACCGGCATGTTCCAAAATACTCTTTTCCAGCGAGCGGGTAGTAATCGAATCATCCACCACCAGCACGCGCGGCGCGACCACGGCTTCCGTCCTCATCCCCGCCATCGGCAATCTTGCCAACGAACTCTTGAGTGCTGAATCCACCAGATCCGCTGAATTCAGCACCATGATGACATCACCGCTACCGGTGAGTGTGCCACCGGTGACATTGCGCACGGCCACCAGCGGTGGTCGAAACGGCTTGACCACCATTTCCCGCTCCCCTAACACCTCATCCACCAGGAAAGCCACGCTGTCCCACCCCTTGGACACCACCACTACCGGCAAGCGCCCCTTATCCAGGCGCTCACCGCCAGTTAGCTCAAGCGCCGCTGCCAGATCACGCAACGGGATCGCCCGACCATGATGCAAGATAGCGTGACTGGCTTCCACCTCGATCACTTCTGCGGGACTGATTTCCATAATACGATCAACAGAAGTAGTCGGTATGGCAAATAAGGCGCCGCCCGCTTTCACCAGCACACCATGATCGCTCGCCAGCGTCACCGGCAGCCGCAGGATGAAACGTGTACCCTTGCCTTCCTCCGTTTCAACCTGCACAGTACCCTTCAGGCTACGCAGGTTGGCTACCACCACATCCAGACCGACACCGCGGCCAGAAATGCTGGTAATAATGTCCTTGCTGGAAAATCCGGGCCTGAAAATCAACCCCAGAATTTCATCCCGGCTCATGGCCGCCAATTCGGTATCTGTAGCGATTTTCTTTTTGCTTGCCGTCCTCGCGATCTTTTCCGCAGAGATGCCGTCGCCATCATCCTGCACAATAATGACTACTTGCCCGCCTTCGCCGCGCACCTCTACCAGCAAGCTACCTTCTGCCGGCTTACCCTTGGACTGCCTATACGCAGGCGTCTCAATACCATGATCCAGCGCGTTACGCAGCAGATGCACCAAAGGATCCCGCATGCCTTCCAGCACCACCCGATCCACTTCGATTTCGTCCCCACGCAACTCAAAATTCACTTTCTTACCGAGCTCGCGGGCGATATCCCGTACCGAACGCGTCATCGGTCGCAACAACGTCGCCACCGGCACCAGCCGCATCATCCGCACATCATCCTGCAAGGTTTCGACCAGTATCCCCAGTCGATTAGTGCTGGAGCGCATATCTCTGTGCATGGCTACTGCGTAAGCATCCAGCTCGGTGATCGCATCGGTATTACGCTGCAGAAACCCTTCCAGCTCATGCAGCGTACTGGATGCCAGATTTGTACTGCGGATACCGCTGCGCCGCCAACTCGTCACCATTTCATGCACCAGCGTTTTGAGACTCTGCATGCTGGCAAGGTGATCTTCCATCTCGATTTTGGTGACCTGCAACTCTTCTATTTGCGCGGCCAGCTTTTCCAGCTTTTCCAGGTTGACACGCACCACATCCGACACCGTCACCGTTTGCGCCTCTATGGGCTTTTCTTGCTCAATAACCACGGCAGCAGGTGTTGATGGTGTCGCCGCTGGCATGGGCACAAGTTCAACAGGTGCCGCTTCCGCCACGGGCGACACCGCAGGCGGTGCAATTGGACTAGTCGCTTCAGGCACTGCATCGCCAGCCACTTTCGCTTCCAGTCGCACTAAAAGGGACACTTTATCAAAAGCCAGCGGCGTATTTTCATTCTGCGCGACCATCGCCTGGCGCATCGCATCCAGCGATTCCAGAGCCAGATCCGTTACCGCGCCATCCGGGTTGGCATTCTGCCGTTTCAGTATGGCAAACATGCTTTCCAGATGATGCGAAATGTCCGAGATATCGGTTAGCCCGACTCCGCGAGCAGCACCTTTAATGTTATGAGCGGCACGAAACACGCCGTCCAGAATATGCTGCCGGGCATCCTCCTGCGCCCCCTTCTCCAGCATGAGCAAGCCATCGGTAATCAACTGGATCTGCTCTTCCAGTTCAATAGCGAAGGTTTCCATCAGCTGACGGAGTAATTCCTGATCCAGCCCCAGTGGCATAACTCAGCTATCCTTGTGCATTGTTGTAACCCCCATCCTGCTCACATCGCCCCTATCAAAGCTTGAATGCACTGACACTTTCGCGCAGTCGTGCAGCCACTTTGACCAGCGCCAACGAAGACGCCTTGCTCTGCTCCACGTTAACGACAAAATACGTAGTCAGTTTGTTGATTTCCGCCATGGCCTGCGCCATTTGATCGATACCAACGACCTCCTGGCGTACGGCTGCGACAATCTGCTGGCTGGCCAGCGTGGTCTCGCTGATCACATCACCCAGATGACGCATCACCTCACCATTACGCCGCACCGATAACACACCGGCATCCACGCCTTTAGTACCTTCCTCTGTCGCCATCACCGCTTTATCGGTGGCGTGCCGTATATCCTGCAGAATTTTCTGCACCTGCACGGTGGATTGCTGCGACTGTTCTGCCAGCTCACGCACCTCTGCGGCAACTACCGCAAACCCTTTACCCGCCTCACCGGCTTTAGCGGCCTCAATCGATGCATTTAGCGCCAGCATTTTGGACTGCTGTGCCAGGCTGGTAACCACTGCGGTAATCTGGCCGATCTGCTGGGTCTGTTCACTCAATGACAATATCGTCCTGGCAATGTCGTCCATGCGTTGACGTATAGCTTCCATCCCCGCTATTCCCAGGCTGATCGAGCTTAAACCCTCTTCACTCTCGCGCCGGGTCTGATCAGCCATATCCCCCAAAGCACGTGCTTTATCCAGCGTCTGCGACGAGATAGCCTTGATCTCGTTCATCGAGGCGGCGGTCTGATTGACTGCCACCGCCTGCTCCGCTGCTCCGGATGACTGCGCTTCAATTGCACCCTGCATTTCATCCAGCACAGTATTCATGGCATTCACCGCATCTTGCGTGCCGGCGGCCACTCGCGCAAGATTCTCGGTCATGGTATTCAGATTTTGCCCTAGTAATGCCAGATCATCTTCACCCGACACCTCAATACGCCGGGTCAGATCGCCTGCCGCGACCTGCTCGATGTGCGCACGCAGTTTTGCCACACGATCCTGAATATCTGCCGCCTTGCGCAACGCGACCAGTTGCTCATGCTCACGGAGGGTTTTTTCTTCCAGCGTCACAGCCAAAGCATTGAAACTTTCCGCGATGCGCATCATTTCATCTTTACCATGAATCTTGATACGAGCAGTCAGGTCTCCCGCGGCGAGCGCCTGAGTACCCTCATCCACTCGGGACAGAGTCTGGCGCATCGCCAGATAAAATCCCGCAAATAGGTAAATACTGAGCAATATCACCAAAGTAATTACTGCGGCTGTAATTAGCTCCTGCATCTTATGTCGCATCAGGCGAGTTTCGAATATCGTATGCAGGGATGGGGTAACAACGTCATTAAGCGCCCAGACTTTGTTTAGAACCTGCGTGCCCTCATCAAAAAACCCCACTGCTGTAGCATTAATATGTGCACTATTAACCAGTTGCACATCAACACGCTGCACAAAATTACGTATACTGGTCAAGGCAGTAAGGCTGGCACCCGCTAGCTGTGACTTGAGCTGGTCATTCGCCTGGTAAGCTATGCGCAGCTCGGCCTCCAATACATTCGCATTTTTTAACAGCGTTTCTTGTCTTAGCTGAAGCACACCACGATTTTCAGGCGACACTTTTTGAGCTGCCTCGACAGTAGTCGCCAGCCCCCGTAATCGTGCCACGGACTCTATCAGGGGGGGCATCCGGTATATCGCAGTAAGCGCAATCAACTGGCTATCAATATCGGGATCCAGCAGCAGGTTGGATGTAATCGCCACATGACGAATCAAGGCATTGATATCAACCAGCAGATTGACATGGGCATTATAGGTTGCAGTGGCCGGCAAATTGAAACCATCCCGTTTCAATACGGCCCATTGATGCTGCAAATCGCGGCTACGCGAACCTACTTTCAACAGACCACCACTTAGCCTGTCTTGCTCAGCGAGATCTGCAAATGCTTTATCAACAGCCACCTCATTCTGCAGCACCTTATCGCGAAAAGATGCTTCACCACGCCGAAAAGCATTCATTCTGCCCCGATGATCAGTTACTTCCCTGAGCACATTATTCAGCGCCTGTATGTACTCGATACCCACTATTTCCTGTTTGGTAGTGGCTGTCTGCACATATAAATCCTTTAACAGCATGAAGCTGAATGTCCCCAGCGGCAGCAGAAAAAGCAAAAAAATCACCAGGAATTTGGTCTTGTAGTTCAACGCCCCCATCAGTTGGATGGCTGGCTGCATGATCCGGTTGCTCATCGTTTTTCCCATTACGAATTATCCCAAGTGGTTACTGAACTTACGCTCACAACTTGTATACGCTGACAGTCTCGCGCAGACGTTCGGCCACATTACGGAATTCACCGGAAGAGGCTTTACTTTGTTGCGCACTGGTAACAAATTGCGAGGTCACTTTATTGATTTCCGACATTGCCAGCGCGACTTGATCGATACCGACTGCTTCCTGACGCACGGCAGCCACAATTTGCTGACTGGCCAACGACGTTTCACGGATCACTTCGCTCAGTTGCCGCATAGCTTCGCCGCTACGCTGTACAGACAACACTCCGCTATCGACGCCTTTACTGCCTTCTTCTGTCGCCATCACCGCCTTATCGGTCGCATGACGAATATCCTGCAGGATCTTCTGCACTTGCGCGGTCGACTGTTGCGACTGCTCTGCCAGCTCCCGCACTTCTGCCGCCACCACAGCGAAACCTTTACCGGCCTCACCTGCTTTGGCGGCCTCAATCGAGGCGTTTAGCGCCAGCATTTTCGACTGCTGTGCCAGATTGGTCACAACGGCCGTGATTTCGCCGATCTGCTGGGTCTGTTCGCTCAGGGACAAGATCGTCTGCGCAATGCCTTCCACCCGCTCGCGTATCGAAGCCATATTGACTACCGCCTGATCCACTGCCGCCATACCCTGCTCGCTTTCACGGCGGGTACGCTCAGCCACCTCACCAAGCATGCGCGCCTTTTCCAGCGTTTGCGCAGAGGTCGCCTTGATTTCTTCCAGTGTCGTTGTGGTCTGATGCACGGATGCCGCCTGTTCCGATGCGCCGGCCGACTGGGCGTTGATCGCATTCTGCATTTGCTCGAGTGAGGTGTACATGGTATTAACCGCTTCCTTGATGCCACTTGCCACACCCGCCAGACTTTCGGTCATGCCATTCAGATTGCCCCCCAGCCGCGCCAGCACGTCTTCACCCTGCACATGCAGGCGCTGTCGCAAATCACCGCCGGCCACATTACCAATGAAATCCTGATACTCATTCAGTCGCGTCTCTATGTCACCTTTGGTCATGCTGACGCCACGCAAGTCCGTCATCAGGCCATGAATGTAGGTGTCCATTGCCAGTTGCGAGTCGAGGGAAATAATCTTGTTGAAGGCCATCAGCGCAGCATCCCGCCGACGTGAACTCCACCAGTATTTGCGGATGATCATCGGAATAATCGCCTGACTGTAGACACTGTAACTGCCCAGATACCAGCGCGGCGTCAATCCGATCTTGTTGTGAATCACGCCGATCTTGAGTCGACGTTCAAAGTAGGCATCACCATAATCACCGTCGAACAATTCCAGCAGATAGCGTTTCTGCGCCATCTTTAGCCGATCCAAATTGGAGCCGGCATCTTTAATTGTGCCCATGAGTTCAGTGTAGCGCTCGATATTGGCATAGAACAGGTCAACGATGTAATCGGCCCTGGCCTCTACCGCGGGACGTAACGCTTTCAGCGCGCGCGCATCATTCTCAGTGAAATCGACAAATTTCTTGCGCGAAGCCTGCCCCGCCAAGTCGATATCCATCAATTGCGTCAGTGACTGCTGATTCATGGTTTCTTTCATCTTTCCCCCGAATATATAGTTAGTCTTTGTATAACATATCTGCTTTATGCCGTACGTCCCACCGTCAACGCGGGATCGGACAACAAACCCGGCACATTCAGCATGGTGACATTACCGCCATGAATACCCAGCACATGCTCCATATTGAACACGCCTTCCGAATTCAGGGGGGGCGCCAGATCAGCCGTGCGAAAATTCTCATTGCCATCAACGCCATCCACCAGCAAGCCGGCACGCATACTGCCATGCTGGATAACGACAATGCGCACCTCCCCGGTTCGCGGCGTCGCGGCAATGCGGAAAAAATGTTTGAGATCGAGCACCGTCAACAGCTCACCGCGATGGTTTACCACGCCGGCAATAAAAGCCGGAGTGCACGGCACGGGCGCGAGGCTGCCCACATACAGCAATTCCTGCAAATGCGCATAGGGAATTCCGTAACGCTCAATTGAGCCCAATCGAAAACACAAAAACTGATCACTGACTTCGTGTTTTTGTTCATTCGCTACGGTGGCCAGCAATTGCGCCCGTTCCTGCAATATCTTGCGAGACAACGCATCGGTGGGCATAAGGGACCACGCGGTCTGCACCCGTTGACTGACTTCTGACTCCCGGTGCAGTGGGGGCATTGCAATATCTGCAGCAACAAAGGTTGATACTCCGGACTCGGCGAAGGCTAGCGCTTCGTCAAACTGGGGTTTGCTGAGCGTCATCTCCCCCAATGAGGCGGACACATCTGTCTGTGAATTTCGCTTTGCCATGCCTTAGCCCTGCACCTTAAGTTGTTCTTTTATTTCTGCGACCAGCTCTGCGAATTCAACCTGGGCCTGTTTGTCCGGCCACTCCGCAACAGAAAGTCCGCGCGCCATCGCCTCCGAATACGCTACCCGATAACCCAGCTTGCTCTGTAACGCGGGCAAGCCCAGTTCCTGCTCCGCCGCTTCGCCCAGTTCGCGAGCCGAGCGGGTGTATCCCCGAAACCGGTTCCAGACGATGCACGCATTCACATCAAGGCGCCGATTACGCGCTTCCGCAATGGTGCGCACCAGATCCGAAGTCGCCCAGATTTCTGCTGCGCTCGCCCCCATAGGGATCAGGCACAGCCGGCTCATAATGAGAATAACACGAATAACTTCGGCCAACCGTGGCGGGCCATCGATGATCACGTAGCTATGTGTTGCCACCAGTTCGCGCGCTTTGCTAACCAATATGCGATGGTCTGCCGCCCCGGTAACGGTGAGCTGCCCCATACGCCCAGCCCGCTCGCGCAGCACCCCCCAGGAAACACTCGTGCCTTGTGGTACATCCGCATCAATCAGCGCAGTGGGCGCCTCCATTGATAACGCTGCGGCCAGATTGGTTGCCAACGTCGAACGCCCTGCTCCGCCCTTCACCTGTACGATACCAATGATACGGCCCACAACCTTCTCCTCTTGTATGCCCTTTACCAGCACATCATGGCTGGCAAATTCACCGCTTATATTTTATTCAGGGACGCCAGCTTGCTGGTTTTCGCACTGTGGCCACCTCGATAAATCTCGATCTCGCTCGCCAGCACCTGCGCAAACCGTTGATAGGTCATACCGCCGGCATTATGCAAACCACGCTGCGGATCACCTGCCAAAGCAAGTTGCAGCGCATTTTCCAGGCTTTTGATCCCGGGCGCCAGACGTCCGCTACGCATGCGCAACATGCCCAGTTCATAGTGCGCTTCCAGAAACGCCCTATCCAGATATAAGGCCTTGCGCAAAGCCTCTTCGGCATCCGCTACCTGATTCAACTCCCCCAGTATCATGGCCTGCACCAGATAGGCATGCTTGTTATCCGGATCCAGTTGCAAGCTGCGCTCACAGGCTTGCTGCGCCTGCTCGGCCCTGCCCAAATTCGCCAACGCCTGGGCTTTCATCTGCTGCAGCATGCTGTTTTCCTCGCCCAGCTCACAGGCTTGCTCGATAATCGCCAGCCCGGCCTCCCAATCGCCACGCCCCAGCATCGCTATCGCCATTTTCACGCGATCCGGCTGGATAACGGGTTGCACAGGTGCTTGCTGACGTTCCGGCAGTTCTGGCCGAGGTGTTTCAGGCACATAAGTCTGTTGCGGTGATACGGCAACAGCCGCTTCCAGCAATGCCGCCTGGGCCACCTGGCTGCGATTGTCGCTAATTGCCCGCGAGTTTTTACGGAAATAGGCCGTTTGATCAGTCTGCTGCCATACCAGCGTAGCGTAGCCATAATCCACCGGATCTGACGCTCCTAGCATCAGCACACCGGATTCCGTCAGGCATTCAGCAAACTGCGCCATAACGCGCCGGATTACCTCACGATCGAGATAAATAAACACATTGCGGCACAGCACCATATCCAGTGCATGGGTTTCACTCATGACGGACGGGAACGCATCTTCGGTCAAATTCAGGTAGGCAAATCGCACCATACTGCGCACTTCTGCATCCAGCACATACTCCGTATCGACCTTGGAAAACCAGCGCTCTATTACTGCGGGCGGCGTTGCCCGAAACGACCATTCAGAGTAGCGACCCTGCATCGCTTTGGCGACGACTTCAGTATTGATATCCGTACCCAATAAGTGAATACGCCAGGAAGCAATATCAGGAATCAGTTGCCTTAGCATCAGGGCTAACGTGTATATTTCCTGTCCCATGGAACAACCGGCACTCCAGATGCGCAGCGACAAATCGCCTGACACGCGTTTGGCGGCAATCATCTCGGGTAACAGTTGTTCGCGCAGCAGGGAAATTTGTTCGCTGTCACGAAAAAAATAACTCTCACCTACCGTCACACCCGCAATCAGAAATTCCAGCTCAGCAGTCAAGCCTTGTGAAGATTCCAGATTTTGCAAATAGTGGGGGCATCCGGGGAAATTAAAACGCTCGCATCCCAGACGAATGGTTTCACGCAGATTTGGTAATTGGTGATCCTGCAACACGATACCGGTGCGACGGGCAATGGCCCGGCAAAAAGCCTCTTCGCAGGCGGCACTGAGCTCAATTGCGTCACCAAGCTCACCGGCAAGCACTGTCACGATACTTTCGCCCTTAATTCAGATTGAGCCTCGCCACTCGCCCCATACAAATCGAATGTTGTCAGCCAGCCAGAATCCAGCAGATATGCCAGCCCCTGCTGGGTATGCAATGAAGCACTAAACGCTGCGCCATGCCCGCCCAGTTCCCGGGCAAGCTGCATATCCTCACGATTCAGCATCTGTATACCGATAATTTCGCTGACGATCACCCCAACCCGCCGGCCATCATGTGCGCATACGACTATCGGTGTGTCCAAACTGTAAGGCGCTGCCGGCAATAGCAGCCGAACAGCAATATCGATTACCGGCAGGCTGCTGCCCGCGTAATTCATAATACCAGCCACCGCAGGCGCACCGCCGGGAACAGGCTGCAAAGCGACCAGCGAAAAGGTGCGTTCCACGCACTCCAGCTCGATACACACCAGCAGCCCACCCGCTCTTGCCACAAGCACCTGATAAGCCTGGGATACAGGCTGCGGGGTAATGGCCGAGTGATTATCCGTCTCTGTTGCTGTCATATCAGCCCTTTGCATACCAGTTCAGCACGACGAGGAATGCGAATGCCAGCCATCTTGTTTGCACGGTCTTGTTCACATCATCTCCACTTATTTTTCTTATTTTATAGTTTAGCAACCAACCGCCTGTCGTGGCTTACAAGCCGCTTCCGCCTTCCTTATGCCGCAATTTGATAAATTCCTGCATTGCAGCCAATAGCACACCACCTGTGCGCGCATCTCGTGGAATAATCAAATCAGGCGCCACACCTGCAGGAATCTGCAAATCAGGCGTAGAGGTGATGAGTATGGCATGAATATGCTGATTCGGGCATTGGCACAAACGCAACGCACCGATCAGCGCAGCACCATTAAGCATGGGCATTTCATAACCCGTAATAACCATATCGAAACGATACTGCAGCAACTGCTCCAGCGCAGCATATCCATTGTCAGCCAGAGAAAACTGTATGGGCAGCTCCCTGAGCATACCCAAATACAGCGTCACATTCACTTTGGACGGTTCCAACAACAGCACGGAAAGTTTTTTACCAACACTGACTGCACGCATGCCGGCCATTGCGCTTTCGATTTCAGGGAAAACAGTTTGCCCGCGCGCAGCGGCGGTAGCGGCTTGCTGCATCAAATCCAGATAGGCGATACATCGATCGAGAAAGACATCATTCACCAGGTCAGCATTACCCGTGACAGTATTGAGCGTCTCTTCCAGTTGATGACAAATAGCGCTGACAATAGGGATGCCGTAGGTGCCGGCACTGCCTTTCAGACTATGGGTTTTACGATACAACTCTTCAAATCGCTGCACGAATTCACCCGTGCGACTCAAGTCCAGTACAAGCTGCTCCAACTCGTTGATGCGCTCTGGCAATTCAACAAGATAATTTGCCTTCAGCTGCTGCAGTAACATCTGAGCCTTGGAAAGGCCTGCACTATGTGAAGTATCGACCATAACTATTTAATAGAATTGAGATTAGTTGTGATCAGGTTAAATGATTCCTGTGAAGACTGCAATAAGCCACAAATCCGGTTACGCAGAAAGCAGAAAGCAAAAGGCAAAAGGCAAAAGGCAAAAAAAGGGTGTCGCCGTAGCGTACACCCCTTTGAGATAACTCAGCGTTAAATCCCCGCCGCCGATTTCAATGCTTCGGCTTTATCGGTAGCTTCCCAGGTAAACTCCGGCTCGTCACGGCCAAAGTGGCCATAACTGGCAGTACGCGTGTAGATCGGGCGTAACAGATTGAGCGTCTGAATAATCGCTTTCGGACGCAGATCAAAATGCGCTTCGACCAGCTGCGCAATACGTTCGTCGCTGATCTTGCCCGTGCCGAAGGTATTTACCATCAGCGACACCGGACGTGCCACACCAATTGCGTAAGCCACCTGCACCAGGCATTTGCTGGCCAGACCGGCTGCCACAATATTCTTGGCCACGTAACGACCGGCATAAGCCGCAGAACGATCCACCTTGCTAGGATCTTTACCGGAGAATGCGCCACCACCATGCGGCGCGGCACCGCCATAGGTATCGACGATGATCTTGCGGCCAGTCAAACCAGCGTCGCCCATCGGGCCGCCGATGACAAATCGACCGGTCGGATTAACCAGATAACGCACATCCTGTTTCAGCATGTCGGCTGGAATAACCGGCTTAATGATTTCTTCAATCACCGCTTCCTGAATCTGCGCATGCGACACATCGGGATGATGCTGGGTGGACAGCACCACGGTATCGACATGCTGTGGCTTGCCGTCGACGTAACGAATCGATACTTGCGATTTCGCATCCGGACGCAACCAGGGCAGACGACCATCTTTGCGCAGCTCCGCCTGGCGTTCAACTAGTCGATGCGCCAGATAAATCGGCATCGGCATTAAGGATGGCGTTTCGTCACAGGCATAACCGAACATCAAGCCCTGATCACCCGCGCCCTGATCCAGATCCAGCCCCTGACCTTCGTTCACGCCTTGTGCGATATCAGCGGACTGTTTGCCAAAGGTGGTTAATACGGAACAGGTATTGTAGTCAAAACCGATTTCCGAACTGTCGTAACCGATACGCTTCACGGTCTGCCGCGCAATCTGGTTGTAATCAATCATGGCGTGGGTCGTAATCTCGCCGGCGATTACCACCAATCCGGTCGTAACCAGCGTTTCACAGGCAACGCGGGCATGAGGGTCTTGCGTCAGGATAGCGTCGAGAACGGCATCGGAAATCTGGTCAGCGACTTTGTCGGGATGACCTTCGGAAACGGATTCGGAGGTGAAAATATAATCTTGCATGGCACACACGCCTTTCTGTTAAAGACAAAAAAGTAAGACGTGAGCGTCGTTGCTATGAGAACGGTTTGAGCCTGGCGGGATGACCCCGTCGCAACGCTCCTCAAACCAAGGCGACATTCTAGCGGAGTCTCTCGCATGTGTATAGATTCACAGCAAATTCAATCCACGCACAAACAGGTCTTGGGTTAAAATAGCACGAGCTACACTAGCTGAATGCAGTTACTCATATAACATCAGGATCGCCATATATCTTGTATACGCTACACTTACATAACCGATTTCATCTCATGCTTACATTCGCACCAGCGAATTTTGCCATTTATTGATCGTTTATAAATGCGCCTGCTTTTACTCCGTTTACTGGCCAAATTACCGTTACGCTTCTGGCATATGCTCGGCGCATTCGGTGGCAGACTGATCTATCGTTATGATAAACGCTACGCTGCAAAAATAGAGCAAAACCTGGCACAAAGCCACATCGCTGGCGATGACTCGGCCTATCACCAGCTATTGCAGCAGACTGTACGCGAAATAGGCAAAGGTGCGGCGGAAATTCTGCCGATCTGGCTGCGCCCGTATGAGGATGTGCTGAAACTGGTCAAAGCGTGTCACGGCTGGGAGCACGTCGAAGCCGCCGCCCAATCGGGCAAAGGCATATTGGCCATGACCCCGCATTTAGGCTGTTTTGAGATTGTCAGCCTGTATTACGCCGCCCGCCGCCCGATGACAGTGATGTATAAACCACCTCGCCAACGCTGGGTGGAAGGCATCATGCGTGCAGGGCGCGCGCGCGGCCAAATCAGCCTGGCCACCACCGATGTCAAGGGTGTACGTGCATTACTGACCGCCCTAAAAAAAGGCGAAGCTGTTGGCGTGCTGCCTGATCAGGTCGCCAGCCGTGGCGAAGGCGCATGGGCCAATTTTTTTGGCCGCCCGGCTTACACACCCACGCTGGTGTCACGCCTGCACCAGTCTACCGGCGCGATACCCTTGCTGATGTTTGGTGAACGCCTACCTCACGGGCAAGGCTACATTATTCACATTGAGCCGCTACCAGCCGATTTGAGTGGCGATAAACAACAGGCAGCTCAAGCGCTCAATACCGCTCTGGAACACCTTATCTGCCAATTTCCGGCCCAGTATTTATGGAGCTACAACCGTTACAAACGCCCGGGTGGCGTTGAGCCTCCGGCTGAACCGACATGATAGCGTCCCGTCTCGGCATTTTCATACTATGGCTGATTCACTGGCTGCCCTTGGCGCTGCAAGCCCGCATAGGCAACGCGTTGGGCATGCTGCTCTACCATCTCGCAGCCAAGCGCCGCAAAATTGGCGCCATTAACCTGTCCCTATGCTTTCCCGAATGGCCGCAGGCGCAGCGTGACAATGTGCTGCAACGCCATTTCCAGGCCATGACCCGCGCCGCAATAGAACACGGCGAATTATGGTGGTCTGACCGCAAACGCATTAACAAGATAGTCAGAATAGAAGGCCTGGCTCACTTTCAGGCTGAATATGGGCAACCACTCATTTTGCTGGCGCCGCATTTCATTGGCCTGGACATGGGTGGCGTACGCATCAGCACTGAATATGCTCCACTGGTATCGATGTATAGCCGGCTTAAAAACCCATTATTCGATCAGCTCATGTTGCATGCTCGCACCCGGTTCGGCCAATCCAAATTAATCTCGCGGCATGACGGTGTACGCCCGCTGATACGCGAAATGAAACTGGGCGCGCCTTTATATTATTTGCCCGATCAGGATTTCGGTGCCAAAGATGCGCTGTTCGTTCCGTTTTTCGGCGTTCCCACCGCGACAGTCAATGCCCTGCCACGCATTGCAAAACTGGCTCATGCCAAGGTCATGCCAGCCGTCACGCGACAATTACCAGATGGTCAGGGCTATGTGATACAGTTTTATCCACCGTGGGATAATTTCCCCAGCGACGACATGACAGCCGATGTCACGCGCATGAATGCGTTTATCGAGGAGCGGGTACGGGAAATGCCGGAACAATATTTCTGGCTGCACAAGCGTTTCAAAACACGCCCTCCCGGTGAAGCCAAATTCTATCCATGATGATGAACCTATGAAATTGAAATTTACTAAAATGCACGGCGCAGGTAATGACTTTGTGGTGATTGATGCTATCTCCCAGCCCGTCAACCTCAGCACTGCACAGGTGCGCTGGATAGCTGACCGCCATTTTGGTGTCGGTTGTGACCAGCTCTTGCTGGTGGAACGCCCTACACGTGACGATGCGGATTTCCGTTATCGCATCTTCAACGCAGACGGCAGCGAGGTTGAACAATGCGGTAATGGCGCGCGCTGCTTTGTGCGTTTTGTTCACGACCACGGTCTGACCCAGCAACGTGAAATTCGTGTTGAAACCGCTTCCGGACTGATCTTCCCGCGACTGGAGGATGATGGCCGCGTCACCGTCAACATGGGTGCACCACGCTTTGAGCCAGCCGACATCCCTTTTGTAGCAGATCAGCGGGCGCTCACTTACCCGCTTGAAGTCAACGGCACTACGGTAGAGATTAACGCACTCTCCATGGGTAACCCGCATGCCGTGCAAATTGTGGATAATGTCGACACCGCTCCTGTTGCAGAGACAGGCGCGGTGATAGAGCATCACCCGCGCTTCCCCAAGCGCGTGAATGCCGGTTTTATGCAAATTATCGACCGTGGGCACATTCGTTTGCGCGTGTTTGAACGCGGTGCCGGCGAAACTTTGGCATGCGGCACGGGAGCATGCGCTGCCGTGGTTGCGGGTATCAGCCGCGGCTTGTTGCAGCCCAAGGTTGATGTCACCACGCATGGCGGTATCCTGACCATAGAATGGGCGGGGGGCGACAATCCTGTCTGGTTAACCGGCCCTACTGTAAACGTATTTGAAGCAGAACTCATACTGGAATAATATTGGTATTATGAAATCCGAAGACATTTCGCGTTATCTGGCTACGCACCCAGAATTTTTTGACGAGCATCCGCATTTATTAACGGATATTCGCGTCAGCCATCCCTTTGAAGGTCGGGCGATTTCCATTGCTGAGCGCCAGATATTGAATCTGCGTGACAAAACCACTCTGCTCGAGACCAAGCTGGCAGAGCTGATCAAATTTGGCGAAGAAAACGACGCCATTTCGCAAAAAATGCAGCATATCGCGGTGGCCATGATGGCTGCACGCGATTTGCCCACGCTGATCCATGCACTGTATCTGAATTTGCGCGAAGACTTTGCCATCCCCCACGCAGCACTGAGAATATGGCAAGCAGCTGGCGACGACATTGAGTTTTCCCCCTGCTCCGATGAGGTCAAAGGCTGGGTCGACAACATGCCCCATCCACAATGTGGTGCTTACCTGCACCCCGAGGCACTCACCTGGCTTGGCGACACCAGCCATTTGCGTTCGTATGCCGCTATTCCGCTTAAAAACCATCAGGTGGTTGGCGTACTGTTGCTGGCTTCTGAAGACGCGCAGCGTTTTTACCCGCAAATGGGCACGCTCTACCTGCAACGCCTGGGTGAATTGATTGCTGCGGGGTTGCAACGACTGTTGCCGTGAATACCGGGCTGGTAGACGCCTATTTAACTCACCTTGCCGCCGAGCGTGGCTTGTCGCCTCATACCATCAGCAATTATGCACGTGACGTGCGCGTCTTGCTCAGCCACATTGGCACAACCGCACTCGCCGATATTCATGCACATGACATTCGGCGCATCATCGCCACCCTGCATGCCCGCGGCCTGTCCGGTAAAAGTCTGGCACGCACCTTATCCGCCTGGCGTGGTTTTTATCATTATCTGGATAAACGCCATGGCTATGCGCACAATCCCTGCACCGGACTGCGCGCCCCTAAATATGCCCGCACCTTACCGCATAGCCTGTCAGTAGAGCAGGTTGCCCACTTGCTGGATACTCCGGATGATTCGGCACTGGCAGTGCGTGACAACGCCATGTTTGAATTATTTTATTCTTCTGGTTTGCGTTTGTCCGAGCTGGCAACGCTAAAATTGGCACAACTTGATTTAAACCAGGCCGAGATTCAGGTTACCGGCAAAGGTAACAAAACCCGACTGATCCCGCTCGGGAGCCAGGCTATTGCAGCTATGCAACACTGGCTGACACAACGCAATGACGCAGGCGACTACATTTTTCCCGGTCGTAATGGCAAGCATTTGACCCAGCGCGCCATCGCACTGCGGCTCAAACACCGAGCGCAGCGAACCGGCCTGGATGCCAAAGTCCATCCCCACGTATTACGCCATGCCTTTGCTTCACACCTGCTGCAGTCTTCTGGTGACCTGCGTGCAGTACAAGAACTGCTGGGGCATGCCAGCATCAGCACCACACAGATTTATACTCAGCTGGACTTTCAGCACCTGGCGGCCACCTACGACCTGGCACACCCGCGTGCCAAAAAGAAACCCTGATTTTCCATAACCCCATCTTTATTACAGACGTAAAAAAACAGGATGCTCAGGACAGAATTCACATTCTGTTATTCCTGAAGCATCCTGCTTCCAGCCTAACCTGAACCACTAGTTTGGCAAAACCTGCTTAACGTTCGCCTTGTACGGTAACGTTAATATCAACTACCACATCGGTATGCAATGCGATGCTCACTGGGAACTCGCCGATTGCTTTCAATGGGCCGTTAGGCATGCGAACTTCAGCCTTGGCAACTTCAAAACCATTTTTATTCAACGCTTCAGCAATATCAGCATTGGTAACAGAGCCGAACAAACGACCATCCATACCCGCTTTTTGCGAAACAACTAAAGCGTAGTCAGCCAATTTCTCGGCACGTGCTTGCGCAGCTGCCAATGTGGCCGCCTGCGCTTTTTCTAATTCAGCACGCTTCTCTTCAAAAAACTTAAGGTTAGCTGAAGTTGCGCGTTTTGCCTTACCTTGAGGGATAAGGAAGTTACGTGCATAACCATCTTTAACTTTAACGACATCACCCAACGTACCGAGGTTGACCACTTTTTCCATCAGAATAATTTGCATAGTGATCTCCTTAATGCAAGTCGGTGTAAGGCATCAGCGCAAGGAAACGAGCGCGCTTGATAGCGGTAGACAACTGGCGTTGAAAACGGGTTTTGGTACCAGTGATACGTGCTGGAATAATTTTGCCGTTTTCAGCAACGAAATCTTTCAATAACTCAGCGTCTTTGTAATCAACCCAGGCAATACCTTCAACGGTAAAGCGGCAGAACTTGCGACGTTTGAACAACTGACGGGAACCTTCCCGGCGTTTTGTGTTTTTGCTGTTAGTTGGACGAGGCATGATGCACTCCTATCTAAATGTTTTCTAAGCTGCAAATATGCAGCACTATCTGTTGACTCTTTTGACTCTTCTGCGCGAGAAAGCCAGTAACACGAAGGGGTTGCGCCAGATTCAGCTGACTTACTTTACGCGCCATCTCGCCAATTGCAATGGCGGGAATCTCTACTTGCACCATACGTTCGCTGTTGGCCTCTATCTGTTTCGATTCGTGCCGAATCCGGCATTCAATCAGAGGCACACCAGCAGGTGTATAACGTAAGGCTTCGAGTTGGGCTAGCGTTCCGGTAAGTAAAAGCTGATTGGCTTCCAACCGCTTTAGGCTACTTCTTCTACGTCGGATTCAACCTTAGCTTCAGGGGTAGTCAATGAGCGTGACTTTTCTTCCTTCATCATTGGTGAAGGTGCAGTAACGGCTTCATCCATACGCACGGTAAGATGGCGCAACACTGCATCGTTGAATTTAAAGCCATGCTCTAATTCATCGAGAGTTTCTTGATCACATTCAATGTTCATTAACACATAGTGTGCTTTGTGAACCTTTTGAATAGGGTAAGCCATCTGACGACGGCCCCAGTCTTCCAAACGGTGAATTTGGCCACTACGCGTGGTGACTTGGTTGCGGTAACGCTCGATCATCGCAGGCACTTGCTCGCTTTGATCCGGGTGTACGATAAACACGATTTCATAATGACGCATGCAAAACTCCTTCTGGTTAAAGCCCTCCGTGCGTAAGCGGTAGGGCAAGGGGGAAACCGCGCATTATATTGGGTATTCAGATGCTTAGCAAGCATTTATCCACACCGCGCGACATTACCCGTCAAGGGACTCTCGTTCTGCCACTCGACCACACAACACGACAACTAGCCGATAAAATCTTCCAGCATTTGCATTTCCGCCGGACTAAATCCTGCCGCCAGGCGCGCCTCGGTGTGCAACGGCCCGCGCAGCTTGGGTGCATTGAATTCGCGCAGCAACGATCTGAACGTCGCAATCGGCTCCAGGCCGCGCAGCTCGCAGAAATAGGCATACCAGCGGTTCCCGATGGCCACATGCCCGATCTCGTCACGCAAAATGATGGTCAGGATATCGGCAGAAGACTGCGCACCACACGATGCCAACCGGTGCATGATCATCGGTAACGCATCCAGCCCGCGCGCTTCCAGCACCCGAGGCACCAATGCCATGCGCACCATAGGATCATGCGCGGTGCTGATTGCCATATCCCACAGGCCGTTGTGGGCGGTGAAATCTCCATAATCAAAACCCAGCGTACGCAAATGATCACGCAACAAGGAGAAATGATAAGCCTCTTCGGCCGCTACACGCAGCCAGTCAGCATAGTAATCCACGGGTAAATCACGGAAGCGGTACACCGCATCCAGCGCAAGATTAATGGCATTGAATTCGATATGCGCCAGCGAATGCATCAACGCCGCCCGCCCCTCGGGGGTTGATGGCTTGCGTTTCCCTACCAGCAACGCAGAAACCATCTCCGGCCTGGCCGGACGGCCGGGGACAGGGATCGGTATCGCAGGAATAGTCGTAGCAGAGCTGACAATTTCACCTGACTCCCATGCTTGTCGCAATGCGGCAACTTGCACCAGCTTGCGATCCACATCGGCCGTCTGTAAACAATCAAGCGCACGGGAGAAAAGATTTTCAGACATAGTCTATTACACCGGAACAATCAGAAAGTTGCCGAATTATAGAGCCTCACGGACAACAAATCTAACCAGCCGATGCAACAGTCTTCACCAACAAGAACAGGATTCAGAATATAAAAAATGACGCACTGGCAACAGCAGCGCCCAACACGATCCCAGCCAGCACATCCGTCGGGTAATGCAAACCAAGTATCAGCCGGGAAGCTGCCACCGCAAGCGTAAACGGCACCAGCAACCAGGCCAGTGACGGGTAGTAATAAATCGCTACCAGACTAAATGTCACGGCATGCAGCGTGTGCCCGGAAGGAAAGCTGAATCGATCCAGTGGCGCAGTAAGGCAATGTATATGCCCGAACTGCTGATGTGGACGCGGCCGCAATGTCTTATGCTTGAGCCATTTATAAATCAGCGTCGCCGTCAATCCGGCTGCAATCATATGCAGCACCACATAGAGCGCGGATTTTCCCATAAACAGATACATGGCGACCATCAGTGTATACCAGAACACGCCATCGCCCAGCCGGCTGATCAGCTGGAAAATTCGCACCACAGCCGGGTAACGCTCAACGCGATTAAAGCGCTGGGTTAACCCTGCTTCACACTCACCCATCCACTGCCAGCTCAATTTCTCCATGGCAATCTTCCTTATCGATAATGGCGTGCAATACCCGTTCAAAACGGTCGTGTATGCTATCCCACGAGATGGATAGCGCGGTTTGGTGGGCACGCCCACCTATCTGTTTGGCGCGGGCCGGCTCTCGTGCTAATTCCACTGCCGCCTCTATGTATTTTTTCGCATCATTGTAAGGTGCGACCATGCCGTTTTCGCCGTGACGAATTAGCGCCTCGGCAGCGGCATACTGATAGGCAACGACTGCCAGGCCACTCGCCATCGCCTCCGTCGTCACGTTACCAAATGTCTCGGTCAGGCTGGGGAACAGAAACACATCGCCTGCCGCATAATGGCGGGCCAAGTCTTCACCGCTGCGCATGCCGCAAAAAATCGCGTCGGGATTTTGCGCCTGCAAAGCAGCACGTTCCGGGCCGTCGCCCACAATCACCAGACGGCTGTTCGGATTAATCGCGTGCATCGCGGCATAAGCCTCAAACACCAGCGGCAGATTTTTTTCTGGCGCAATCCGACCGACATAAATCACCACCTGCGTATCCGGCTTGACACCCCAGCTTGCGCGCAAGGTTTCATCGCGGCGCACCGGAGTAAACATCATCGTATCCACACCGCGCGACACCACTTCCAGATTGCGGTAACCGTGCGTTTGCAATTCCTTACGCATGCCTTCGGTCGGCACCAGCGTCACACAGGCCTTGTTATGGAATTTACGCAAATACGCCAGAATAGGCCGGCGTAACCAGCCCGCTCCGTAATGCTTGCTGTAGCTATGAAAATTAGTATGAAAGTCAGTACTCACTGGCAGCCGCAGCTTGTGTGCCGCTGCCAATGCCGACCAGCCCAGCGGGCCTTCCGTTGCGATATGCACCAGATCAGGCCGCTTTAACTGCCAGAGCCGCACCAATGCAGCTTTGGCAGGCAAACCCATTTTCAGTCCGGCGTACCGCGGAATCGGCACACCCATCTTGAGCACTTCTTCCAGTTGCGCATTATGGGTCGCCTTATCAGCGACACCCTGCTTGGGCCGAATCAACTGCACCTGATGGCCGCGGCTTTGCAGATCGATCACCTGCCTGCCCAACGTCATCGCCACACCATTGATTTCGGGCGGATACGTCTCGGTCACCAGCGCAATGCGCAACGGTTGCGGACGTGGAATAAAAGTCTGGAGTAGAAGTTCATCATTCATGACGAATAGTTTGCAGATGTCACAAGTCAATTTCGTGAAATGTTTTTGAATGTTTGGTGACGATAGCACCACTGATTTTGCGGTAAACTGCTGGCATGTTGCCGTTGATAGCCCAAGTCGCACTGGATGTGCCTGTGCCGCGATTGTTTGATTATGTTGCACCTACACTCACCTCGGCGGATGTAGGTCGGCGCGTGTGCGTGCCGTTCGGGCGCAAGGAATTCATCGGCGTGGTTTTGAGTCTGAGCCGCGAGTCTGCGCACCCGCGCGACCAGCTCAAAACCATTACCGCCGTACTCGACGACACACCGCTGTTATCCGCCGAAATCCTCAAATTACTGCGGTTCTGCAGTGACTATTATCACTATCCGCTGGGCGCTACCGTGCTCGCGGCGTTACCCACCGCATTGCGCCGCGCACAAACCGCCACACTCAAAACCATAGACAGCTGGCAGCTCACCACCTCAGGCCAGACCGGGGGCGCAGATCTGCCGCAACGTGCACACGCTCAGCGCGCGCTATTCACCCTGTTACAGGATGGTGCGGCGCATACTGCCTCTGAATTGGCAACGGCATCTGCCGGATACCGCAGCACCATCAAGCATTGGCGGGAACTGGGCTGGGTTACGCAACTCAGCCAGCCTGCGCCGCTTAACGCCATACCCGTCAACGCGGATATTGCGCCCACACTCAATGCGGAACAGTTGCAGGCCACCAATCAAATCAGCGCAGCACTGGGCAAGTATCAACCGTTCCTGTTACACGGCGTCACCGGCAGCGGCAAGACTGAGGTTTATCTGCATCTGGTGCAGGCTGTACTCGCACAGGGCGGGCAAGTCCTGATACTGGTACCGGAAATCAATCTGACCCCGCAGTTAACCGGCGTGTTTCGCGCACGCTTCCCGGCTGTCGAAATTGCCACACTGAATAGTGGCATGGCGGATGGTGAGCGCTTGCATCACTGGTTGGCAGCAGTGGACGGCCGGGCGCGTATCGTCCTCGGCACCCGACTGGCAGTATTCGCGCCCATGCCGGCCTTGGCGCTCATCATCATCGATGAAGAACACGACAGTTCGTTTTATCAGCAGGATGGCTTGCGTTATGCGGCTCGCGACGTCGCCATTATGCGCGCCCATCAACGCAGCTGCCCTATTGTGCTGGGCTCGGCCACGCCGGCGCTGGAGACCTGGCATAACGCGCAAAGTGGTCGTTATCAGCGCCTCAGCCTGACGCAGCGTGCGATTGCTGCTGCGACACTGCCGCAGGTGCGCATGATCGACCAGCGCACCCAGAAACTCACGGACGGCATCTCCCCCGCTTTGGCCACCGCCATCCAGCGCCGGCTGGATACCGGCCAGCAAAGCCTGATTTTCATCAACCGGCGCGGTTATGCGCCCACCCTGGTGTGCCGCGCCTGCGGCTGGGCCGCCGGCTGTCCGCGCTGCTCGACCCGGCTGGTGGTGCATTTGCGCGAGCGCCAATTGCGCTGCCATCATTGCGGCTATGCCGAGCGCGTACCGCATGCCTGTCCGGATTGCGGCAATCTCGACATCTCCCCCAGCGGACTGGGCACACAGCGCGTGGAAGAAGGCCTGCAAAAACAGTTCCCCACTGCGCGCGTGTTACGCATCGACCGCGACAGCACACGGCGCAAAGATAGCTGGCCAGAGATGCAGCAAAGCATACGGCGCGGCGAAGTCGATATTCTGGTCGGCACCCAGTTGCTGGCCAAAGGCCATGACTTCCCCAACCTCACCCTGGTCGGTGTTGTCGGTGCAGACAGCGCGTTATACAGCCCGGATTTTCGCGCCAGCGAGCGCATGTTCGCCCAGCTCATGCAGGTCAGCGGACGGGCCGGACGCGCGCAGCATCCTGGCGAAGTACTGATCCAGACAGAGTTCGTCGATCACCCGTTATACCTGGCCTTGCAGCAGCACGATTACATCGGCTATGCCCGCACCCTGCTCAACGAACGCCGCTCTGCCGGCTTTCCGCCATTCATCCATCAGGCGGTACTGCGCGCGGAAGCGCCGCAACTCGTTGAAGCCATCGCCTTCCTCAATCTGGCCAAAGCCCACGCACCGGTAACCTCCGCCGTTACAGTATTCGACCCTACACCGGCGACGATGGCGCGCAAAGCCAATGTCGAGCGCGCGCTGCTCTTGGTGCAATCCACCAATCGACGCACACTGCAACAGTTTTTGGGCATGTGGATGGAGGATATCTATACGCTGCGGGCCAGCAAGTTGCGCTGGCATCTGGATGTGGACCCGCTGGAAATTTAGCCGGTTTTGTTGATTAACCACTAGCCAGCTATAATGACGCATCTTTTTAATAGGTTGCGTCATGTTGACTTCGTATATAGACATCAAATCCCATCTGACAGCGCTGTTTACGCAAGCAGTGAATCAAGTAGCGGCGGAAACAACGGACATCGCGATTGAAATGGAACGACCGCGCGATGCGGCACATGGCGATTATGCCTGTAGCGTGGCCATGAAACTGGCGAAAGCATTGCGACGCAACCCGCGCGAATTAGCAGTGTTGATCCAGGCAGCGTTACCCGCATCGGATCTGGTGGAAAAAACCGAAATCGCAGGCGCCGGCTTTATTAACGTGTTCCTGCAGGCTAAAGCACACCAGCAAGTCGTACCGCATATTCTGCAACTCGGCGCGCAGTATGGTTGCAGCCAGCTGGGTGCAGGCAAAAAGGTGCAGGTCGAGTTCGTTTCTGCCAACCCTACCGGCCCGCTGCACGTAGGTCATGGTCGCGGCGCAGCCTATGGCGCGAGTCTGGCGAATGTACTGGCCGCCGCAGGCTATACCGTCGCGCGCGAGTATTATGTCAATGATGCCGGACGGCAAATGGACATCCTCGCCATCTCTACCTGGATACGCTATCTGGCGCTGTGCGGCGAAAGCGTGACTTTCCCGGCCAACGCCTATCAGGGTGATTACGTCACCGCCATGGCGCAAACCATATTTGAACTGCATGCGGACCGCTATCAACGCCCAGCGGCAAGTGTAATCGCGCAGGTACCTGATTTTGAAAAGGAACCCGACGCTCATCTGGACCGGCTGATTGCCAACGCCAAGGAGTTGCTCGGCGCAGACTATCATTACATACATGATTTCGTCCTCACCGAGCAGTTGGGCGATGGCCGCAACGACCTGCATGAATTCGGCGTTGAATTCGACGAATGGTTTTCCGAGCAGTCACTGTACGATTCCGGCGTGGTGCAGCGCACCATTGCCCAGATGGAAGAAAATGGCCACATCTACACCCAGAACGGCGCCAAATGGTTCCGTTCCACCCATTTCGGCGACGAAAAAGACCGTGTCGTGCTGCGCGAAAATGGCCAATACACTTATTTCGCCTCGGATATCGCCTACCACATCAACAAGCTGGAGCGTGGCTTTGACTGGATGATAGACGTATGGGGTGCCGATCACCACGGCTACATTCCGCGCGTCAAAGGCGCACTGCAGGCACTCAACCTCGACCCGGATAAACTCACCGTGGCACTGGTGCAATTTGCCGTACTGTACCGCGATGGCGTAAAAGCCTCCATGTCCACCCGCTCCGGCGAATACGTTACCTTGCGTGATTTGCGCCACGATGTCGGCAATGATGCAGCGCGCTTCTTTTATGTGCTGCGCAAGTCCGACCAGCATCTGGATTTCGATCTGGATCTGGCAAAATCACAAACTAGCGACAATCCGGTGTACTACATCCAATACGCCCACGCCCGCATCTGCAGCGTGCTGGCACAATGGGGTGGCGACACCGCAGCCTTGGCTGACATGGATTGCAGCGTGCTGACCAGTCGTTACGAACTGGATCTGCTGCAATGCCTGGCAGAATATCCGGGCGTGATCGAAATGGCAGCACGCGATCTGGCACCCCACGTAATTGCGTACGCACTGAAAGACACTGCGGCTGCCCTGCATACCTATTACAATGCCGAACAGTTTCTGGTAGAAGATACAACCATACGCCATGCGCGCCTGGCGTTGATTACAGCAACTCGCGAAGTTCTCCGTAGCGGCTTAACTCTGCTGGGCGTTTCCAGCCCGGCGCAAATGTAGGAGATCAGTATGGCACGCGATTATAAATCTCGTCCGTCCGAGAAGAAAAAAGGCAGTTCCGTCTGGCCAGGGATCATGATTGGCCTGCTGGTAGGATTGCTGGCCGCAGCAGCTATCGCCATCTGGGTAGGCCGTAGCAATCCGTTTGCAGAGCGGGAAGCGGGCAGCGACAAGCCGGCAGCAGAACACGGCAAAACCGACAAAACCAATAAGCAGATAGTCGATCCGCTGGCCAAGGCGACTGCCGACGCTGACAAGCCGCGTTTCGATTTCTATAAAATACTGCCGGGTAAGGAAACCGCGGCCACCGACCAGGGCGTCAAACAGGATCAACCAGCCAAACCAGAGGAGCAATATTTCCTGCAAGCGGGTGCGTTCCCCAACCCTGAAGACGCGGACAATCTCAAAGCGCGCCTGGCATTAATGGGATTTGAAGCAGCTATCCAGACGGTGGACATCCCGGGCAAAGGCACATGGCACCGTGTCCGCCTCGGCCCTTACAAGATCGACGAGGCTAACAAAACCCGCGACAGCCTGGCACAAAACAAAATTGATGCCAGCCTGGTTAAAATCAAGAACCAAAACGACGGCACGCAATCAAAATCCAATTAACACCAGGAGAGATCAACAATGATACGTATGCGTAATGTAGTCATGGCTTGCAGCATGTTGCTGGCAACCTTGTTACCGATGACAGCCGCTCATGCGGCGCTGACAGAAGGTTTTGATTATCAAATACTCAGCCCGGAGATGGGTACGGATAGCGGCAAAAAAATCGAAGTCGCCGAATTCTTCTGGTATCGCTGCCCGCATTGCTACCATCTTGAACCCGGGCTCAACGCCTGGTTGAAGAAGGCACCTAAAGACGTCGCCATACGCCGCATACCGGCTGTATTGAATGACTCGTGGGCGCAACTGGCCAAGGCTTATTACAGCATGGAAGCATTGGGCGTTGTCAATAAATATCACGACGCCTTATTCAATGCGATTCATGTAGACGGACTGGACGTCAGCAAGGACGCCGTATTATTCGACTGGGCAGCCAAAGTCGGCATGAACCGCCAGGCCTTCATCGCGGCTTATCAGTCATTTGCCGTGCAAAGCAAGGTGTTACGTGCCAACCAACTGACCCGCGACTCCAAAATCGCCGGCGTGCCGTCTTTTATCGTCGATGGCAAATATGTAACCTCTGAAACCATGACCGGCAGCGAAGAAGCCTTATTCAAAACGCTGGATGCGCTCATCATCAAAGCGCGCAAAGAACATCAACACAAAACCAGATAAACCGTTGCCATTACGCGTCTTCATTACCGGCGCATCAAGCGGGCTAGGCGCAGCGCTAGCCCGCCATTATGCCGCGCAAGGCGCTATTCTTGGCCTGGCGGCACGCCGCCAGGAGCAGCTGGTCGCACTGTGCGCCACACTGCCCGATGCGCAACCCTACCCGCTGGATGTGTGTGATAGTGCGGCCATGCAGGTGGCAGCAGCGGATTTCATTGCCCGCGCAGGCGTACCGGATGTGGTGATTGCCGCAGCCGGCATCAGCGTCGGCACCCTGACTGAATATGCCGACGATCTGGCAGTCTTCCAGGCGGTAATGAATACCAATGTGCTTGGCACGGTAACCACCTTTCAACCCTTCCTCCTGCCTATGCGTACTGCGGGATCAGGCGCACTGGTGGGGATAGGCAGTGTCGCCGGCATACGCGGCTTGCCGGGTGGCAGCGCCTACTCCGCTTCAAAATCTGCATTAATCACTTATCTGGAGTCGCTACGCGTCGAACTCAACGGCAGCGGCGTACAAGTCACCACTATCAATCCCGGCTACATCACCACCCCGATGACCGCAGTCAACCCGTACCGCATGCCGTTCATTATGAGCGCCGAGCAGGCTGCCGCCAAAATCGCCCGCATTATCGGCAAACGCCGCACGTATGCAACTATCCCCTGGCAAATGGCCATTGTCGCAAAATTACTGCGCGCACTGCCGCGCCCCTTGTATGATCGCCTGTTCGCACGCGCACCCCGTAAGCCCCGGCAATTGCCACTGTGACACGCTGCTGAACTTTGCCTCAAAGCATCTCGCCCAACCTCGATTTCTAGGTTAAACTGTTGAAATAAAATCACTATAAGAGACCTTTGCACGATGTAGCGAGCGCAGTTCAGATGAGGCGGAAATAAGCGAAAAAGCGGAGTGTACAACTAGTACATGAGCATTTTGAGCTGATTTTCAACGAAATATGAACAAGCGCAGTAATCGTGCAAAGGTCTCTATAAAAACATTTGTTAGGAATCGCCATGAACATTGCCATAGTATTGATTGATGACCACCCGCTCACCCGGCTAGGCACTGCGCGACTCATCGAGCATACAGAAGGACTGCAGGTAATCGAGCAATGTGCAGACATAGCCGCAGTTCGTGCATGGCTAAGTCGTGGCGGTCGTGCTGATATTGCACTACTGGATCGCAGCTTGCCGGATGGCGATGGCCTGAGTTTAATCGCCGAGCTGAAACATGCCGGCATCCGCACCATCATGTTTACCAGCGCCAGCTCCGATGAAGATATCAGCGAAGCGATCACTAACGGGGTTGATGGCTACCTGCTCAAAACCACTGAGCCCGACCAACTGGTGCATGCCATCCAGTCTGTCGCACAAGGTAATAGCATGTTGCCGACTCACATCATGCAAAAGCTGGCACGCGGCGAATTGAAACAGGACGTGTTCAACACCTTGTCGCCTCGCGAACGTGAAATTGTTGAACTGGTGGCGCAAGGATTACCCAACAAAACCATTAGCGTGCGTTTGAACCTGTCGGAAAATACCGTGCGTAATCACCTGTCCAACATCATGGACAAACTGGGCATGAAAAACCGCGTGCAAGTTGCGACCATGGCATTAAAGCATGCCAAGTAAGCCACTCGCTTAAACCAAATCAAACTTAAGTCGCGCTTGCACCCTGCGCCAACAAAAACTGCTTGAACGCCTGCGCTACTGCCGACAACCGCTTGTCGCGGCGATGCACGACAAACCAGTGCCGGCGTATAGGAAAATCCACCACATCCAGTACCGCGACACGCCCTGCCTGCAATTCCAATGACACGGTATGCAGCGACACCACTGCCAGCCCCATGCCCGCCTGTACCGCTTGTTTGATTGCCTCATTGGTATTCATCACCAGACCAGTACGAGTCAATACGCCATGACGCTGAAAAAAACGTTCGGACGCGCTGCGCGTACCCGAACCTTCTTCTCGCACGATCAAAGCCTCCTCAGCCAGCCGCTCTACTGGTATTTGCGCTACGCCCACCAGCACATGATTAGGCGCGGCAATAACCACTAGCGGATTTTCCATAAATGATTCGGCCACCAGATCATGCCCATCCGGAGGTTGCCCCATAACCACCAAATCCAGCGCATTTTGTTCGAGTTGATTCAACAGGTCAGCACGATTAGTCACATTCAGCTGCACCGCCACTTGCGGATGCGCCTGACAAAAGTGCGCCAGCAATTGTGTAGCGAAATAATTCGCCGTCGAGGCCACGGCAATTTTCAGCTCACCGCGATCCAGGCCTTTCATCTGCTCAAAAACCGCTTCTGCTTCACGCAATTGCTCGGCGATAGTTTTGCTGTAATGGAACATCTCCCGCCCGGCCTCGGTCATGAAAATCTTCTTACCCAATTGCTCGAACAGCGGCAGACCGATACTCTCCTCCAGCAGCTTGACCTGCATGGACACTGCCGGTTGCGATAAATGCAGTTCACGCGCGGCACGTGAATAACTCAAATGGCGCGCAACCGCTTCAAACACCTGCAACTGCCGTAAAGTAAGATGAAGCATAGCGGGCCAATGTATAAGTTAATAGTGATGATAGGCGACGATTGTATAACACCCTGCATGACAACAGGGTGCATGACGGTTAACGCTGAGGTAAAAACTTCTGGGATAAGGCGTGATATAACGGCGTAGGTGAAATCAGCTTGGAAACCCCGCTGGCCACAACCGAGGCAGCCATCAGCGGCAATAACATGTGATGACTATCCGTCATCTCCATCATAATGATAAATGCTGTTACCGGCGCTCTGGTCACCCCGGAGAGATAAGCTGCCATGGTCAACAGCACAATAGCACTGTGCGGCGCATACGATGCTGGCAACAACGCCGCCAGATTATCGCCAACGCCCGCCCCCACCGCTAATGACGGTGCAAATATTCCGCCGGGAATACCGCTCATTGAAGACAGTAATGTCGCCAGCAATTTTGCGATGCCAAAGTACCAGGGCAAATCCCCGCTATCTTCGAGCAGAGCCTTGGTAGGCTGATAGCCAGTGCCAAACACCAGATGATCTGTAGCCAAACCGAGCAGAGCCACGCCCAGACCACACAATGCCGCAAAAACAAATGGACGACGACTGATGAATCCCGCCAGACGGGAAGTCGTGTCAAATGACACCCTGATCAACATACGACTGAATGTACCGCCCGCCACACCCCCGACCAAGCCGCAAATCAGTATGGTCGACATGCCCGAGTCCCACTCCAGATTTGCAGCAGATGAGCCGAAATACGTATAGTTGCCCAACAGCGCCAGTGGAATCAATCCGGAAACAATGACAGTCACCAGCGCAGAACTATTCGCGTTAAAAATGTGATTTTTACTCAACTCTTCTATCGCGAACATAATGCCGGCCAGTGGCGTATTGAACGCGGCTGCAATCCCGGCAGCACCGCCTGCCAACAACAATATCCGACGTTGATCGGCACCCTGAAACGGGCCGCGACCATAAAACATATGCATAATGGATGCACCAATCTGCACAGTAGGGCCCTCCCTGCCAATTGATGCCCCTACTGCCAATCCACCTATGGTCAGCATTATCTTGCCTATCATGATCCGTATCGACAGCAAATGACTGGTTTTCTTATCATCAGCGTCACTGATTGCTGCAATTGTTTGCGGTATACCACTGCCCTGCGCGCCAGGGAAATAGCGACGGCTGACATACGCCAACAACACAAAACCAAGAGGCAGAATAATTACGGGAGCGAAAAAGAAAGACTGAAACAGGAGGGAATTGAGTTTATTGGCATAGTCACTGGCTGTAGCCAGGATTACCGCAACCAGGCCTATCATTAGCGGCCCCAGTATCCATGCCGAACCACGGTGCCACATGTCTACAGATTTTTCTGCAAAATCTTGCACATCAGGCTCGTTGGTCACAACTTTTGCTGCTGATGAATCGGACATGTCCACAGGGTAAATCGTGCAGTAATTAATCAAGGTCGTAAGCAACTATACCCAAGTAAGCAACGACTGTCACACGCCCGTCACCTTATTTTGTTAAAAACTCAATATAACTAACGCATTGGATCAAAGCATGAACATCTTAATGGTTTCAGACGTGTATTTCCCCCGGGTCAATGGCGTATCAACCTCGATCATGACTTTACGTCGCGAACTGAAAGCGCTGGGGCATAAGGTCACGCTGGTAGCCCCAGCCTATGACATGGGCGAGCCGGCAGAAGAGGACATTGTGCGCATCAGCGGACGTCCGGTGTTAATGGATCCGGAAGATCGCCTGATGTCGACAAGCAAATTAAAAGCGCTACCCCAGCTACTCGCGCAAGAGTCTTTTGATCTGGTGCATATCCACACCCCGTTCCTCGCGCATTACACCGGCCTGAGTCTGGGCAAGGCCTTCAATATCCCGTGCGTTGAAACCTACCACACCTTCTTCGAAGAGTACCTTTACCATTACGTCCCTTTCCTGCCTAAGCCCCTGATGCGCTACGTAGCCCGTCACTTTTCCCGCCGCCAGTGCGCGCAGGTCGATGGCCTGGTATTACCTTCCATTGCGATGGATGAAGCGCTGACCCGCTACGGCGTACAGGCTTTCAGCAAAATCATCCCGACCGGCATAGAACTATCCGACTTCAGTCACTGTGACCCAGTCGGTTTCCGCCAAAAATACGGCATCGCCCCGGACCGCCCAGTGGTGGTGTATGTCGGCCGCGTCGCATTTGAAAAGAACATCGAGTTTCTCTTGCTCATGCTTGCCCAGCTACGCCACACTCTGCCCGATGTGTTACTGATCATCGCTGGCGAAGGGCCGGCCGAAGGCAAATTAAGGAAAACCGTAGAAGGCCTGAACCTCGCTACTAACGTGCTGTTTGTCGGCTATCTGGAACGCTCGACTGAATTGCCTGCGTGCTACTGCGCTGGCAATGCCTTTGTCTTCGCCTCCCGCACCGAAACACAGGGTCTGGTACTGCTGGAAGCCATGGCCTTAGGCGTGCCCGTTGTGTCCACAGCAGTGATGGGCACCCGCGACATTCTGGCTGCCGGTCGTGGCTGCCGTGTCGCCGAAGACAACCCGGTCGCCTTCGCTGCCACCTTACGCGAAGTACTCACCGACCACGAACTGCGCGCCCGTCTGAGTGCGGAAGCACGCCAGCATGCACTGGACTGGAGCGCCCCGAAAATGGCCCAGCAAATGCTGGCATTTTACGGACTGGCACAACAAGAATTCATGCGTAGCACTCAACTAGCAGAAGCGTAGCCAGAGACACCGCGACCAACAGACATGGCTGAATTTATACGACATAAAGTTGCGACATAGCTTTTCTTTTAACCTTGCACAGTTGCAGCTGATCACCCTAGATGGGTAAATTCATCTGCATAGCCCCCCCCTCAATACCACCAAAGATTGGAGGGGGGAGGCGCAGCCTATGGCGATTGCGCCGAGTCAGCGTACAATTACACTCATTTAGTGCTAATTCACGGAATCTCGCATGGCCTTACCTGACCGCACCCAGCAAGTCATCCAGACTTATGCTGCCTTTATCCACGGCGTCGCCACGGCGTGCGCCCAACCGCAACTGCTGCCACAACTGCAACCCATGCTGGCACAAGCCGAACAGCAAGGCTGGAACAAGCTGGTCGCAGCGCTGCGCCTGATTATCGCGGGCAGGCGCGACAGCGGCATTTACGCCGAACTGGATGATGATGAGCGCATTATCGTCGAAGCTATTTTACGCGGCATCCAGAACCCGGCCACACTGCCTGATCCGAATCAGGCCGCCGATCCCAATGCGGCTGCCCCCGGTCTGGCAGCCATGATTCAGGCATCATCCGGCGGCGATGCAGCAGCGTTATCGGCACTGGCCAATATGGCCGAGCAGATGGTCAAAGCAGGCGGAGACATGGCAAAACTCGGTGGCGGTTTGCGCCGGCTGGTGAATGGCGAACGCGATGTCAATCTGCTTACCCGTGGCATGAGCAGCAAAGGCCGGGATTTGATGGAAAAACTGGTCGCAGAGCTGAGCAAAAGCTGACCACAAAAAACGGGGCTGGCGGACTCTCGTCCGCCAGCCCC